>JBGVMR010000001.1:0-7498 GCA_045124875.1 Akkermansia sp.
AGATGTCATAAGGTATTTATTTCCATTGTTTTCGATTACAAAATCATCGTAAATACTAACACCTCGCATTATGCCACCCCGCCATTCGGCGAGGTTCGAATAACGTTTATTCCGGACCCGGGGTTCCGCCCTTCGGGCTGCCTTGTCTCGGCGTAGGGCGAATGCCTGAAGACGGAACCCCGGGCTACCATATGCCGCCCCGCTATCACGGGGCTCTTGAATTCGGTTCGCTTCGCTCCCGTCTTCGCCCTGCGGGCTTCGCCGAAGCATGCGCCATCTGCCCGATAAATTAAAATTGATCAACTGAAATGTTTAACAGAGTGTTTTATTTTTTGCGTGAATTCAAAAAATCATCCACTGTTTTTTCATATTTCTGCATGGAGGGCAAGGCTTTGAACTTGGCTGCATCTTCTGCCGGCAACATGAAAGCCGAGGCGTACGGGTCATAACGGCGGCTGTACTTCGCCGCTTCCTCACACACCCCGATATCATCGTGCAGAGGATAGTAATCAATCACTTCTCCCTGTGCATTCAAAAACTCTAAATAGGGGTAGCAGTAATAAGAAATCAGGGTAATCGGCTGCTTGCGCTTGCGTTCTTGCTTCTCCCACGCCTCGCGGCAAAGGGCCGGTTTATCCTTCATTCTCGGCATGATGTCGCGGATAACCGCCAATTCATCATCCCTCAAGGGTATAATGGTGTCTTCTGTATCATTGGCATCCCATGAGATACGGATTTGGGCGCGGGCTGCAGTGGCAGCCGCGTGTTTCAATTCCGCCAAGGGCTTGCTTTCTTTTGCTTTCTCTTCTACGTATTCGGTATAGGCGGCATCCTGCTTCCGTGACTCTTGCCACTGCTGCACAAACCCGCATGAGCTGAGAGTCAATACGCTGACAAGCATTAAAATCAGAGGGGATTTCATATGCTGTCGGGGTTGAGCTTTACAGGGAACGGGTGCGGATTTCGAGGGAACGGCCGTGGGCATCGAGCCCCTCTACACGTGCAAAGGTGAGCACATGGGGCAGGGAGGCGCGGGCGGCCGCCGGGCTCATGCGTACAATGGAGGTGCGGCGTTGGAATTGGTCTGCACGGATGCCGGAGAATGACTTACCGGAGCCCCCGGTGGGGAGGGTATGGCTGGGGCCTGCCAAGAAATCACCACAGGCAACGGTAGAATAGGTACCGGCGTAGATTGCCCCTGCGGTGCGAATGCGGGCAAGGGAGGGTTCTTCTATGGCGGGGTCTACCACCAGCACCAGGTGCTCGGGGGCATAGGCGTTCACGATGTCGGCACCGGTTTCTATGGCAGAAACCAAGAAGCAGTAGGTGTTATCCTCAAGCACCTGTTGCAGGTATGCCGCGCGAGAGAGCGTGGCAGCCTGCTCTGCAATTTGTTGTTGCACGGCAAAGAGCAAGGCCTCTGAGGTGGTAACAAAGGCAATGGCGCTATCACCACCGTGCTCTGCCTGGGCCAGCAGGTCTGCCGCCACAAAGGCGGGGTTGGCGGTGTGGTCTGCCAACACCATTACCTCGCTGGGGCCGGGCAACAGGTCTATGGCAACGGCTCCCACTAATTGGCGCTTGGCTTCTACCACAAATCGGTTGCCGGGGCCGAATATCTTTTGCACGGGTGCGATGGACTCTGTACCCAGCGCAAGTGCGGCAATGCTTTGGGCACCGCCTATGCGGTAAATCTCTGTGGCGCCGGCGGCTTGCAAAGCTACCAACACGGCGGGGTTTACTTTGCCATCCGGCCCGCAGGGGGTCATGGCCACAATTTGCGGTACGCCCACTGCCTTGGCAAAACCACCGGTCATCAGCGCGGTGGAAACCAGCGGAGCCTTGCCGCCCGGCACGTAAATACCCACGCGGTCATACGGCACAAAGCGCTCGCCCACCTCGCAGCCTTGGGCGTTGGTGCCGGTCCAATCTCGGCGCATGCTTTGCTCAGAAAAATAGGTGATATTGGCAAGAGATGCCGCGATGGCCTCTTTTACCTCTTGCGGTACGGTGGCTTGTGCCTCGGCAAGCTCGGCTTCCGTAACGCGCAGGTCTGCGGGGGTAAGCTGTACGCGGTCAAACTTGGCGGCGTAGTCACACAGGGCGGCATCGCCACGGGTTTGCACCTCATTAATAATGGCGGCCACCGTCGCCTGAATATCGCCCGTGGGGATGGCGCGGCGGTTCATGGCTGCTACGGCTGTGGCAAACTCGGCATCGGACTCGCGGTATATCTTCATGACGCGCCGCATTATACCAGCCTCTTAAGCTGTTGTCAAACAGCGAGCATCCCGTTTTTTGCCATAACGCACCGCGCCAATTACCCGCAGATATACGCCCGGTTGCAAAATCTTTGTTACATGCGGATGCAATTTAGCCCGTAATTCGTATATTCAAACTCCGATTTATCATTCAAACAGGACTATGTTTTTTTTGATTGTGCACACTCGTAATGGGGCTCTTACTTTGCACCGGCGGCTTTCAGCATCTTGACGATTTTTGTATGGCCTCTTCTGGTCGCCTCAGACAGAGGGGTGTCGCCATGCTCATTTGGCTTATTCACATCAATACCGGGAGCAGCTAACAGCAATTTTACGATTTTTGCATGGCCAGCATTTACCGCTGCATGGAGCGGGCTTGCTGCCTTCTTGTCCTTACCCCAATTCACATCGATACCGGGGGCTTTCAGTAGAAGCTTAACCATTTTCGAGTCACCGCTTGAAGCCGCCATAAAGAGTGGTGAGTATGCGCTATGTTCAAAGTACGACCCCCTATTCACATTAACACCCGGCATGGACAACAGAAGCTTAACTATTTCGATATGACCAGCCGCTACAGCTTTTGAGAGCGGGGTCGAGCCAAACCTACCTGACTTATTCACGTCAATGCCGGGAGCTTTCAACAGAAGCTTGACTATTTCGGTATGCCCATTCTCTACAGCTGCATAGAGCGGACTCACTCTATCCTCAATACGGCAATAATTCACATCAATACCGGGGGTAGCCAGCAGAAGCTTGACTATTTCGGTATATCCTTTCTCTACTGCTGTGTAAAGAGGGGAATCAAAATTCACATCAATACCTCGAACAGTCAATAAAAGCTTGACTATTTCGGTATGCCCTTTGCTTACCGCCCAGGAGAGAGGCGAAGAAAATTCTCGATTTCCATTTACATTTGCACCTGCCATGAGCAGCAGGTAAACCAGCTCGATATTACCGTCACGACAGGCAAATTCAAGCTTAGTATTATACTCCGACCGTTTAATTCCCCTATCCTCCAGTATGCTGATAGCCTCTTCTCGAGGATTTTGCGAGCATGAGTTGATGCCAACGGCCAGAATGGGTAACAAGAATAGAGTAAGAATAGTAGATTTTTTCATACGTGTAGTTATAAAAAGATTGGTTAAATAGTTTCCTTGTTTAGTCGCTAAAAATGTATCCTCAGTTAATTGATGTTGCGAAGGATGGGCGATGCGTACCGCACACGGGTTCCAGCTGAGCAATATGAAAGAATAATGGAAAGACCTTGCGAGAAACAGTTGTCATGCCCCTGCAATGTAGCAAATTTATTATACGAGTACAAGTAGAAACCTCCACTGAAGACCGAATTTTGAGCGATATGTAGAAATTTAGCGTAACAGCGATGAGTTTTTAGGTATTCCCCTGCCATAATCATTGACAAATGAGGGGCAAGGTACTACAATACCTCGCCCGCCGATGGGTAGATACCGTTATGTATAATACAGATTTCAAAAACCGATTGGTTACAGACCTTGCCGCTCTTCAAGAGGCCGGCCTGTACAAGCAAGAGCGCTACATCGCTACCCCTCAGTTCTCTGAGGTAGGCCTTAAAGATGGCAGCAGTGTCATCAACATGTGCGCCAACAACTACTTGGGCCTTGCTAACCACCCCGAGCTTGAGAAAGCCGCCAAAGAGGCTATCGACCGCTGGGGCTTCGGTATGGCCTCCGTGCGTTTCATCTGCGGTACGCAAACGCTGCACCGCGAGCTCGAGGAGCGCCTGAGCAACTTCTTGGGTACTCAAGATACCATCCTCTTCGGCTCTTGCTTCGATGCCAACGGTGGCTTGTTTGAGGCTTTGCTCTCCAAGGAGGACGCCATTGTGTCCGACTCCCTCAACCACGCTTCCATCATCGACGGCGTGCGCCTTTGCAAAGCTGCCCGTTACCGCTATGCCAACAATGATATGGCCGACCTCGAGGCCAAGCTGCAAGAGGCCAAGGCCAACGGTGCCCGCACCATCCTTATTTCTACCGATGGTGTGTTCTCCATGGACGGTATTGTAGCCAGCCTCGACAAGATTCATGAGCTTGCCGAGAAGTACGGCGCTATCGTACACTTTGACGAGTCTCACGCCACCGGCGTTTTGGGTGCCCGTGGCCGTGGTACGCACGAGCATTGCGGCCTCTTCGGTAAGGTAGACATCACCACCGGTACCTTCGGTAAGGCACTCGGCGGTGCATCCGGTGGTTATGTATCCGGTCCCAAGGAGGTGATTGACATGCTGCGCCAGAAATCTCGCCCCTACCTGTTCTCCAACAGCGTAATGCCCGCCATTGCTGCCACCACCATCAAGGTGATTGACATGCTTGAGGCCTCCACCGAGCTGACCGAGCGCGTGCAGCACAACGCCGCCTACTTCCGCAAGGGTATGGAGCAGTGCGGGTTCACCCTTGCCGGTGCCGGCCACGCCATTGTGCCCGTCATGTTGGGTGATGCCGCTCTTTCTCAGCGCTTCAGCAACCGCTTGCTCGAGCTCGGTGTATACGCCATGGGCTTCTTCTATCCCGTGGTGCCCAAAGAGCAGGCTCGTATTCGCACCCAGCTCTCCGCTGCCCATACAGAAGAGCAGTTGGACCGCGCCATTGCCGCCTTTGCTCAGGCCGGCCGCGAACTCGGCGTTATCAAGTAATAGCGCCCCACGCAAAATTGCGACTATACGATTTTTTCACCGCCGAGCGCTCCTGCGCACGGCGGTGGATTTTTTATGCCCTGGTATCATGCAAGCGGGGATACCCCGCGCACATAATATAGTTTTCACATTTCAGTGTATTTATCTTGACTTACAGCACATGTAGGCGTACCCTGAATTTATAGCATGGCGAGCGATACAAAATTAATGGAATTGGAGCATCGGCCCATACGGTCGTTATTGCTGAGTTACTCTCTGCCGGCCATCACGGGCATGGTGGCCATGTCGGTTTATAACTTGGTGGGTGCCTTTTATGTAGGGCAGTGGTGCGGCACGTACGCAGTAATAGCCATGGGGTTGGTATTCCCGGTCATGAACCTGATGGTAGCCGTGGGCACATTGGTGGGGCTGGGTTGTGCGGCCAGTGCCTCCATTGCCTTGGGACAAGGTAAACGCCGCCGAGCGCAGAACATTTTAGGTCACTGCCTGATACTAAGCTTTTTATCAAGCCTGATAGTAGGCTGGCTGCCCTTACCATGGCTCAGAGAGGTCATGATGGCATTCGGGGCAGAGGCAACAGCGGGCACAGAAATCAGCGGCTACACGAACACCCTCGATCCCTCGTGCGATTACATGCTGGTGCTCATGCTGTGGTTCCCCTTCAACTCGGTATTCTTGGGGCTCAACCACCTGATGCGCGCCAGCGGTTACCCCAAAAAAGCCATGATAAGCATGCTTATCTCCATGGTGGTCAACGTAGCTATAGCCCCCCTCTTTATCTACGTATTCGGCTGGGGTATAGCAGGTGCCGGCTTGGCAACCGCCACCGCACAAACCATCGGTTTGGCATGGGTGCTCCTGCATTTTTTCCGTAAAGATGTTGTACTGCGGTTCACGAAAGGCATATACAACATCAGTTGGCCGCTCACCCGCCGCATTTTAACCATCGGCATGCCGCCCTGCCTGCTCAACATCGTGGCATGCGTCATCGTGCTGCTCTTCAACCAACTTCTCCTTCAATATGACGGGCAAGAAGGCGTGGGCGCCTACGGTGTGGTCAACCGCATTATCTTCTTCTTCGTCATGTTTGTAGCCGGCATTACCCAAGGCATGCAACCCATTGCGGGGTATAACCTGGGGCTGGGCAAGTATTGCCGCGTGCGCAGCGTATTGCTCAACGCCATGGTGTTTGCAGGTATTGTAACCACCATCGGCACCGTGCTGATGCAGATTTTCCCGCGCGAAATCGTTTCTCTGTTCGTAAAAGAAAGCGAGGCAAATGCAGATAGAATCATCGATATCGCCACTTACGGCATCATCATCATGAGCCTTATCTTCCCCTTGGTAGGGCCGCAGATTGTTATCAGCAACTTCTTCCAAGCCATCGGGCGCCCGGTGATGAGCATCTTCCTCACCCTCACCCGCCAGCTCATCTTCCTGTTGCCCTGCCTGCTGCTCATGCCGCTCTGGTACGGCGAGCCCGGCATTTGGTGGGCCCAGGCCGTGGCAGACGTACTGGCCGTCATCATGGGCTTCACCGTCATCGCCGTCTTCTTGGCAAAAGTTTTCCCGAAAAAGAACATCTGCTTCAACAATGACTGACCAAACCATCCTCACCATTGCCACCCGCAACGCCCACAAAGCGCAAGAAATAGCCGCCATACTCCCCCCGCACTTCACCGTGCGCACCCTGGCAGATTACCCCACCCTGCCCGATGTTGAGGAAACCGGCACCACCTTTGCCGAAAACGCAGCGCTGAAAGCCTGCGGTATCTCCGCCGCCCTGCCCGGGCTGGTGCTGGCAGATGACTCCGGCCTGTGTGTGGATGCCTTGGAGGGTGCCCCCGGCGTATACTCTGCACGCTACGCCGGCGAGCACGGCAACGATGCCGCCAACAATGCCAAATTGCTGGCAGATTTAGCCGCGCTGCCGGCAGATACCGCCAAAACCGCCCGTTTCATGTGTGCCATGTGCTTGGCAGAGGGCGGCAGCGTCAAGGCAGAGTTTATCGGCAAGGTAGAGGGCAGCATTACCGCCACCCCCGCAGGCGAACACGGCTTCGGCTACGACCCGCTCTTTGTGCCCCACGGCTACAGCTGTACCATGGCACAGCTGCCGGCAGAGGAAAAGAACCGCATCTCTCACCGCGCAGACGCCTTGCAGCAATTTTTAGCTTTCATCAACCGCTTGGAGGCTTAAATAACCCCCGTTTTCATCCATTTTAACGATTTTTATCAAAAAAATCTGAAAAATGGCTTGACAGCGAGGGAGCGCAAGCGTATACTGCCTGCGTCCAAGTGACCATAGGGCTATGGTGTAATTGGCAACACATCGGTTTCTGGCACCGCTATTCGGGGTTCGAGTCCCTGTAGCCCTACTAAAAGCACCTCACATGTTGAGGTGCTTTTTTGTTACCCCGACACCCTCGAAAAACCCCGAAAATACGTTTAATATATCAATTTCAAGGCGGGGAAAATATAGAAAAAAAAAAAAAAAAAAAAAAAAAAAAAAAAAAAAAAAAAAAAAACACAAACACCAAAACAACAAAAAAAAAAAAAAAAAAAA
>JBGVMR010000002.1:0-38547 GCA_045124875.1 Akkermansia sp.
CTGCTTCGGGCTCCGAGATTCTTTTCTACCACTACCACGGGTTCCGCTGCTAACGCAGCTACACCACGTGGCTACTGGTCCGTCGCCCCGCTATCACGGGGCTCTTAAATTTGGTTCGCTACGCTCACAGCATCACATCAAACACCCCAATAAATTACAATTTACGGGATGGAGTATCAATCAACTGTAATTTTCAACAGAGCCTTGTAAAAAATGCATAAATCACAGGGGATAATTGAATTTTTTCTTTACTATCCGGCATATCTGTGTTATCACGAGCGCGGTTACTGCATGCAGCAGTAGCTCAATAAGCTCATACGAACATGAAAAAGAACTTATACATCGCCTTGTTGTCCGCCGGTATGCTTGCTCTGAGCTCCTGCGGTGATAATGCCGAGAAACCCGCTGCTCAGCCTGCTGAAAAGCCCGCCGCTGCTGCCACGGAGACTCCTGCCGCTACTGAAGAGCCCGCCGTTGAGGAGGTTGCTCCCGCTGAGGAGGAAGAGCCCGCCGTTGAGGAAGAGGCCACCGAAGAAGAGCTCGTTGTAGAAGAGGAAGAAGAGGAAGAAGAGGAGCCCGCCCTTGAGGACGAGGCTACCGACGAAGAGCTCGTTGTAGAAGAGGAAGAAGAGCCCGTCGTTGAGGAAGAGGCTACCGAAGAGGAAGAGCTCGCCGATGACGAGGAAGAGGTTTCTGAGGAGGACGAGCTTGACCTTGACCTTTAATTCAACCTCTTTTAAAAGCAATTTTAATGTAAGAACAGCCGCCGTTTCCGGTGGCTGTTCTTTTTTGTATAGCATTAACGTGGTGTTTGGATATGCAGCTGTCAATTACTCGCAAAGCTTTGCACCCGATAAAATGGAGCGTTTAAATTATCGTGCCGCCGGTTTGCTGCATGGGGAACTCATGCTTCGCATTACTTGCCCAGGCAGAAGGTGGCGAATACGCGGGTGAGGATGTCTTCCGTATCCACGCGGCCGGAGATGGAGCCGAGGGCATCCAGCGCGGCACGCAGGTCAATATCCATGAGCTCGGGGGAGAGGCCGGAGAGCAGGCCCTCGCGGGCGGTGGCCAGATAATCCAGCGCTTGTTGCAGGGCGTAGCGGTGGCGGGTGTTGATGGCGGCCAAAGAGTCGAGCTCGCCGCCGGTGCTGTGCAAGAACAGCTCTGTGATGGCGTCGGCCAGTTCTGCATGGCCTTGCCCTGTGCGGCAAGAGATATGCAGGGCGGGTACCCCCTGCCAACCGGGGTGTACGGGTTGGTCGCACTTGTTGAGCAAGAGCAGGTGTTGTGCCGCGCTTTGCGGCAGGGATACGCGGGCGGGCGGTAGCGTGGCATCTGCTACCTCTAAAACTAGGTCTGCCTCTGCCCCGGCACGGCGGCTGCGCTCCATACCGGCGCGCTCAATGGCATCTGCGCTTTCATGCAGGCCGGCGGTGTCTACCAAGCGCAGGCGCAGACCACCCAGGCTTACGCTTTCTTCAATGGTGTCTCGCGTGGTGCCGGCGGTGTCGCTCACAATGGCGCGCTCATACCCCAACAGCATGTTGAGCAGGCTGGATTTACCCACATTGGGCGCACCGACGATAGCCGTGCGTATGCCTTCTCGCAGCAAGCGGCCTTCATCCGCCGTGGCCAGCAACAGGCGCAGCTCGGCGCATACGTCATCCAGCGCGTCTACCAGCTCTTGCGTGGTATCGGGTGCAATATCTTCCTCCGGAAAATCAATGTAGGCCTCCACATGCGCAGCGACGGAGATAAGCTTATCCACCGCAGACTCTACCTTGCTGAAGATGGCGCCGTGCAACTGGTTTTGGGCAGCACGCAAGGCGAGGTCGCTGCCGGCGTTAATTACATCCATCACTGCCTCTGCGCGGGTAAGGTCCATGCGCCCGTTTTCAAAAGCTCGTCGCGTAAACTCCCCGGGCTCTGCCGGCCGGGCGCCACACTGCAACAGGCGCTCCAGCACGCGTCGCGTTACCAGCATGCCACCATGGCAAGAGAGCTCTACCACATCTTCGCCCGTGTAGCTGGCAGGCCCCGCAAAATAGGTGGCCACCACTTCATCCAGCACGCGGCCTTGGGCATCCCTCACGTATGCCACAGTGGCACGCCGCGGCTCGGTTACCTTGCCGGTGCATGCCTGCATGACGGCTGTAGCTTGAGGCCCGCTCATGCGGATGACGGCTATGGCACCACTACCCGGTGGTGTGGCTATGGCGGCTATGGTATCTACACTCTGCATGTCCGGCTTCATCCTCTCATATTACCTCGCATTTTGCAACTCATTTTTGCGTTTACCCCTTTTCGCTCCCGTAATCGCCGTCAATTTGCAGAAGAAGCAAGCCCCACAAACTACAATTTGTGGGGCTTGTCATTATATCAAACCAAAAAGTGTAATGAGGCGATATTTTAATATCTGTAAGCCTCAGCTTTATACGGGCCCTCGACCTTAACGCCGATGTAGTCTGCCTGTTTTTGAGAAAGGGTGGTAAGGTGTACCCCCAGTTTGGCGAGGTGCAGGCGGGCAACTTCTTCGTCCAGCACCTTGGGCAGTACCTCTACGCTGTTGCTGCGTGTGCCGCGGTCTTGCCAAAGGGCGATTTGTGCGAGCACTTGGTTGGTGAAGCTGTTGCTCATCACGAACGATGCGTGGCCTGTGGCACAACCCAAGTTGACCAAGCGGCCTTCCGCCAGCAGGTAGAGGCTGTGGCCATCGGGGAAGGTGTATTTATCTACCTGCGGTTTGATGTTGGTGCATACAATACCCTCGCGGGCTTGCAGGCGCGCTACCTGAATCTCGTTGTCGAAGTGGCCGATGTTGCACACAATGGCCTGGTCCTTCATGGCCTCCATGTGCTCCAGGGTAATGATATCGCAGTTGCCGGTGGTGGTCACATAAATATCTGCCATGCCCAGGGTGTCTTCTACCGTAAGCACGCGGTAGCCCTCCATAGCGGCTTGCAGGGCGCAAATGGGGTCAATCTCGGTAACGATTACCTGGGCACCCAACCCACGCAGGGCCTGTGCGCAGCCTTTGCCTACATCACCATACCCGCAGATAACGGCTACCTTGCCGGCAATCATCACGTCGGTGGCGCGTTTGATGCCGTCGGTCAGGCTTTCGCGGCAGCCGTACAAGTTATCAAACTTGCTCTTGGTAACGGAGTCATTCACGTTGATGGCGGGGAAGAGCAAGCGGCCGTCGCGGGCCATTTGGTACAGGCGGTGCACACCCGTGGTGGTTTCTTCGGACACGCCCATAATCTCGGGCATCCAGCGGTGGAACACGCCGGGCTGCTCTGCGCCAATGCGCTTGAGCAGGGCTTTGATGACGCTCTCTTCCTCGCTGGCGGAGGGGGTGTCTACCCACGTGTCGCCGTTCTCCATTTCGTACCCTTTGTGCAGCAGCAGGGTGGCGTCGCCACCGTCATCCACAATCAACTGCGGGCCTTGGCCGTCGCGGTGGCACAGGGCCTTCCAAGTGCAGTCCCAGTACTCTTCAAGGGTCTCACCCTTCCAGGCAAATACGGGTACGCCGGCTGTGGCAATAGCGGCTGCGGCGTGGTCTTGGGTGGAGAAAATGTTGCAAGATGCCCAGCGAACCTCTGCCCCCAAGGCCACCAGTGTTTCAATCAACACGGCGGTTTGGATGGTCATGTGCAGAGAGCCGGTGATGCGCACACCCGCCAGCGGTTGCTGCGGACCGTACTTTTCGCGGCAAGCCATCAGGCCCGGCATCTCGTATTCTGACACCTCAATCTCTTTGCGACCCCAGTCGGCAAGTGAAATGTCTGCTACCTTATATTCGGAAGTTTCATTCATGCTGCGGCTATTCTACTATCTTAATCCCCGCGCGTCAATTCTTAATTGTTTAGCACCTGCTTGAAAATACAAAGTCAAAATTCCTGAGAAAATGTCTTATATATCGCTAAAATTTTGGCATAATGCGTTATACAATCATAATACTCTTCTATGACGTTCTTTAGTTTTTAATTATACCAACGCGTATTCCTCGGGGCGGGATGGCAATGGTAAATGGTTATTGAGTATCAACGAATGAAGTGAGTCCGAGCCCCTTTATGCAGATAGAATGGGCGTCTCGAAGTGCAGAGTGCGAGGGAGTGCCTGAGGCTGTAGGAACATGCCTGCTAAAATGTAAAATCTCCCGAAAACACGTTACAACGCATGCAACGGAGTTCGCGTTAAGTGGCGTAAATTAAGCGGGTTACAAATAAAAATTGGGGGCGTTATCTCTTATCGAGATAACGCCCTCGCAGGGTCGTCAATGGGAGTCGAAAGTTTTCTTGCGTTGTAAAACGCTTACGGATAAGGATTTGTAAAAATAAATTACATACGAAAGACAAAATTTGGCTTTTTGCTTCGGGAATTAGATCGGTAGATAACGAAATACAGATGCCGCAACAGGAATTAGTTAGCGTTGCAGAAATCAAATCCTTCATGTGCCAGAAATTTTATGTTCACTCTTGTGTGGCTGCGGTCAGCTCGGAGCGGGTATTGTGAGCGAAGGTGTCGTTCACTGTTTGACCGTTGCGGGCGGTATTGCGCGCAGTGGGACGTCCAAGGATGTCGTATGTATACTTACGCTGTGCCACAAGTGTGCTGCCACGATGGTAAGCCATGCCGGTGAGCAGGCCACGAGTAGACTCGTAGGTCTGGGTAAGCGTCATGTTGTTCGGCTTGGTGAGCTTATGCAGCAGGTTGGTGCCGCCGAGGTACTCATAATTGAACTGCTTAACCTCGCCGCTGTGGGTGAATCCGGCCGTCCGTCCGTACCGTAACCGGTGGTAGCAGTGTGTTGCACAGCGCTGTTCTTGCTAGAGATGAAGCCGGTGGAACGTCCGAAGTCATCTCTTGTTTCGGTGATGAGGTGGGTATCGCCATCTACCGTCAGGCTGCCGCGCTCGCCGTAAGTGTTGTATGCGAAATTGCAATCAGCAGTGCAGTGTTTTACATATAGGAACTCACAATCAGTTTATTCATAAACAATTGCGACGTAACGTCTCGACGAAGTCGTATTTTTTATTTGCTTATTCCCGGCATATGTCCACATAATGTTGGGCATGTCCATTCGCACACGTCTACATACCTCCGGTGAGCCCACTGTGGCTTATGTCGTTCAGGAATATCTCAAATCCTTCCGCCCGCCGATGAATGTCCTCGTCGGGCGCATGTTCCGCAATATTTATCGCCTCTATCCCGAACTGTCGAGAAAGTCCTGCATGAGGTAGACCAGAACCAACTCACCGATGAGATTTTGTCCTCCATCAAAATCTCACGCCACCGTCTACAGTACTCGCTCCTGCTGGAAGATTTCTTCTGCTTTTCTCAGCGCCACGGCTGGGTGGATAAAAGCGAGTAATTGCTTATAACATATTTGCCGTTATTATTTCAGCCCTACCTCCTGCATGTGCGGGAAGTAGGGCTGATTTTGTGAGGGACCTACAGCGGTACTATAGAGTAATACAGTAAAAATGCAGACTGACATTCTTTAAATTACGAACGAGAGTATATAAGGAGAGTATATAAGGAGAGTATATAAGACTTGATTAATGTGCTGTATATGGTACACTTAATTACGGCATTGAATATTATCCAGTATCAATTAACACCGGTATGAGAACGCTTAAATATACCAATATGAAAAACATCTCAAAAGGGACATTACAAATGCTCCTTGTTCTACTCGCGGTTTTGCTGACCTCTTGTGAATCTTTGCACTCGAAAGCAATTGAGGCCATTTCATCAAATAATATGGCAGAGCTTTCTTCTCTTCTTAAAAACGAAGATTTCGATTGGCAACATTCTGGAACTTTTGAGAATATGATGCCACACGAATACCCCTTGCTGGAGTACGCATGTGAGAAAGGAACAGCGGAATGTGTGAGCTTCTTGCTGCAAAACGGAGCACGCCCCAATGACGCTGATGAAGAGGACAAGACTCCGTTATGTCTCCTATTCGCAACAGGAGAAGATTCGTACGAGACTGTCAAAGTTTTATTGGAAAACGATATTCTCCCGGCAAAAAAATGTAGTCCGCTATCGAGAGCTAAGAGTATTCCGATGGCTGACCTTCTGATGCAATACGGTGCTTCACCGCTGGATAGTGCTTTGCAGGACTTCAGTGACGCTCCCATAGTCAAAGTTTTCTCGGATGACTGTTTCTATCATTATGTCAATGTGGTAGGATATGAAAATCTTACAAAAGAGCAACTGGATGCTATACTCAGACATATCTTTCATCAAGACCAGAAGGAAAGATTGGCGTTTTTATTCGAGTGTGGATTGGACGTAAATTATAAACTCGATGGTAAAACACTGTATGAAACCGCGCGTAAACTTAGAGGTTTCGAAGGCATAGAGATTCCTCAGGCATTGGGCTGTCTTGAGCTTATCGAAAAACGATTGAAGTCAGAATAAAACGCTGGTCAATTTTACTACGGCTCATGCCTGATATGCTAAGAACTTCCATCCTCTATTTTTGTGGAGGATGGAAGTTCTTTTTATTCTTACTTACTTCTTTTTAACGCTATATGCACAATTTTCACATAATTCAGTCATATAATTTTGCCATTTTTCAAAGTAGAATTCTCGCATCCCGCCATACACTCCCATAAGATCGTGGTAACTTACTTCACGACCATATCTGTCTGTTCCCGTATGAATATAGCTTGATAAATCATTGATTCCGGTACTCTTAAAATCGCTATTTTTAGCAAATAGAGCTTTGGCTTCATCTGGCAAATGGCGTTTTTCTATGGGTAATCCTACTCCGGGATGAGTAAGCCCTAAATTATGTCCGAATTCATGGTTTATTGTGCGGGAAGATGAATTGGAACGAATAACAATTTTGGGCCCTTTTGCATATTCTCTGGGGCTGTGACCATTTATTGAATCATATTCAGGATTTTCCCTTACTACAATGAATTTTACATCAGGAAAAAAATATTCTCCCTTGACAAACTCTAGTAATATATTTATCCCTGTTTTTTCACATGGACAGCATTTATTATTTGTTGTAAGTTTATACTTATTATGCCAGACCGAATTTATACTATCAAGTATATGTTTTTCAGCATCACCTATGCTAGAATTATCCCAATCTGAACCGTAATATGTATTGATTCCAATTTTATCATATCCAAATCGTACAGATTTTTCAAAATCTATTTCTAACTTTAGCTTAAGAGTTAACGCGCACGATTGCTCATTAAAAGAGAATTCCTTTAATCCTAATTCATCAATTGCAAATGTAGCATTATTTCTTGTAAAGTGATATGGATTATCATTATATTCCTTATCGCGACTATTCCACCTACCAACTGCTGCATTATAATATCTCCAATTATAATACACCAGCCCCAGTTCACCATCCCATACCTCGCTACTCCACTGAATCGGCTGGGTGAGAGAGCCGGTGGCTGTCACCTTGCCGAAGGGGGAGTAGGTGTAGGAGGTGGTGATACGGCCTTCCGTAGAGTAGAGCTCGCAGATATTCTTGGTGAGATCCGAACCGTATGTGTACCATGTGCCGTTGATTCGGATGGCCAGAGGGCGGGTGGCAACGGGCTGGGTGGGATCCCAGGTCACGAGCCACATCACCGGGTGATGGCTGCGGGTGAGGTCGATGCAGGCAATCTGCAAATAGCCGCGGTAGACGTAGCGCTGGTGGAGCGTGACGCTGCCGTTGACGGTTACCTTTTTGAAGGCTCGTCGCCCCATGGAATCGTACTGACACTCTACCACGGTGTTACTTTCACTGTTGGTGAAGTTGACAGGGCGATTTTCCGCGTTGTAGACGGCGCTCCAGATGCCGGTATCGGTCTGGATGAGAGTCTGGTTGCCATCAGCATCGAACTGCGGGACGAATGCAACAGCACCGTTCTCGCTAATGGAGGTGTACTGATTGAGTGCATTGGCATCATACACCGTGACATCATTACCCTCAGTCGCTTGCTGTCTGTTACCGATATTGTCATAAGCGTACTCGTAGTCAGTACCGTTGACGGTGGCCGCGGTCAGCTCAGAACGGTTGTTGTGAGCGAAGGTGTCGTTCACAATCTGCCCGTTGCGGGCTGTATTGCGAGCAGTGGGACGTTCAAGGATGTCGTATGTATACTCACGCTGCGCTACAAGTGTGCTGCCACGGTGGTAAGCCATGCCGGTGAGCAGGTCGCGGGTGGCCTCGTAGGTCTGCGTGAGCGTCATGTTGTTCGGCTTAGTCAGCTTATGCAGCAGATAGGTGCCACTGAGGTACTCATAACCGAACTGTTTGACCGCACCGCCGTGGGTGAAGCCTGCGCTGCTGATACGACCATCTGTGCCGTAGCCCGTGGTGACGGTATGCTGAACACTGCCGTTTTTGCTGTAGACGAAGCCGGTGGAACGCCCGAAGCTGTCTCGCGTTTCAACGATAAGGTGGGTATCGCCATCCACCACAAGGCTGTCGCTTTCGCGTTCGCCATAGGTGTTGTAGCCAAATGTACGAATACCCGCATCATCCACCAGTTGAGTCATCAGGCCGAGGTGATTGTAGTTGAAACTACGGGCAGAGGTTTCCGCAGTTCCCTCTACCACGGTGTAGGAAGTACCCAAGTGCAGGCCGCGGGCGGGCTCGTAGGAATGAGTCTTCACATTGCCACGGGCATCCGTCTCGATGGCAAGGCGGTTGTAGGAATCGTAGGTTTTTACCACGGTGGTATTGTCTGCGTAGGTCTTGGATATTTCAAGACCGGTGACAGCGTTGAAAGACCAAGTGGTTTCATCGTAATCTGAGCGTTCGCTCGGGTCGGTGGTTATGACCTCGTTATCTGCGCGGAAGGTGCGCAGCGTGGTCATGTTGTCAATGTCATCATAACCGAAACAGGCGGGCTGCAGGGCAGTACCCCACTCGGCAATTTTGCGACCGCGGGCATCATACTTGTAGCAGGAGGTGTTACCCATGGCGTCCGTCACCACGGCGGGCTGATTGTGATTAGCATCGTAAGTCGTGGTTGTTGTCGCATTGGCGGCATCCGTCACGCTAATGGTTCGCCCGGCGAGGTCTGAGTGAATGGTTGTGGCGTTGTTGCGACCATCTACCTGCACCATGGTCATACCCGTGGCCGTGTAGCTGCGGGAAGCGGTGGTGATAATACCCGCATGGTCTTTCTGAGAGAGGGTAAATCCATCGATGCTGACGGACTCTGCCGTGATATTGGATGTGGGAATAGTGCTGAAGCTCGTCACTTTCGTGGGAGCCGTGTACTCGGACCAATTCACCGAACTGTTACCACGCACATCGGTACTGATGCTCTTGCTTGCCAGCGTTGCAGAAAGCTGCGAAATCAACTGCTTCTGTGTGCTGTTCAGGGCTGTACCCTCAGCGTTGTATCGGGTCTGCGTGGTGACGCTGTACACACCATCCTCGGCAGATTCCACCGAGTAGGCTACCTCTCTCACCGGCGAATTATCCTTGGTGGGCGTGGTGCTCAGAGCAAGAATCTGCTTCACCTGATTGCCGAAGTAATCGTACTCATAAAGTGTGGGTGCGGTTTTCTCAGTATTCCAACCGGTGTCCTGATAGCGCTTCACCAGCTGCCCCTTGGCGTTGTACTCACTGCGGGTGTAGATGAAACCGCCGATGGTATTCGGCTGAGCCTGCACGGTATTCTGCCCGAAGCCGTTGCTGATGCTCTGGGCAATGATTTCACCGCTCGGCAGTTTGGTGGTCACGCGCTCGTTGCTGCCGTTGAGGTCGTATACATACACCAGAGCACGCTGTGCCGTACCGCCCACGGAAGCAGTTGAGCCATCCGTGTTTCGGGTGGTGATGGTGGTTGCACCGGCGGGAGTTGTTACCGTAGTAGTAAGGCCATCCGCGCTGTAGGCGGTGATGGTTTCGCGGCCCAGAATATCAGTCTGCTTAGTCACACGGCCCAGCGCATCGTATTCCGTGGATTCGGTTGTTGCCATCGGGCCGACTCGGCGGGTGGTGGTGAGCACGCGTCCGGCGGCATCGCGGGTGTATTCCGTGATGGTCTCGGGAGTGATGCAGGTCTCGCCGTCATACACCGCCTCTCGGCTGATTTCCGTGAGCTGACGGGCGGAATCGTATGCGTAGGTGGAGGTAATGCCATCCTCATCTGTTTCGTTGAACACGCCACAGCACATCCATTCGGTGGTGGAGAATCGCCCGTTGCCGTGCGTTGTCTTCACCACGCGCTGCTGCTCATCGTATTCGTAAGCCGTGGCATTCAACAGTAGCCACTGCGTGCCGTCCCAAATGCACTCCTGTTCAAAGGTGGTGGTGTTATTAGCAGCGATAAAGCTCTCGCTCTTTCGGCTCTGTGCTGCCACCAACTCACCATTGGCTTTGGTGATGGAAGTGTGCTTGTGGATAGCGCCGTGCTCGGTTGTGGCCTCGTACTCGTGCCAAGTCTGCACACCTGTTACATCCTGAGAGAACTTGGCCTTCCCTGCGGCATAGGCGTATGCGGGCTCAGCGCCGTAGGTCTCTTCTATGCTCGCCTGCTGCTGCGAGCTGCCGCCAGCTGTCACCGTAGTGGTCACTCGCTCCAATTCGGCAGTTTCCTCGTAACTATAGACCGTATTACGGAACAGCACCTCCGTACCGGCTGCATTCACATGATACTCTGCCACCGAAGCGGGGCGGATATCATAGAATCGGCTGTCGGCATAGGTTGTGCGCGTTACTTTGGCGAGGTCCTCACCCCAAGGAGATTTCTCCATCGTCACGCGACCGAGGGAGTCGTACTCATACTCCGTATAGCTGCCATCAGAGTGCTCAACTCTGGACAGCTTGTTGTCCGTGTTGTAACGGTAGGTAATCGTGCGGGTAGTAGCGGAGCCAAACCCCTCCGTCACGGAATACAGCTGCCAACCGGCTGCGGAGTAGTTGTACACTGAGCGGGTGCAGCTTGCCACATTGTCGGGCGTAGAGGCATAGTAAACCGACTCCGTGCGCATCATCAGGCCGCTCGTCGGGTAGGTGGTTTCGTATCGGTGCACGATAGCTTCATCGCCCACGCCCTTGGTGATGGTGACCACGCCATCGGATTCCGTGCGCACAATGGCGTGCGGGTCACGCCCGGTCTGCTGGCGCAGGTGGGTGATGCTGTTGCCACTCTGCTGAATGTTCTCCGACTTAAAGGGAGCCTCAGCCTCCGCGTTGTCATCAACCGCTGCGGCTGCCGTCGGCGAGAACCAATCGAGTTTGAGAGCTCCATTTTCATCGGTAGTGCAAACCAGACGCCCCTCCTCGGAAACACATGAAAGGAGGTTACCCTCGCCATCAAACTGCGTCTGCACGTGTTGAGCACGCTCGGTTGCTGTTACCTTGCGACCCTCAGAGGTGGTGATGCAGTACACGGCACCGTTGCTCATCTCAAAGGTCATGCAAAGGCCGGTCGGGTCCTTCATCATAATGAAGGCGGGAGTGCGGGCTGTGGTAGCGTTGAAATTGCTGTCCTGATACTGCACACGATTTTGCTCCATGGCAGATGCCCAGGTGGCACCGGCCTCCGATGAGCCATCGGGCGGTACAGAGAAACGCAGCGGTTCCCCTGTGGGCGGGGTGATAACGACGTCATTATCCTCGATAGTCACCTTCCAGCGCCAAGGGGAATCATACAGAGCCTTGCCGTTGGTGGGGTTAATCCTTACGAAACTCGGGCAAGGGTCGCCCTCCCAACCGGGAGCCTGAGTGGCTGCCTGATTGTCGGCGTCTCCGTCATCCGTACTATTGCAACCGCAGGACAGGCATACATGGCGTGCATTATCATAGTACAGCATCTCCACAAGCTCGGGCTCGGGCTGACCATCAACATCCCGCACCAAAACACGCTTGGCCTGAATAGCATAACGGAACAGCTTGCGGTTGTCGGTATTGTTGCCGTTGGGGAAGCCGATGTTGGTCACGAGACCGTAAATATAGTATGTACCATCAGGCAGCACGAGGGAATCTGCCACATTCTTCCAAGAAGCAGCGCCG
Organism: Akkermansia sp.; assembly: GCA_045124875.1. Lineage (GTDB taxonomy): Bacteria > Verrucomicrobiota > Verrucomicrobiia > Verrucomicrobiales > Akkermansiaceae > Akkermansia. The sequence continues at coordinate 12,014 of JBGVMR010000002.1, forward strand.
GAGTCGGCCTCCTGCCACTTCTCCTGCTCCAAATCGAATTGCAGATGGATATCTCCCACGGGCTGCAGCTGCCCCTTGTCGTAAACGGGGGTATTCTGCACACGCTGCTTCACCTCATCCTCGGTAAGAATGAAAGAAGAAATAAGCAAATCGCCGATATCATCTGCACGCATGAAAACCGCCAGCTGCGTGGGGTGCGACAGCATGAGCTTATCTCCCGACAGCACCAGCTGATGTTCCGCACCGCCCTGATTGGCCTGATCCACGCAGACACCGGCGTAAACCGTATCCCAGTCATTGCCCGGCAAGTTCGGCGCGGTATACGTGGGGCGATTGAACCCAATTGGGCTTTCGCTTGCGGTGAAGTTGAAAGTGGAAATGTAATACACGCCCTCGGAAACGGGGGCACCGGCAGTGGTATTGGATGTCGTATTCATGACGGTATTGGTGTTGGTTGTGGCAACGAAATCGGTGCCGGAGTTGAGGTTTGCAGAAGCGAGAGCTGCTGCGTCAGAGTTAGTGGAATCGGTGGAAACTGCGGACGGAGGCTCAGCCTTGGGACTGGCAATCTGTTCGGTTTCACCGGGGGAAACAGCACATGCGTTGAGTTCAACGTAGGGCTGCACGGTCTGCTCGCAGGTGTTAACCTGGGCATCTTCCTCAGCGTGGACAGAGGAAACTTTTTCGATTTGATTAGCATTCATCGCTTTAGTTTGATTTGAGTTTGTGGCAGCAGGGCTACCGAATTCAGCTTCAGCAGAGGGCTCCCCCTCAGCTGCGGCAGGAAGGTTAACACCTTCGGACTTGTTCTCAGACGTATTGCTGAGAGTTGACACGGGGCTGCCGGAAGCAACCTCGGGAGTACAGCCATTGGAAGATTGGGGCTGTACGCTAGGTGCGGAAGCAGACTTCTGCACCTCTTCCTCACTCGGAGTGAGTGAGGGATTTGAATCAGTTGTCATGTGCTGAACAATGTTAGATTCGGCAGGAAGAGGAGTCCTACCAGCTCTTGCTTCGAGTGAAGCGGCGATACCTTGCTCGGTGGGTTCGACCACGAGTTCGCAGTCGTGAGAACCTGCTTGCTCGTTGGTATGCTGCCCAGCCGGAGCTTCGGCACCAATCTCGCCGATGGCGAGCCTGTCGGTGGCATCAGTAGGTATAGTGACCTGCCTACTTACTGCCGGGGATGAAAATTGAAACATGGGAAATTGGAAAAGTAATAGAAAGTACGCCGCAAAAGCGAACGTATATTATCAGCGCCCCGGGGAGGGTTGCTGATGTAGGTATAGGGTTAGCGGTTACTGTTTACTTTGATGGCTGCGAGTAAGTTTGAGAATATGTGGGAGAACTTTTTCAAGTAGCGTTCACATGTAATTTTTGCTGCGGTGTAGCTTACATTGAATATTTCACTCAGCGAGAAGTTAATAGCTTCTAAAATATAATTGCAGTGCATAAGGTTACGAGATTCTGCATCGTACCTATTATTTTTCAACACATTTTGAATAACCGAGTGTACATGCTCCGGGGGCATAAGAAGGTGTGCTGCTGCGGTATTGGCTTGCCATTCGCGCCAGTCGCATTTAGCGGAGTTTTGGTGAAATAACGGCCGGTAGTTGGGAAGTGCTGATGCAGAGTTTGTTTTTCTTCTGATATTCCTTTCGCAAGCCAATTGAAACAGTGCATCTTGCATGATGATGTGCCCGCATTCATGGCCAATAGTAAAAAGCGATCTTCTCGTACTTGCTACGTCGGCGTCAGTAAAATGCTTATTGTTCAGCAGAATAATAGGCTTGGCTCCGTATATGAATTGCGTTGCACCCATGAGATTATCGGGCAAGTTGCAGTAGTCTACATGGTCAGAAATTGAATCTGCCAAAGATTCAATGTCGACCGGCTCAGGCTTGTTTGGGTAAAGATCGAATTTTTTCAGTTGGGTAATCGGCATGCTCTCCAGCTCTTGTTCACTATAGTGTCTATGGACAAGAGGTAGGGTATGGGCGTTATTCAACTTATCTAATATGTCATTACTGTGGGGCATTATCTTGATTGTTATGGTGAGTTTGCGGTTCACCACCCAGTCTTTGCAGAAGTTCTTCCGGGGTCAGCTTCTCAGCTTTGATGAAGTTGACAGCACGTCGAAATGCGAACCCGAACATGGGGTTTACTGCATGAAGACGCTGCAGTTCTTCTGTAGGCATTCGGTGGTCATTATCGTGTAACTCTTCTACTGTTACACCCAATATCTCGGCAATCAACTCAAGCACTTGTTCGGACGGATAACGCCGCCCATTTTCGATGTCTGAGAGGAAGCCGGGGCTGAAACTTGTTGTTCTTGCATATTCGCCTTCGGCAGAATTTTTAGAAAGTTCATCGAGTTTTTCTGCAAACTTGCGAAGAGGTATGCGTTTTTTAAGCCTGAGATCTCTGATGTAGAGGCCGAGCGTGGTCTCAGGTAAATTGCTGGTGAGTGAGATGCGGTTCATGGTAAGAGCATGGATAATGTAGTCATGTGTATCCCTTGTGGGCTGCGGATTGAATTTAACATGTTTTTTTAATTTTGTCAAGCGAAAATATAAAACTATTGCGACTGTTCGCAAAAAGTGCGTACAATTTATTTTTCTTTGCTTGCTTTATTGAGTAACTGTCGCTGCGGGCAGTACTTTTTGCGGCAAGCCATCAGGCCCGGCACTTTGTAGTGCGTATTTCGAACTTTCAAATTCCGGGGTATTCCCCAACACATGGGTTCAGCCCAAGGGGGTCAAATCGGTGCCGTCGGGGAGTTCGGCGAGTTTGATGCGGCCGGAGGCGCCGTGGGCGATGGAGACGGCAGATTTGGCAAGGCCGAGTTTTTTGGCAAGAAAGTTTTCTATTTCTTTATTGGCTTTGCCGTCGATGGGTGGGGCGGCAATTTTGAGTTTGAGCACACGGCCCACCTGTGGGTAATCGTCCTCCCAACCGAGGATTTCATTTTTGCGGGCACCGGGGGTAACTTTGAGGGCAATTTTCATGAGCGGTGGGGTGAGGTGGAGTTAAGCAGTGCTGCCACAACGGGCAGGCGGGTAAGGCGTTTGCCGCAGGCAGCGGCATCTTGCGCGGTGGGGAGGTCGCGGGTGGTGTGTATGCCTTCCGTGAGCAGGAAGGGTAACAGCAGCACATGCTTTGCCTGCATGCGGATAAGCATCTCGCCGGCCTCGGGGGCCTGGCTGAAGTAGCCTACCTCAATTTCCGTGCCCGGTAGCAGCTCTCGCAATCTGCGGCAAAATAATGCCGGCTCGGGTGGGCTGTCGGTAAGCCGAGATCCATGCGCGATGACCAGCACGCCGGTTTTTTCTTGCAGGTGTGGGCGTATGTGGGCGGCTGCGGCCTTGGCTAACCAAGGGGAGGCGCCCAGCACCGGCTGGTAGTATAAATCCGGGGGCAGGGGGCTGCCGGCATAGGCGAGGTTGAGCTCGCTCTCCAACTTAGCCCCGCTGGAATGCCCGCTGAGCATGAACATGGGGTATACCAGAATCGGCGCATCGGTGGGCGGAAGCTCTGCCGTGCGTATGTTGCCCAAGTGGCAGCGGTAAACGCGGTCTGCCGGCATGCGGATGCCGGGCGGGTTGAGGCAGAGCCCCTTTTCATTGTAGCTGACCAGCAGGTAATACTTGCGCCATTTGCGGTGCCTGCGGTATAAGGTGATAACAGCCCCCAAAATAGCCAATTGTGCCAACCCGAAGTGCATGTAGATGAGGTGTCGTAAAAAGGTGGCTTCTTCTGCCGTCAACGGTTTGTTTGCCAAGGCTGCCCCACAGCTTACAGAGCCCCACAGGGCCGTGGTAAACAGTATGGCGCACAGCGTCAATATGGCTTTGGTGGCGGTGATTTTCATGTGTGGTGGGGGGGGGAGTGAAAAATCGGCTCGCAACCTCGTGGAGGAGAGATGCGAGCCGATGCAGAATTGTTTGGCTTGGGGGTTATGCCTTGGCGTCTTGCTCATCCTGAGCCTGCAACTCGGCGCGCAGGTTGTGCTTCTTATCGCATGCCAGCACCACGGGGGCGGCAATGAAGATGGAGGAGTAGGTGCCCACGAAGATACCCAGCAACATGGCGACGGAGAAGTCGAACATGGACGGACCACCCAAGAAGATAAGAGAGATAAGCACCGCAATGGTAGAACCGGAGGTCAACAGCGTACGAGACAGTGTGGTGTTGATAGCCTCGTTCATGATGTCGATAAGCTTCTCGTTCGGCTCTGCGCTGCGCAGGCGCTCGCGGATGCGGTCATAAATAACGATGGTATCGTTAATGGAGTAACCGGCTACCGTGAGGAAAGCACCGATGTGGATGATGCTGAGCTCTGTGCCCAACAATACCACCAGCGCGATGATGGCCAGCACGTCGTGCGCGGTGGATACCAAGGCACCCATGGCGAAACTCCATTCGAAGCGTATGGACAGGTAGATGGTAATACCCAGCAAGCCGGCCAAGATAGCCCAGCAGGCCGTCTTGAGGAAGCTTGCACCCAAGGAGGAGCTTACGGAAGATATGGCTACGTCTTTCTCCAGCTCTTTCATGCCGGGTACATCGGCGCTCAGCTTAGCGATTACCTGCTCTGCGTCGCCCTCTGCTACACGAATCTTGACAATGCGTGAGTCTGCACCATGGAACTCCTGTACCGTGGGGGCTTTGGAAAGAGACATGCCCTGCACGGTTTTTTCGATTTGTGCGTAGTCAATCTGAGCATCACCGGGGATGGCGTATTCAATATTGGCACCACCGGTAAAGTCTACACCCAGTGCTTTGTCGCCACGTACAAAGATGCCGTAGGCGCACATGGCCACAATGGCAATGATGGAGCCCCATGCCGTTACCTTGCGGTACTTCATGAAGTCGATAACCTTGCCCTCCAGCGGGGCCTTGGCAAACTTGATGTCTTTGATGAGATTGAACTTCTCAACGAAGAAGAAGAGCACGCGTGTTACTACGATAGCGCCGATGAGCGAGGTGAGAATACCCACGCTGGTGGTTACGGCAAAGCCCTTGATGGAGCCGCTGGCCATCCAGAAGAGAATAACGGCTGTGATAAGGGAGGTGATGTTGGAGTCCCAAATGGCGGAGAATGCTTTTTCGTATGCGGCACGCAGGCAGTCGATGAAGGGTTTGCCCTTGGCTTTCTCCTCGCGCAGGCGCTCGTAAATAAGCACGTTGGCGTCTACGGCGATACCCATGGTCAGCACGATACCGGCAATACCCGGCAGAGTCAGCACGAAGCCGAACAAGCTCATGAGCCCCAGCAGAATCAGCGCGTTGCAGGCAAGACCAACCATGGCCACAATGCCGGCGGAGCGGTAGTACCAGTAGCAGAAAATGAAGATGCCTACCATGCCGATAAGGCCGGCAATGGTGCCTTGGCGCAGGGCGCTTTGGCCCAGCTGGGCGGTCACGCTGTTGCGGCCTTCGAGCACGAGCTCGCTGGAGAGCGGGTTGGCCAGGGCGTCAGAAATGTTCTGGGCCTCATTCTTGCCATTCAACCCGGAAATATTGAAATCTTTGTGCAATACGCTTTGTACCACGGGGGCGCATTTGCCATAATTGTTGAGAACAACGGCAAGCTGGTCATGGCCCACATTCATGGCGCTGGTAAGCTTTTGCATGCGGTCTGCACCCTCGTTGTTGAGGCTTACGTTCACGTAGCCGGGGCGTGCGGCGTCCGGGTTGGCAGAGGATATCAGCGCACCGTTGATGTATACGCCCTTGGTTTCGGCAGAGGTGGGAGTACGCAGAATATGGAAGCTGTACACAAGGCGCCCGTCTTCGGTGGTGATAGGCTCGCCCAATTCTTCGTTGGTCATCACTTGGGGTACCAAGTGGTAATTTTGCATGACGAGCTGGTCATCCGTCATCTTGCCCGTGCGCTGCGTTTGCAGGCCACTGGGCAGGGTGCGGTAGCTGCCGCTCTTGGAGGGGTCTTTACCCTTGCCGCCGCTTTCTTGGTAGCGGTGCAGGGCAGCCGTGTAGTTTTCTACCTTGGTTACTACAAGCGGATCGTTCAGCAACTGTGCATTGTTGGGGTGTACCTCCAACAATTCGAGATTGGCAATCTGGGTGATTCGCTCCACCATCTCATCCATCAGCTTCTTGTTGTTTTCCGCATTGTTGGGGTCAAGCAGAGGAATCTGGATGAGGATCTTGTCGCCGGAGTGGATAATCTGTACTTCTGCGGTACCGGTAGCATTGAGTCGCTGCTCCAGCATGGTGCATGCCTTGGCCATGTCTTCCTCGGTAGGGGCAATGGTGGGCTCACCGTTAGCGTCGAGTTTGGGTTGTACTCGCAGTGTTATTTCTTCACCACCTTTAATGTCAATGCCGTATCTCATACCGTTGACAAACAGGGAGAGCAGGCAGAACGATGTTAAGCCAATAACGAAGAATGCACCCGCCTTGCGCTTGGTGCTGTCCAGTTCGGTGGACAGATACCAGAAAAACAAGACGATTAGCAATATACCCGCGCCGAAGTAAAAGAACGGGGATTGAATGATGGAGTGTAGTAGCTGACTCATAATAATGGACGCTTTTGAAGTTTAACCCCCTTATTCTGCCAACTTTTACGCTTGCGTCAAGCTTGTGGTGTGACAGCGTGCCATAAAAATAAAAGCCCCCTGCCGAACTTTGCCCCCGAATGCGCATTTGTTCATCGAAAAGTTTGACAACAAATGATAAAAAATGGCGAATTTAATAATTTTGTGATTGTTTTTTTAATTTGGTATTGACATGGTAGGGATTACTATGTTATTCGATAGACAAGGCAGCGATGAGAGTAATCTTGCTGTGCCCACTCGCGTATACGCGGGGGCGAAAGCGCAGGAGATTATGTGCGAGTTTCATCGTATGCCGATATGGAGCAGAAAACCGACAAATATAATAGCGAAAGTTTTAACCCCAACAGAAAACAACAATGAAGATATTGACAAAATTAAGCGCATTAATGGTATTATCCATGGCAGCTCAGGCATTGCCCGAAGCCCCCGATATGGAGACCGCATTGCAGCAGGCTGTGGAACAGAAGCGCAATGTGTTTGTTGACTTTACCGGTACAGACTGGTGCACGGCCTGTATCCATTTGCGTGACAAAATTGTGGAGTCCGACGCCTTTGAGGCCGCCTATGGCGACAAGTATGTGCTGGTTTCGGTAGACTTCCCCCGCACACCGGAGCTCGTGGCGCTGATTCCGGATGAGGAGAAGCGCCGCCGCGAAAATCTGCTTACCTCTTACCGTATTACAGGGCTTCCCGGTGTGGTGCTCATGGACGAGAAGGGCATGCCCTATGAGATTATCAGTGGTACCCGCCGCACCCCCGAGGATTACATTGCGCTGGTGGATGCCGGTGTGAAGAAGCGCGAGGCCCGCGACGCCGCCTTTGCGAAAGCCGCCACGCTCACCGGCATGGAGAAAGCCAAGGCCTTGGCAGAGGGTATTAATGTGCTGCCGGTAGCTTGCCGTGATAAATACGTGGCAGAGATTGACTTCATCAACTCTGTTGATACTGAAAATACGCTCGGCTTTAAGGGCATGGGTAGCGAAGCCGTTGCTCGCCTGAAAGATACGGAAGACCTGCGCGACTTGCTTGGCCAGTTCCGCGGTAAGCTTGCCCCGGCAGAGCTTCAGGACAGCATTGCCAAACTTGAGGCTTTCTTGGCTGCTCGTCCCAACCTTGACCCCGAGGTGCGTCAGCAGGCCCTCAGCGCCATTGGCGACAGCTATGCTTTGTTGCGCGATTTCATGAAGATGTATGAGTACTACAAAGCCGCGCTCGAGGCCGCTCCCAATAGCCGCGCTGCACGTCGTATTCGCGGCAATGTGGAAAACTTTGAGCAGAACGTGCTGCCGAATCTTAAGTAATTTTTATCAAGCATGTGTTTGCAGCCCGTTGCCCGCTATATGCGGCAACGGGCTTTTTAGTTTGCTTTTTCTGAATAGATGGACGAAGGATTTGCTGTGTATAGCGGATTTTGGGCTTCACAAGCATATAAAAATTGTGTAGAATGCGGGCATGACAAGCTATAGCGCACCGGCTAAGATAAATCTTTCTCTCAAGGTAATGAGCAAGCGAGAGGATGGCTACCACAATGTGGACATTCTGATGGCTAAGCTGGATTTGGAAGATAAGTTGGATTTTCATAACTCACGTACTACCACATTGCTGTGTGATACCCCCGGTGTGCCTACCGATGAGAGTAATCTGGTTGTAAAAGCTATACGCGAGTTTGAAAAAGCCTATGGCCGCAAAGCCAAACAGCGTATTACCCTCACCAAGAATATCCCGTTTGGGGCAGGGTTGGGCGGTGGCTCGGCAGATGCCGCCATCACACTCAAAGCCGTTAATGAGGGCCTGGGTACCAATTATTCGGCTGAAGAGTTGCATGCCATGGCCGCGGCCATCGGCAGCGATGTGCCGTTCTTCCTCAACCCCGTTGTCAGCCGTTGCACCGGCAGGGGAGAGATTGTAACCCCGGTGCCCGAGCTGGCAGAGTGGACCAGCCCCATCGTGCTTATCAAACCGCAGTTCGGTGTTACCACCCCCTCTGCTTACAAGGGTTTGCACGGTGCTCACCGTATGAAGGGCGTTACCTACAATGCCCAATCGGTAGATGGTATTAAGCTGGTGAATGAGTTAGAGCGCTCCGTGTTCACCAAATTCCCCGTTCTTGGCCTGTGGAAGATGTGGATGCTGCAACAACCCGGTGTGCGCGCCGCGCTGATGAGCGGTAGCGGCTCTACGCTTTATGCCCTTACCGAAACCCCCGAGCATGCCCGCGCCCTGGCAGAAGCCGCCAAGGCAGAGCTTGACCCCACCCTCTGGACCTATTGCGGCACGGTGAATCCGCAATAACACCCCGCTTCATTGAGAGTCGTATCCATAGACCCCGCCATCCGCAACACGGGCTATGCCGTGTTGGAGGGCGACCACAAGCATGCCGTGGCCTTAGATTACGGCACCTTGTCATTGCCGCAAAAATTGCCGCAAAGCGCCTGCTTGTTGGCAATTCATGAGAAAGTGTGCTCGCTCATAGAGCAATGGCAACCCGATGAGCTGGCCATTGAGGGCATCATCTACGTACAATCTCACCGCACCGCCATTTACATGGGCTCTGCTCGGGCGGCTACCGTGCTGGCGGCGGCGCGGTATGATAAACGCATTATGGAGTACCCGCCCACTTGCGTGAAATTGGCTACCGTCGGCCGCGGTGCTGCCGGTAAACAACAGGTGGCTTTCATGATGCGCGCCATGCTCGGCCTTACCGAAACCCCGGCCCCCGATGCCGCAGATGCCCTCGCCATCGGCTTTACTCATCTGGCTGCCTCAGACCCCCTCAAAGCGCACATTTTCCGCGAACGAAAGTATATTTAAGCCCGAATTCGCCCACTTTGGGCTCAAAAATGTAAAAAAAATCAAGAATTCGGCAGATTAGGCTTGCAAATGGGTGGTATCCGTTATATTCTCCGCTATGGCAGAAATTCAGCTTGGACTTACATTTGACGACGTGCTCTTGCTCCCTTGCCTGAGCACCATTCTTCCCGGCGAGGCCGACCCCTCTTCTCAACTTTGTGCGGGTTTCCCGCTCCGCCTGCCCATTCTTTCCGCCCCCATGGATACGGTGACGGAGGTAGAAATGGCCATTGCCATGGCACGCGAGGGTGGTCTCGGTGTGATTCACCGCAACAACCGTATTGATGACCAGGCCGCTATGGTGGCTAAGGTAAAGCGTTTTGAAAATGCTGTTATCACCAAGCCGCTTACCGTCACCAGCGACATGAGCCTCAGCCGCGTAAAAGCTATCATGCTTGAGCATGGCTTCTCCGGTCTGCCCGTGGTGGCAGAGGGTAATTTGCTCGTGGGTATCATCACCGGGCGCGACATGCGCGTGGTAGACGGGCATGACCTCGATAAGCTCATCGTGGCAGATGTGATGACCCCCATGAGCCGCCTCATTACCGGCACCCCCGCCACTACTCAAGAAGAAGCCCGCAAGATTCTTTACACCAACCGCATCGAGAAGTTGCCGCTGATTGATGAAAACGGCTGCTTGGTTGGCTTGATTACCGATACCGACATCCGCAAACGCGAGGCTTTCCAGGAGTCCACTAAGGACGAGTTGGGCCGCCTGCGTTGCGGTGCTGCCGTGGGTCCGGGTCCGGAGTTCATGGCACGTGCACAGGCTGTGATTGATGCCGGTGCAGATGCCCTCTTTATTGATGCCGCCACCGGCCACACCAGCCGTGTGCTGCATGTGATTGAGAAACTGCGCGAGCTCGGCAAACCCGTGGTTGCCGGTAACGTGGTGACTCAGGACGGCGCCCGCGACCTCATCTCTGCCGGTGCCAGCGCCATCAAGGTAGGTGTGGGCCCCGGCTCCATCTGCACCACCCGCATCATCTCCGGCGTGGGTATGCCCCAGTTCACTGCTATTCAGGAGGTGGCCACCGTAGCCCGCCCCGCCGGTGTTACCGTGATTGCAGACGGCGGTATCCGCTACTCCGGCGATGCCGTTAAGGCACTTGCTGCCGGTGCAGACCTCATCATGATGGGTGGTATGCTCGCCGGTTGCGAGGAAAGCCCCGGTGCCGTGGTACACTACCAAGGCCGCAACTTCAAGACCTACCGCGGCATGGGCTCTCTGGGCGCCATGCGTGCCGGCTCCGGCGACCGCTACGGCCAGAATGGCAGTGGTAAGCTTGTGGCAGAGGGTGTGGAGGCCCGCGTACCCTACAAGGGTATGTTGGCAGATGTTATCTTCCAGCTCGTGGGTGGTCTGCGCTCCGGTATGGGTTACTTGGGTGCCAAGAACCTGCAAGAGCTGCGCGACCACGCCCGCTTTGTGCGCATCACCGCCGGTGGTCTCCAAGAAAGCCACCCGCACGATGTTACCATCACGCAAGACCCCGGCAACTACAGCCGTTAATCTCGGCCCTTGCTTGTTTAATTCTACCGCTACTCTGTACTCTTGCAGGGTAGCGTTTTTTATTATTATCAATTCGCCTAATCAAAACACCCCTCGGGTATCCGCCCGAGGGGTGTTTCAACTTACTACCTTATGAAACTCAGCAGCTTTTTACAGGGGTGGGCCAAGTGCTCTCTCCTTCACCGGCACATCACCAAGCGGCTGATAAGGTAATAGACACCGGTGCAGGGGGCTTTGTTCAAATAAAAATACAATTTTTTGATTTTTTTTCTGCTTGCTATGGAAGAGATAAGTTGGTAAAGTAGGCAAGTAGAATTGTGAACAATATGAAATACACAGCTTTTTCTCTCTTGATGGCAGCACTGGTGGCATCTGCGCCGGTGTATGCACAGTCTTCTTCACGTGGTAGCAAGGCTCGCCAAGAGCAGTCTGAAGACCAGGAGTCCAAGACAGGCGTACGATTTGTCATCTGCTCTGCTCAAAATATAAAGATAAAGAGCCCGTTGTGGTACAAAGTGAACGATGAGGAGGCAAAAACAGTAACCATATCCTCGCGCACAGCGACGCCGCGCATTAAGCCGAAGGGCGGGAAGGTAGTCTTCTACGAGTCTAACCCCATTCCGCCTAAGGAAGATGGCAAGAAAGACGGCAAGGCAGAGAAGTGGCAGGAGCCCAAAGTAGTATTTTCCGTAGACACAAAGGGCGCAGCGTCCAAATCATTCTGCATTGTGATGCCGGAGAGCGAGACCAAGGTGGAGACCATCATGCTCAGCGAGAGCGATTTCCCCAAGAAGGGCGTACACCTTATCAACCTGTCAAAGAAAGATATCAAGATCAGCATCTCCAAGAAAGGCGATTTCAGCGATGCCGAGGTAACCTTGCTTAAAGGCGGCAATACTAAGGGGGTAAACAGCTCGAATAAGTGGAGCTTGGTTGGCGCCAGTCATGGTGACCAGCTCGCCTTCCAAATCACCTATACCGGCGAAAAAGAACAGCGTGTCACAGACAAGAAAGGCCAAACAAAGAAGGAGGGTGGCAAAGTTGTCAAGAAGAAGGTGAAGACCGATATACCGCTGCGCCGCTCCAAGTTCATTGTGTCAGAGCGCCAATCTTTCATATCCATCATCGTGGATGATCCTAAGCGTGATGGCGTGCAGATGCTGAGTGTGCAGCTGGCAGAGTAAAACCACCGGGTGCTTGCTATACAATACTCTTAAAACAAAGACAGTCCGGGACTATGCCACTGAGCAAATTATATGTTGGGCCGTTAGCGGAGCGCATAGCGCGCATTGGCGACCAATTTGCCATTAACGGTGAGTTCTTGTATGGCGAAGAGCTGTGCAATGGGCATATCAACACCACCTACCGTGCTTGTTACCGTACCGAGGACGGCACAGAGGAACGCTACATCTTGCAGCGAATCAATGACTACGTGTTCAAAGACCCCGTCATGGTCATGAAAAACGTAGAGAAGGTGACCCGCCATATCAGCTGGAAAATACTTCGCCGCCGTAAAAATGCAGCAGGCCAAACCCTGACCCTTTACCCGGCCCGCGGTGGGCGCAACTATATTGATTTGCCTGAGGAAGGGGGTATGTGGCGTTGCTACAACAATATCGAAGGTACCCATACCTACGATGTTGTGGAGAACACCCGCCAGGCATACCAAGCCGGCTTTGCCTTCGGGTCTTTCCAAGAGCTTATTTCTGATATGAACCCGGAGGACTTGCGCGAGTCTATCCCCGATTTTCATAACACCCCGAAACGCTATGAGGCATTGATGGCCAGTGTGGCGGCAGACCCGCTGGGCCGCGTGGCGGATTGTCGGGAGGAGCTGCAACTGTTGGCAGAATGGGCACCCATGCTCAGCCGTTTGGTTGATATGCAACGCAATGGTGAGCTCCCCACGCGCATTACGCACAACGATACCAAAATCAACAACGTTATGCTTGATGAGGATACGGACAGTGCCGTGTGCGTTATTGACTTGGATACCGTCATGCCCGGGCTCTCCCTCTACGACTTCGGCGATATGGTGCGCACGGCCACTTGCACTGCTTCTGAAGACGAGGAAGACCTCAGCAAGGTGGTGATGCAGATGCCCTTCTTCGAGTCTCTTGCAGAGGGATACTTGGATGCGGCTCACAACTTCTTGACCGACAATGAAATCAAACAATTGCCTTTCTCCGGTTGGCTGATTACGACGGAAATCGGTATTCGATTCCTTACCGATTATTTGGATGGCGACAAGTACTTCCGTACCGAGAAACCCGGGCATAACTTGATACGTGCCCGCAACCAGTTTGCCCTGGCCCGCAGTATCTACAAGGCGCTGCCGGCTATGGAGAAGTACGTGACACGCTTGGTGAAGTCGTATTTTAAGAAGTAATTGTTGAGCGTATGCGTTTCTTGATACTCAGCTTATTGGCGTCGCTGTTGCTGCCTCCTGCGGTTGCTGCAGCCGGGGCTGAGTATCAGCTCGCCGAGCCTGCATCCTCGCGCAAAAAATCAAGCTCCAAAAAGAAAAAAGCGCGCCGCTACATCAACCTCTCTGCCTTGCATCAATCATTACCCGGTAGTCAAATGCCGGATGAAACAAGCTTGCTGTTTCGAGTAGATAATTGCGATGTTGTGGTATTGGCGGACGATGAACAACGCGTTAAGTTTATCTTTCTGCGGGTGATACCCGGGGTAAAGAAAGCCAAGCGCCGAGAAGCGCTCAATGCCGTTAAATCTCGCTTGCAGCTGGCCTACGATAAACCCTCAACGCCCAATGAGTTGATAGCCGCAGACGGTAGTGCGGCATTGCTGTATTTTGATTTGCCTGTTACCCATGCAGATGCGGCCTTGATTGCAGCCACGCGTTGTGATGTTTTGCAGAATATCCTCGGAGGTTTTTCGGACCCCGAGCCCGAGTTGCGTCCCGCAGAAGGCTTGGCCTGCGCTTTTGTTGTGGAAACAGAGGGGGTAGAGATGGAAATATCTGTTGATTTATCTTTACCCTTAGTTAATTATGTGGAATTGCGCGGCGGTAAGGTGAAAAGTAAAGTGAAGCCGGATTCGGTTATCAAGGGGCTTTTCTCGGGGCTTGATAGTAAACCCGAGCGTGCTTATGCCTCGTTTGGTAAAGGGGATGACCGCTTGCGTACACTCTCTTGCGATGGCACTTTTTACATGGCTCGTAATGCCGGATTTTTTGTTATCGGCACGGTAAATCATCTCAAGCAAGCTGCCCAAAATGGAATCGGTACAAAAAAGTATGGGTTTTCCAAGCCTGATTTTACCGATTGGGAGGTAACGCTGCCCACCGGTCCTGCTGCTGATTCGTTGTTGGAGGCAACTGCTGACGAACCCGTGCCCGCTGAGCCCGAGGCGCCCACCCCGGCTGATACACCGGAAGTTAAACCGCCCGTAGCAGAGCCCGAGCCTACCACCCCAACCCCGGCGGGGGATGCCCCTGCAGACCAACCGGCCCAAGCAGACGGGGTGCTTACGCCGGAGGCTGCCCGCGAAGCATACCGTAAAATGTTGCGCGAGATGTGAGTCATGCAGCCGAGAAATCTCTCCCCCGGTGTTGAATACGCTTCCTCTTTGTGCTATACTGAGCCTGCTGTATGAATGCTCCTATCACAGAAATATTCGGCCAAGTTCCGGCAGAGCCCTCATTTATTGTGCCGGCTGTGGTAGATTTGACCGTTGTGCAAGAGCTGGAGCGTGCTTTGGGGGGTAAAGAGCGTATTGTGTGGATGGCAGAGAGCGCATTGCGACCCGATGATGCAATCTTGCAGTATTTGCAAGCCTCTCAATCTGCCGGCTTTTTTACGGCTATATCGGCATCCGGTGCAGAGCCCATTATTCAGCAAATTGAGCGCACATTGAAAGAGAAACGGCATGTTGTGCTGCTCTCCGGTAAGGGGGATGCTGCAGATCCGGTGTCGCGTTTGCCCATTGAATTTTTAAAATTTGCGGATTCAACTTCTCTTTCTGCCGTGCCCGTTGGGGTTTGCATGTTTAATGCCGGCATGGAAAAACCCATGGTGAGCGGGACCCCGTATAGCCATTTGCAGCTGCATTTCAGGGCAGCAGAGCCTGCCGGCAGCGCACTGGCCGTAAGGGTGAGGGGGGCTTGGCAGCAAGCTGTTGCAGATGCCATATCCGTGCACCCGGCGGTGGATGGCGCTACACTTGTCAATGCATTGCTGGGGTCTGTGCTGGCACATTCTCAAAGCGTGATAACAGACGGTATTGATGACCGGCGCATGACCTATCGCCGTATGTTGGTTTATGCGCTGCTGCTCAGCCGCCGCTTGCGTCATTACACCTCGAGTCGCCGTTTGGGTATCATTTTGCCGCCCGGTAAGTTGTCTGTTATTGCCAATTTGGCCTGTATTTTTGCCGGGATTGCCCCGCTTAATGTAAATTACCATGCAAGTGAGCATGAGTTTAACCGCCAACGCTCCATTTGTGGCATAGATCGTTTTATTGCTTCTGCTGCGTTTATGCACAAACAAGATGATTTCGCGTGGCCTAATACGCGCGATATTATCTTTATTGACAATGAGTTGTTGGATATCGGGGCGTCACATCTCCGCTTCTGGGAGCTGATGAGTACTTGGTCATCCCCCCAATTTGTGGCCTCTCGCTTTCATTTGCCGCAGGTCAAGCCGGAAGACGAGGCCATGCTGGCCTTTGTTGCAGATGAACATGATACACCCCGCCTCATCAGCTACACGCATGAGGCATTGCTGGCCGCAGCCGTGCAGGTGCAAACACAGGCAGATATGGTGGGGCAAGAGTGCATGCTGTATGCGCAGCCATTGTATGAGCATACGGCCATTGTGCCGCAGTTGATATTGCCGTTGTTGTTGGGTATGCAATTGGTAACATACCCTTCGCCCACTGCCGGGGTAAGACTTAACACCCTGATTCGCCAACACCGTGTTGCATGCATTGTTTTGCAACCGCAATATGCGCAAGCTGTTTTTGAAAGTGCTGCGGCAGAGCATTTGCGCTCGGTGCGCAGTTTCTTGATAGTGGGTGGCAAAACTCCCGAATCTTTGGTGAGAAAGGCTCTTTCCGAATTCCGCCTTACCTTGTGCGAGTGCCGCCATATACCGGAGTTTGCCGCGCCGCTGACCATGGTGCTGCATGATTCCGTGCAGGCAGAAGACTCTGCAGCCGCTGCCGGCAGTAAAGTTTTTGACGGTTGCGTGGGTGTTTTGTTGCCCGGTTTCTCCTTGCGCTTAATGGATATTGCTCACAGGGAAGTGGAGGTAGCCCCCGATGCCCCCGGTATTGTGCGCATCTCCGGTCCATCCATTGTGCGTAGTTTGCTCAGCGAGGAAGATGCTGCCGCAGGTTGTTATACATCGGCCTATATGGGCAAGGTAAATAAGGCTCGCGAGCTCTGTATCATGGGCTCTGTCAATCTGTTCAGTAAAGTGCGCGGTGAGCTGGTGCCGCATGTGGCTGCAGAAGCGGCGTTGAGCGCGTTGCTTAAAATTCAACCTCAGAATGCGGACCGCCGCATAGCCCTTATCGGCATGCCTGACCCCGCCACCGGCGAGCATTTTCTCGTTCTGCTGTCAACGGTTCATAAGACCGTCATTCCCAATGATACGGTGTCGCTGCATTACGGACTCCTCAATATGAAATTGTCACCACAATGGGCCCCGAAACAGATTTTGTCTGTGCCGTTTATCCCCTTGTTGCCGGATGGTACCGTGCATTATGAATACTGCCGTCGCGGTATAGAAAGTGTGCTTTATTCTTCTCAAAAACGCTGACAGAGGCTCTGCGCCGCCTTATTCTGATTATGCAATCCCCCACGCCCGGTTCCCCCGTATCTCAGTCGTCATCAGCAGCAGGCTTTGCGGATGATATACTGGGGCGTTTTAATGCAGCAGTGCCGGCAATGCCTTTTGCGGATGGGGAAGAGGATGATTTTTTGCCCGCAGCCAGAGAATTGCCCGAGAACCACTTGCTGAATGGTTACAGGTTGCTGAAGTGTGTGGGCTCCGGTGGTTTCGGTATTACTTACTTGGCTGCAGATGAGTTGCTGGGGCGTAAGGTTGTGATAAAAGAGCATTTCCCGCAAGCCATCTGTGAGCGCCGCAGGGGCTCTCTTAATGTCGAGCTGCAAAACCCGGAGGCTGCCGAGGGGTTGGAGTGGTCGTATTGTAATTTTTTGCGAGAGGTTCGCTTGTTGTCTGCTCTGGACCACCATAACATCGTTAAAATTTTTTCTTCTTTCCGGGCTTATAATACGCATTATTATGTAACAGAGTATATTGAGGGCCAAAGCTTGGGCACAGTTGCGCAACTGCATGCCCGCAGGGGCTCCCGTGTTACGCAAGATGAGCTGTACGGGCTTATGGTGCGTGTGTTGGATGCCTTGCACTACCTGCATTCTCGGCGGATTCTGCACTTGGATATTAAGCCCGATAACATTCTCCTTACGCGCAGAGGTCGCCCTGTTCTTATTGATTTCGGCGCCGCCCACGAGAACTTCGGTGATACCGGTGCCGGTGTAGTAGAAACTCCCTGTTACAGTCCGCCGGAGCAGGGGCTGGACGGTGGGGCCGATTTGGGGCCTTGGTCAGATATCTATGCCTTCGGGGCTACGCTTTGCTATTTGTTGACCGGCAATGCGCCATCACCCGGTGGGCAGCGCTTGCTGTATGATAACCACGAGCCTCTGGCGTCTCGCGCAGAGTTGACAGCCTATTACCATTTGGACCTCTTGGCGGGGATAGACCGCGCGTTGTCACCGTCTCTTGATACCCGCTACCGCTCGGTGGATGAATGGATGGCCGACCTGCGCGGTTAACGTGATTCGGCTCTGTTAAAAAATACAGATGATAATTTGAAGTACGAACTACGATATACAAAATACGAAGTAATAGTTAGTCTCACTTGCTGTAAACTTTGTCCCTCGTATATCGTAATTCGTACATTCAAACTGTGATTTTGTGTTTGCAATAAAGGGGATAATATGTTACCCTTTGCGTATGAAAACCACTGAGCGTTTCACGGAGAAGATGGCTGACATCCTCGGTTTGGATGAGCAGATGATTGTTCC
Source organism: Akkermansia sp. (assembly GCA_045124875.1). Taxonomy (GTDB): domain Bacteria; phylum Verrucomicrobiota; class Verrucomicrobiia; order Verrucomicrobiales; family Akkermansiaceae; genus Akkermansia. Next base: position 30,039 of record JBGVMR010000002.1, read on the forward strand.
CTACGGCTACGACAAAGCTAAAGTAAGCCTTCAAGTTCTTCAAGACCGCCCCTGTAAAGGTAAGTTGGTGCTGGTGAGCGCGCTCACGCCCACCCCGGCCGGTGAGGGCAAAACCACTGTGTCTATCGGTTTGGCTCAGGGTATGAAGGCCATCGGCAAAAAAGTTTGTTTGGCCTTGAGAGAGCCCAGCATGGGCCCTGTGTTCGGCAGAAAGGGTGGTGCCACGGGCGGTGGTGCTTCTTCCATTACCCCCGGCGAGAGTATCAACCTGGGGTTCACCGGCGATTTCCCTGCCATTACTGCCGCCAACAACCTGTTGGCAGCCGTTATTGATAATGCTCTTTTTTATAAAACAACGCGTCTGGACCAAAATAAGGTGACATGGAAGCGCGTGATGGATATGAACGACCGCGCCCTGCGTAATATCGTTATCGGCCTTAACAAGAATGGCGTAGCGCGTGAAGACGGCTTCAATATCACCCCGGCATCCGAGATTATGGCCTGCTTCTGCTTGGCTGAGGACCGCGATGACTTGCGCCGCCGTATCGATAATATCGTTGTGGGCTTTACGGCAGATAATGAGGCCGTGTATGCCAAAGAGTTCGGTGTAACGGATTCTCTGTTGGCTATTCTTAAGGAAGCCATCAACCCCAACCTTGTGCAATCTTTGGAGGGCGTGCCCGCATTTGTACACGGTGGACCGTTTGCTAACATTGCCCATGGCTGCAACTCGGTGATTGCTACTAAAATGGCTTTGGCTTGTGCGGATTACGCCGTTACCGAGGCCGGCTTTGCCTTCGACCTCGGCGCAGAGAAGTTCTTGGATATCAAGTGCCGCCAGAGTGGTCTCTCGCCCGATGCCATTGTGATTGTGGCCACTATTCGTGCCCTTAAGATGCACGGCGGTGTTGACAAAAAAGAGCTTGACCCGCCCAATGTGGAAGCCGTGAAACGCGGCCTTGCCAACCTGCAGGCTCATATTGAAAGCGCTAAGTTATACAAGCGCCCCATTACCGTTGCCATCAACCTCTTCGAGGCTTTTGATACCGAAGAAGAAATTGCTGCGGTTAAGGAGCTGTGCGCCTCTATGGGGGTAGGTTGTGCTGTTGCTAATGTGTTCGGTAAAGGTGGTGCAGGCTCCACAGAGCTGGCCCAGTTGGTGTCAGATAGCATTGAAAAAGCTGATAATCCTCCGTACGAGTGCCTGTACTCTCTCGATATCCCCGTTGTAGAACGCATGGCTACCATTGCTCGCTCCATTTATGGTGCAGATGGTGTAGTGCTTACGCCCGCTGCTAAAAAGAAGTTGGCGCTCATGGAGGCAAACGGTCTTACAGACCTGCCCATTTGTATGGCAAAAACGCAGAACTCGCTCTCCGATAATGCCAACCTGCCGGGCCGCCCCACAGGCTTTACCATTACGGTGCGTGACTTTGAAATTGCTAACGGCGCCGGTTTCTTAGTTGCCCTTTGCGGTGACATTATGCGCATGCCCGGTTTGCCCAAAGTGCCCTCCGCCTGCGATATTAAGGTAGACGCCGCCGGTAATATCACCGGCATGAAAGGCTGATTGTACTCCACTTTATCCTCTTTTCAGGGAGAATGCCGCAACTATTCCGCGCGGTATTCTCCTTGTTGTTTTCTGCTCGGTTCAAGTTTCCCCGTTGCTGTATGCTGAGCCCTGTAAATTGTAATTTGAAGTACGAGTTACGAGATTCAAAATACGAAGTAATAGTTAGGCATACAGCCGTAATGACAGCGGCAACTCATGCGCGGCTTTGCAACACTGCGCCGCAGGCGCCTGACTCTGAACTTCGCACCTCGTATATCGTAATTCGTACATTCAAACTCCGATTTAACGTTATGTTTCTAATTATGCCCAACAGTTTGTAGATGAGGCAGACCGATAAATTGTAATTTATCGGGCAGATAGCGAGGCGAATTCCAGAGCCCCGTCTAGGGGCGATAAGAAGCATAGCCGGTGGTGCAGGGAAGCCGCGACAGCGGGCGAGCGGAACCACCGGTAGTGATACAAGTTGAATGGAACCCCGTTGAAAACGGCGGTGACAGAATGGCCGCCGCAAAATGAAAAAGCGAGTGAATTATTCCGTTATTTATTTTATGAAATTATATTGAGGCACAATATTTTAATGGTCGTAAATCATAAAGCCACGCTTTTCTGTCGCCGCCGTTTTCAACGGGGCTCCTATTTTTTTATCTATCTGAACCGGAGGTTTCGTTCGCCCGCTGTCGCGGGCGCTCTTCACGCTCCGGCTAAGATTCTTGCCGCCCCGCATGCACGGGGCTCAAAAATTCCGCTCGCTAACGCGAGCCATCTGCTCGTTAAACTCCGATTTATCGGGCATGTTTACACCGGAGGAATCCCCCTGCACCGCGGCAATATTGGTGGGTTGTTACACAACTGTAACACTTTTGTACTCGCCAACAGCGAAAGAGTGTGATATAAGTAGAGCGTCACAAGAAATTTCAACCCCACAATCAACTTATGGCAATACACATTCAAATGAGTGAAGACGCGGAGAAAGCGCTCAAGAAGGCGTCACTTCGCAACAAGCTGTCAGCCTTGCTGTCATGCATTCTGTTCATCTTGCTGGGTGGCGGTATCTTGGTGTATGTAGTATACAACGTGGTCGCGGCAGAGCCGGCCTCCTTCGTATCCTACAAGCCGAAGGCCAAGCCCAACGCAAAAACAACACGCAAGCAGCCTTCTGAAGAAAATGCTATTCAGGAAGAGGCCTCGGCCTCTGACCCCACCACACCGGTTATCGTGAGCAACAGCCCCACGGCCGTTTCCATGCCCATTGCTACATCTATGGCAGATATGGGCGAAGGTCTCTCTGCCGACATCGGCTTGGGTGATGGTCTCGGCGCCGGTGACCTGGGCGATGGCCTCGGCGGCGGTGGTGACGGCCTCGGCTCCAAAGAAGGTGGTGGCTCTACCTTGGAGGGTACTTTCTACGACCTTAAGCTTAAGCCGAACGGTGCCCCCTCCGGCCTGAAGGGTGGCGCAGAAAACCAGAATGCCGTTATTGAGGCTTTGGCTAAGTTCTTTGTAAACTGGAACGAAAATGAGCTCAACAAATACTATAAGTCCGAGACCAAGTTGTACGCCTCCAGCTGGTACCTGCCGGTGGCATACGCTAAGTACGGTCCCATCGCCTTCGAAGTAGGCGACCCCAACCAACCGGAAGAAAAATGGGAATGCAAACCCGCTTCTTGGCTGGCTGTGTACCGTGGCCGCGTTATCGCCCCCAAGACCGGCAAGTTCCGCTTCATCGGTACGGGTGACGACTTCTTGGCCGTACGCTTTGACCGCAAGACCGTGCTTGATGCCGGCTACCGTCTGCCCACCCGCTGGGACAAGAAGAACCCGAGAGCAGCTTGGGTATCCGGCGCCGGTGACGGCGAGGCTTTCCGCGCAGACATTGCCAGCGGCAAGGATAAAAAGCGCAAGGATTACAAGTTCATCAAGGGTATTCCCGGTTGCAAGATTTGGGATGACGAATTGGGCGGTTTGATTGCCGGCAACGTATTCTCCGTAAAAGAAGGTGAAGCCTACGACATCGAGATTGCCATTTCAGAAATCCCCGGTGGTAAGTTCGGCTTCGTGCTCTTCATCGAAGACGTAACGGATGGCGCCAACAACAGTGCCAAGCAGTATGACTTGTTCCGCACCTGCGACACCAACCCCGATGTTGACAAGGTAATGCAGGCGCTTAAGGATGCCAAGTGCCACGCCGGCGACAACCACATCCCCTTCAATACAGACTCTTGGGTATGGGAATGCGTGCCCATGGATTAATCTGAGCGAGTTTTCTATTCAACCGCTTTTCAACACCTCATTTGCTTGCAGCAAATGAGGTGTTTTACTCTAGTCACCACCCAGACTGCGAAATGGTAATTTGAAGTACGAGTTACGAGATTCAAAATACGAAGTAATAGTTAGGCATACAGCCGTAATTACAGCGGAAACTCATGCGTAGCTTTGCAACACTGCGCCGCAGGCGCCTGACTCTGAACTTCGTACCTCGTATATCGTAATTCGTACATTCAAACTCCGATTTACCGAGCAAAGCAATACACCGTAGCAAGCGGCAGTTATAACAAGGGTGTAACAAAATTGTAACACTTTAACACTGGAAACCTCCATAAAATTGTGGTATAAAAAACTCGCACAAATAAGGATATTAACAATAACCCCAATTTCAGCATTATGGCCATACATATTCAAATGAGTGAAGACGCGGAGAAAGCGCTCAAGCGGGCGTCGCTTCGCAACAAGCTGTCAGCTTTGCTGTCATGCATTCTGTTCATCTTGCTGGGTGGCGGCATCTTGGTGTACGTAGTATACAACGTGGTAGCGGCGGAGCCGGCCTCTTTCGTATCCTACAAACCGAAAGCCAAACCCAACGCCAAGACAACTCGCAAGCAGCCGTCTGAAGAAAATGCCATCCAAGAGGAGGCCTCGGCCTCTGACCCCACCACACCGGTTATCGTGAGCAACAGCCCCACGGCCGTTTCCATGCCCATTGCCACCTCTATGGCAGATATGGGCGAAGGCCTCTCTGCCGACATCGGCTTGGGCGATGGCATCGGCGCCGGTGACCTGGGCGAAAGCATGGGTGGCGGTGGCGACGGCCTCGGCTCCAAAGAGGGCGGTGGCTCTACCTTGGAGGGTACATTCTACGACCTCAAGATGAAGAAAAACGGAGCTCCCTCCGGGTTAAATCCGTCGGATCAAGCAGGTGTAGTGACAGCATTGGCAAAATACTTTGCCAGTTGGAATGAGCAAGAACTCAACAAATACTACAAGTCAGAGACCAAGTTGTATGCCTCCAGCTGGTACTTACCGGTGGCAAGTGCAAGATACGCCCCCATTGCCTATGAGGTGGGTGACCCCAATCAACCGGAATCCAAATGGGAGTGCAAGCCCTCTGCCTGGTTAGCTGTATACCGTGGCCGCGTCATTGCCCCCAAGACCGGCAAGTTCCGCTTTATCGGCACGGGTGACGACTTTTTTGCCGTGCGATTCAATCGTAAGACCGTACTGGAAGCCGGGTACTGGGCTCCCTCCTATTTCGACAAGAACAACCCCGGCGCAAGCATGATTATGCATCAAGACAGGCGAGAAGCCTTCCTCAAGAAACGCAAAGGGTATGAGATGATTACCTCTGTTACCGGTTGCGACAAATGGAATAAGGAAATCGGCGGCTTAGTGGCCGGTGACGTATTCAGCGTAAGAGAAGGAGAATCCTATGACATTGAAATCGCCATTACGGAAATTCCCGGCGGTGCATTCGGCTTCGTACTCTTTATCGAAGACGTGACAGACGGCAAAAACTCTCACGCAAAGCAGTACGATCTCTTCCGCACCTGCGACACCAACCCCGATATTGATAAGGTGATGCAGGCGCTGAAAGAAGCCAAATGTGAAATGGGTGGTGCCCAGCGCATTCCTTTCAATGAAGACTCTTGGGTATGGGAATGCGTGCCCGTGGATTGATGATTTAGGCTACAACTCAGCGAAAATGCAGGATATCGGCACGGTATCCTGCATTTTTTTCTTGCCTATCTCGCAAAGTATGAGATACTGGTAGGAGAGCGTATGCAAGAAGAAGCAGAAAATTTTTATAAAGAACCGACGAAGAAAGAGTGGCGCGGGTTCTGGACACTGGTGGCCGTGCAGGCACAAAATGCGTTTAACGAAAAGGCCGTGCAATTCTTACTTATACCACTGGGGGTATGGTTATGGAGTGGTGACGCCAGTACGCTGGAGTACATATTGGGCGCCATCTTCGTGTTGCCGTATATTTTATTTTCGCCCTTGGTGGGGTGGCTGACAGACTGTTTTTGCAAGACGCGCATCATCCAGCTGATGAGTGTATTTCAAATTGTGGTGATGGGCTGCATGCTGTTCTGCTTTTATAAGCATGATTTGACAGCCTCCATCATGTGGTTTGCGGTATTTGCCACGCAAGCAACCATCCTAAGTCCGGCAAAGAAAGGCATTGTGAAAGATTTGTTGGGGTCTCGCTACATCGGGTTCGGCAGTGGTATTATCGAAATCAGCATGGTATTTGTACTTTTGCTGGCGCAGATTGGCGTATTCTTCTTATTCTGCTGGCTGTTTAACGCATATTGTGCCACCCATACAGCGGCAGAGATAGATAATGAGGCCGGTTGGTATGCGGTGATATTACCCACTTGGGTATTTGTGGGGTTGGCCTGTGTGGTAGCAATTGCCTCGATATGGCTACCCTCTTACCCGAGCATGCAGAAGCGCAAGTTCAGCTGGAGCTTGCTCTACGAACACTTCGGGCAAATGAAATACCTGTGGCGGGTGCGCGAGCTGCGCCTGAGCGAGGTAGGCATTGCCTACTTCTGGTGTTTGGCGGGGTCACTGTTCTTGATTGTGATTCAGATAGCCAAGGCCATGTACCCGTACGACACGGCGGCATTCTCCATGCAATGCGGTATATTGATGGCTTGGTTGGGTGGCGGTGTTGTAACGGGTGGAGCCATAGCCTCTTGCCTGTGCCGCGGTAAGACAGAGCTGGGGCTTATACCGCTGGGCGCCATTGGTATTACGGCCAGCACCTTCATGCTTACCGTATTGGATGCCTCTTCTCCCTACAACCACCCCTTCCTGCTGCTGACGGGTGCATTCGGTGCCATGTATTTGGTACCCCTTAACGCCTATCTGCAAGACAAGTGCGACCCCGCCAACCGTGGCAACATTATTGCGGCGGGCAACTTGTTTGACAACCTGATGGGGCTGGGCGCCGTGCTGCTGATGTGGTTTATGCACGAGTGCGGGGCCACCCCCAACACGCAGTATTTAGTGCTCTTCCTCATGAGCGCGTTTATCATGATAACCTCGCTGCGACTCATCCCCAGCGACTTTATCCGCCTCATCGGCATTTGGGTCATGCGCCTCTTCTACCGCCCGCGCGCCATCAACATCAAAAAGATACCCGAGGTAGGCGGCGCCCTGCTGGTGTGCAACCACGTTACCTATGCAGACGCCTTGTTCCTCACCATGGTATGCCCGCGTCCCATTCGCTTTGTGGTGGCAGAGGAGTTCATGGGTATCGGCATTCTGCGCTGGGTGTTGGAAATCTTCAACTCCGTACCCATCTCCAGTGAAAACCCACGCAAGGCTATATCCGACGCTGCAGAGGCCATCAAACAAGGAGACCTTATCTGCATTTTCCCCGAGGGGCAGCTCTCTCGCCACGGCTGCCTTACCCCCATACGCCGCGGTGTCGAGCTGATTGCCCGCCGTGCTAAAGCCCCGGTTATCCCCATTTATATGGACGGCATTTGGGGCAGCATCTTCTCCTTCTACCGCAACCGTTTCTTCTTTACCCCGCCTTTCAAGTTACCGCGCCAATTGCCCTACTCTTACACGGTAGCCGTGGGCGATGCCTTGCCGAGCGGGTTCGGCACCAAAGATGTGGTGCGCGCTTTCCGCGACTTGGCTGCCACCTGCTTGGAAAACTCCGGCGGTGGGCGCAGAGAACGCCTTTTGCGCAATCTCGAGAAATGGGGGCACAAGCCTGTTGTACACTACGGGGATTTCTCCTTGAACGGCATCCAGGTGGCAGCCGTACTCATCAGCCGCCAAGTACCCGAGAAAGCCCCCGCCCCCATACGCCGTTGGCTCACCCTGCTCCTCAGCGTGGCGGGTGATATGGTGGCACTCAACCGCTACTGGATGAATGTGGACCAAGTACGGCGCGTCAATGCCCTCAAAGAGGGGCGCCACCCGTTGCTTACCACCGTGGGGCATGACGAACCGCACGAGCTGGTGATGGGCGTGCTCTGGCCCCTCATCACCCATACCCAAGTTTATCTCATCGAAAACGAAAAAGCCCAAATACCCGAGTGCATCTCTCAAATGGTGGGCAGCACCCACATGCGGCGTATCTTGCTGGAATCCGTTCCGCCCAGGCAGGTTCCCTTCTTCGACTTCAGCAACCGTGGCGACTTGGCCACTGCCAACACGCGCTGGCGCCCCTGCTATGCCACCCCCGATGGCACTATCTTGGCCATGAGCATGGGCAAGAGCACCTACAAGGTACCCGATGGCACCAAACAACGCGGCATGCAAACCCGCACCCGCGGTATCTTGCTGCCCTGCTTCAGGGTGCAGTTCCCCCAAGATGAAGAAGACGGCCTCACCGTTTCCGGTCCCAGTCTTGCCCGCGACCATACCTTGAGCAATAAGCTCTATATGGATGAAAGCGGCTTCCTTAAGCAGCTGTTCTGATATCCCGGCAGTTTTTATTTGCAACACCGGCTCCCCCAATGGAGCCGGTGTTTTTTATACGATTATCGCGTGGGCATAATTAAAAACATGAACACTAAATCGGAGTTTAGCGGGGTGTTTAACACGAGCGATAGCGAGTCAAATTCAAGAGCCCCGCGCATGCGGGGCGGCATATGTTAGCCCACGGTGGAGCTGCGTCAGCAGCGGAACCGTGGG
>JBGVMR010000003.1:0-7528 GCA_045124875.1 Akkermansia sp.
TATCATTATAACCCACGGTTTCGCTGCTGACGCAGCTCCACCGTGGGCTACCATATGCCGCCCCGCGTTTGCGGGGCTAAGGAATTCGCCTCGCTTACGCTCGGATGATTCTGCCCGACAAACTCCGATTTATCAACCGAACAATTTAACAGAGCGTTTTTCTTTCGTGTACATTAATGTTGAGTTTTAACCATGTCGCCCACCTGTTTGTAGGTGACGCCGCTTTCCGTAACGGTGGCAGAGTAGGGGGCTGAATAGCCTGATAATCCGGCGCGAAAAATGAATGTTCCGTTTGATTGCCAATGTCCTCCTTCTAGCACATATCGTGCGCCCTCTTTGACTTCTAAAGGAATAACGCTCAATTCGCTCAGCTTGGAAACAGGACAAAAATGGTAGGTCCATTTGCTGACCGGATAAACGAGCCAATTGCCGTCCGGCGACCAAGGATGTGTCATGATGTTGCTGAGGTAAAGCGCGGGTGTTTGCGCATCTTTCAGGCAGATAGTGTGTCCGGTATCGGAGACAAGAATGATTTCCCGCACCACGCTGATGTCTTTTTGCTCTTTATGTTTCAAGCCGCGGTACACCAGCTGCCATTTGCCGGTTGGTGAGGGGCAGCGCAGTTCGGTGTTCTCAAAGCTGTCTTCCTCGTAAATCAAATGCTCGCGCACCTCGTTTGCGAGGCTCAGCGGGGCACAAAACAGGCTATAGATTAGTATTGTTTTCATAGTGGGAATGGTATTAAAGTGGAGCCTCGTTGGGCCAGTGATGTTTGGGGTAGCGGCCCGCAAGGTCTTTTTTCATTTGCGGGTAGCCGTTTTTCCAGAAAGAAGCAAGGTCTGAGGTCAGCTGGTAGGGGCGCTGATTGGGGGCAAGAATCTCTACCAAGCATTTGATACGACCATCTGCAATGGTGGGTGTCTGCGGCACGCCGAACAACAGTTGGCACTTGAGCCCGAATGTGGGTGTGCCGTCTTCGCGGTACAAGAGTTTGACCTCTCTGCCATTTGCCAATTTAATGGCCTTGGGCGCATAGCGGTTCAGGCATTCTTGCTGCCATGGCGAGAGCCATTCGCGCAGTACCGGTAATACGGGGCGTGTGGCTATATCTTTGTAGCAAACGGCCCCATCACATAGCATGGTGATGGCTACCAGGCGGTCTTCTTCGCCGAACTCGGGCATCTCCAGCTCGGGCATGGCGTTGCGCAGGCATGCAAGGCGGTTAATCCATTGCAGTACATGGCCATCCCACCCTTCCAAACGCAAATTACCGCGCACTACCTGGTCTGCCAGCAGCGGTGCCGCGGCATCCGGATGGGCATCGCTGGTTTCTTTTTCGGTGAGTACCAGGTCGCGGTACAGGGTGCGGTGATAATTGAGTACGCGTTTTCGGGTGCTGTCGTACACGGCAATGTCATCCTCATGCGTGGGTAAATCGCACACATTCAATTTGGTACAGCGAGAAATGCGTGTTTCCACACTTTTTCCTCCTATTTCTGCAATCTCGGTTGCCAGCACGCATTCCGTATCGGGTTGCAAGGCGACGCCGTCTGCCAATTTACCGCTGCGGCGTTGGGTGAGTTTTGCCGTATGGGTTGCCGTGCTGTTACGGGCCGCCACGTTTTCGGGATAAGCGGTAAGAAGGGCTTGGGTAACACCATCTCGATGTGCCGAAAAATCGGGGTCTGCGCGGTGTTGCGTCAGTTGGCGGAATGCTGCGCGAATCTCTCTGGCGGCTCTGCCCATGATGCCGAGGACCGCACAAGCGGCTGTGTCTCCCCTGAGCTGCTCGGTGCGTTCCAAGGCGCGCCATTCTGCCTGAAAATCGGTGTAGTCATCCTCATGGCGCAGGGATTCATGCAAGCCGCTGTTCATGGCAATGCTTTCGCTTTGCGTCAGGGCGGCAATGGCTGCCATCTCTGTTTCGCATCCGTATTCTTGCCCGGCTACCAACATGCGTGCCGCTACCGGCGGCAGCGGATAGCGCATCATTTTACGCCCGATGGCAGATAAGGCCCCGTTTGGTTCTACTGCTCCCAGATTGACCAACAGCTGCCATGCTTGGGTAAATTGTGCTTCGGAAGGGGCATCCGGCCAAGCGAAGCGGCGCAAGCCCTCTTGCCCCACGGCACCCCAAGCCAACAGATTCAGGAATGCTGCCGAGATGTCTGCCCGGTGTACCTCGGGCGAGGGGAAGGGGGCGCGGCGGCGGTGATCTGCCTCGCTCCACAGGCGTATACATTTGCCGGGCCCCAGTCGCCCTGCGCGGCCTGCGCGTTGCTCTGCCTGCGCGCAGGATATGGGGGTAATATGCAGGGTAGAGAGCCCTCGCACGGGGTCCCAACGTGCTTCTCTGGCCGTGCCGCTGTCTACCACAGCGCGCACACCTTCAATGGTGAGCGAGGTTTCTGCAATGTTGGTAGAAACGATAACGCGCGGGCAATGTCCTTTCTCAACGGCTGCTGCTTGTGCATCGGGGGGGAGCTGGCCGTGCAGGGCGTATACTTCTCGCCCCCGCATCCAGCTGACGTTTTCCAGTATCTCCACCGTGCGCCGTATCTCGTATGCACCGGGTAAAAATACCAGAATATCTCCCTCGGTTTCTTCGGTCAGTTTGCGCACGGCTGCTGCGCATTGGTCCCACACGGGCGGGGCATTTACGTAGCCTCTGTTATCTCTCACGGGCACGGCGGGCATGTAGCTAACCTCCACCGGGTACATGCGCCCCTCGGCTCGCAGCACGGTTGCCTGTGGCAGGTAGGCTTGCAATTTGTCCAGCTCCAGCGTGGCCGACATCACGAACACGCCCAAGTCTTTGCGTGTGCTGCGTTGCAGTTCTAAAGCGCGGGCTAAGCATAAATCGCCGGAGAGTCGCCGCTCGTGCACTTCATCAAAAATGATGGCGCTCACGCCTTGCAGGTTCGCATCATCTGTCAATCGGCGCTCCAAGAGGCCATCGGTCATGAACAGAATGCGAGTCTCGCTACTGCATTTGGAATCAAAGCGCACGGTGTAACCCACCTCTGCACCCAACTTGCAGGGGTATTGCCGTGCCACAAAACCAGCCAACAATCTGGCTGCCAGCCTGCGGGGCTGCACCACAATGATGGTGCCGCGGTCTCCCACGCCGGCATCTAACAACATGCGTGGTATGCGGGTTGATTTACCGCTGCCCGTGGGGGCGCTCAGCAGCACGCAGAACCCGGGCTGCTGCACGGCTTGCAATACCTCGCTTCTGATGGCGTCTATGGGTAGCGGAGTGGTCATGCGCAGGGGGTAAGCAGAATAACGGCAGATTGCAACGGACGGTTCCATCGCAGGGGCAAGCCACTGTATATCAAATCTTTGCCCGTCATAACGGTGTTGTGGGCAGCGCAATGGTTGCCGGTGGCGTCGGGCATGAGTTCTTCTACGCGGTAGGTCGTGTTTTCATCAATGCCACGCAGCAACAAGCGGGTGCATTGGTCGGTAAAGGCGCGTTCCGTGGTATAGGCCAGCACAATGGCTTGCGTGCCATCCGTGTACAGTAGGGCGCAGTCTGCGCCCTCGTATGGAGAGCTCAGTCTGTACAAGTCTCCCAATTGGGTGAGGGGGGCGAGCTGACGGTACAGGCTCAGGCGCTGTTGTATTTCGGCGGCATCTTGCTCGCTGAGGTTGCGAGGGTCGAGCTCGAACCCGAGGCGGCCGGCCATGGCTACATCAAAACGGAACTTGAGCGAGGTGCAGCGCCCTGTGTACAGATTGGGGCTGACGGTAACATGCGCACCTACCGCGTTGGCCGGTAAGAGGTGAGACGCGCTCCACTGCATGCGCAGGCGGTCAAATGCATCCGTATTGTCGCTCAGCCAGAACTCCTCGTGGTATTGGGCTGCCCCGTGGTCCATACGGCCACCACCTGCCGAGCAACATTGGAATGTTACCTTGGGGAAAGCCGTGCGCAGACTGCGCATGATGCGGTAGTATGCGGCAATGTAATCGAAATAGAGATTGGGGTGCGCTGCATCGGTAAGCATGCGGTTGCAATCCCACTTCACGTAGCTGATGTTGGGATTACTGCTCAGCACATGGGAAACGCTGTTGATGATGTAGGCCTCCACCTCGGGCAGAGCGAGGTTGAGCACCAACTGGTGGCGTTGCTGCGTGGGGGTAATGCCGGGCAGGTGGATTGCCCATTCGGGGTGCGCGCGGTAAAGTTCACTTTGTGGGCTTACCATCTCGGGTTCCATCCAGATGCCGAGGTCCAGAGCCAGCTCCTCCGTGGCGTCATTCAGCGGCTTGAGCCCGCGCGGCAAGCGGTCCGTATCCGGCTGCCAATCGCCCAACGATGTGGTGTCGTCCGTGCGTTTGCCGAACCAGCCGTCATCCAGCACAAACATGTCGATGCCGAGGTCGGCTGTGGCTTTCATCATGCTCAGCAGGGCTTGCTCGCTGATGTCAAAATGCACACCCTCCCAGCTGTTGAGCAGTGTGCGCCGCGGTTGTTCTCCGCGCGGTATCACACAGCGGCGCAGGTAGCGGTGCAGGCGGCGGGTGGCGTCTCCCTTACCGTGCAGGGTGGCCACCAAAAGCGCTTTCGGTAAATCCAGCCGCTGCCCGGCTGCTAAGGTGTAGGGGGCTTGTGCAAAATCGTGCCCCATCCTCATAAAGCCTACGCCTTGTGCATTGTGGGTGAATTGAATGGCGTAGTTGCCGCTCCAGCACAGAGTGGCCAGCAGGCAGGTGCCGCTTTCCTCTTGCGCGGGGCCGTTGAGCGAGAGCAGCATGGCAGGTATGCCTTCTTGCGCCGCCTTAATGCCCGTGCATGCTTGCACGCACAGGGTGTTGCCGCGCTTCACTTCCTCTTCTTGCAGCATGTGCTCACCCGCCCATACGCCACGGAACGTGGTGGCGTGGTAATTGTGGGCTTGTTGCTGTACGCTCAGTGAATAAGCGCGTATGATTTGCAGGGGGCCGACCGTGCCGTTTACGATGCTGACTTGCTGAGAATAAATGCCTTCTTCCGATAACTGCGCTGTAATGCGTATCTCTATTTCGGGGTGGCGTGTATCTGCTAAGGTGAGCTGCAATACCTCGTTTGCTGCGCTGTATGAAACAAGCTGTGGGTCCAGCCCCATGCTGCCATCAGGCAGCAACAATTGCAATGCATATTCCCCCGAAAGATGTTTGGCCGGATACCCTACGCGAGATTGGTAGTCCGTTAAATATTCACAACAAACGGGCAATGATTCGCGGTGTGATACAGTGAAATGCCCGTTTTCCCAAATAATGCTGCCATAAGGATAGTGAATGCTCGGGGCTTCGTTCATGAAAATATATGTTCGCGTTTATTCGTATTTGCGGGCTTCTCTGCGGGCACGGCGCAGGCGCTCTCGCTCGTCAAATGCTTGTTTGCCGATTTTTGATTCTCTGTCGAGGTCTCGGGCGGCTTCCAGCGCAGCAATGGCCTCCAGCAGTTTGGCCTCGGTGTAGGGGGTATGGGCGCCGGTGTAGCCACGGCTGTATTGCAACAGCAAAGCAGGGTACAAGCAACGGTAGCCTATGAATTGCTGCTGTTCTGTTGTGGCATGGGGATGCTCAATCAGTTGCCTGCATTCTGCTACAACGTTTGATAATGTCGCATCGTCAATTTCTTCGACACACAGCGTTGCACATAACAGGTAGATTCTGGCAGATAAATCGCGCTCATCCGCGCGAGCCTTGCGCTCGGGGTGTTGGGCTTGTGGCTGGACTTCTTGTATTTTTTCCGCTGTAAGACCATCCACCGGCAGTACGGCGTACGGGCCTTTTTTATCGCTCACAACAAGACAGGGCAACGCCGTTACTCCGGCATATATGGCTTCTGCCTGCAGTTGGGCTTCTGCCCTTGTGTGGCATTCGGTGGGTAACACCGTTACCTGCAAGTCTGCGTTTTCCGGGAGTGCGGCTTTAACCGGTTTTTCAGCCTCTGCCCGTTGGCTTTCGTCTTTGATGTATACGAGGTAAGTGTCTGCCATGCAAGGGCTTGTAAACAAGATAGCCGTTATTCCGCAGAATAACAGTCGGTGCAGCATCTTGTTGGCTCGGCTTGCTTGCATGTTGCTTATATTTTGCTGATGGTAATGCGCTTGAATCTGGATTCCGTATCTTCAGATTCCGTTGCAATGCCTTCTATTTTGGCAAGTTCGTTATGCACCAATCGTCGTTGGTAGGCATTGAGTTTCTCCATAAGCAAAGGCTTGCCGGTTTGCAATACTCGCTCTGCTCGAGATCGGGCTCGTCGCAGCAATTTTGCTTCCGTGCGGGCACGGTAGTTGTCGCAATCTACACGCACTCGCGGGGCATCTGCCCACTTGGCTTGCACCACGCGGTTGACGAGGTATTGCAAATCATCCAGTCGGTCGCCTTCTTCGCCAATAAGGAATCGGGCATCGGGGCTGGTTATCATCACGCATACGCCCTCGTCCGACGGCTCGGTGCTCAACTGAAATTCAAACCCCAGTGACGAAAGAATCGAGTTGGCTGCATCCGCAGCCAACTCGGCAAGATTATGTTCTGTGTTCTCCATGTGTGGATTACTCTCTGTCGCCTAAGAAGCGAAGCAGGTACAGGAAGATGTTGTAGAAATTGATATACAGACCGAGCGCGCCCAAGATGGCACCTTTCTCGCGAAGCACTTCGTCCTCAAAGGTGGCTCCTTCGGCTTGCAATCTCTGGAAGTCGTATGCGGTGAAGAGGGCAAAAATGACGATGCCTGCAATGCAGATGATAAAGTCCAATTGGCTGCCGCCGATGAAGATATTAGCAATGGAGGCGATGATAAGCCCGATGAGCATCATCATCAGCGTGCGGCCCAATCCGCTCAGGTTGCGCTTGGTTGTTAAGCCATACAGCGCCATAGCACCGAACATGCCGGCTGTGCAGGCAAAGGTTAAACCGAGTGATTCGTTTGTGAAAACATGAAGAATGGGGCTAAGCAGTGCACCCTGCACGGCAGAATACGCAATCATCAACACCTTGAGCGCACCGGATGTCAGCTTGTTGGCAGCAAAGCACATAATCAGCACGATGGCAAGCGGTACAAACATCAGCACCGTGTAGTTCTCCATAATTGAGGCCATCAGCGACCAGTCGCTTTCCACATAAATAGCCAAGCCTGCAGATATCACCAAGGAAAAGGCTAACCAGGTGTATACCTTGTTGAAGTAGGAGCGCACATTGTCGGCAATGTGTTCCGCCGTACGCTCCTGAAGGGTTGTATGTTGTTGGTATTCCATGGCCTTATTTTATCATATCGGTACTCATTGTCAAGAACCGATAAAAACATTATTCTTATCCGGCAACAATTAGATAAATTTTAATTTAGCGGGCAGATGGCGCATGCCTCGGCGAAGCCCGCAGGGCGAAGACGGGAGCCGTAGGCGAGCGGAATTTCAGAGCCTCGCCGCATGGCGAGGCGGTATATGGTAGCCCGGCGGTTCCGTCTTCGGGCATTCGCCCTACGCCGAGACAAGGCAGCCCGAAGGGCGGAACCCCGGGTCCGGAATAAACG
>JBGVMR010000004.1:0-54494 GCA_045124875.1 Akkermansia sp.
CGTTTATTCCGGACCCGGGGTTCCGCCCTTCGGGCTGCCTTGTCTCGGCGTAGGGCGAATGCCCGAAGACGGAACCGCCGGGCTACCATATACCGCCTCGCCATGCGGCGAGGCTCTGAAATTCCGCTCGCCTACGGCTCCTGTCTTCGCCCTACGGGCTTCGCCGAGGCAAGCGCCATCTGCCCGATAAATTACAATTTACAGGATGAACATTTCCAATTGCACCCACCGTAATACATCATTCCTCCCACTCACAGAGTTGCCTATTGCGTGGCGTTTATATCCCACGCTGATTTCGAAATGATGCGAGACCGGTAAGCCCGGCTATTTACGTTGTCAATTGTAAATCGTAATTTGTAAATTGTACTACTACAACTTTATCCCCAGCTGCTCAGGCAAGGCAATGCGCGGGCGCTCGGTGAGGATTTCGCCCCCGCGGGAGCCTACGGCCACGGTGTGCTCAAAGTGGGCAGACCAAGAGCCATCTGCCGTCACGGCGGTCCAATCATCCTCCAGCACTTTGACGCGGAAACTGCCCAGGGTAATCATGGGCTCAATGGCCAAAATCATACCGCGCTTGAGGCGGGGCAGCGCATACTTGGGGCGGTAATTGGGAATCTGCGGTTCCTCATGCAACTTGCGGCCCACACCGTGCCCCACATAATCGCGCACAATACCGAAGCCGAAGGGCTTCACAAAATCCTCCACAGCGCCGCATACCTCTACCAACGAATTGCCCTGCTTGGCCTCTGCCACGGCGCGGAACAAGGCTTCCTCCGTCACCGCCAGCAGGCGTTTGGCATCCTCGCTCACATTGCCTACGGGCACAGTCATGGCATTGTCGCCATACCAGCCATCCACAATGGCCCCGCAGTCCAAGGAGACAATGTCGCCATCCTGTATCACGCGCTTACCGCCGATACCGTGCACAATCTCCTCGTTCACCGAGATACACAACTGCCCCGGGTACCCATAGTAACCGTAAAACGCATTGCCGCATTTCTCGCGCTTGAACAGCTCTGCAGCATAGTCATCTATCTCTTTGGTCGTAACGCCGGGGCGGATGATGGGCATCAAATCCATCAATATGCGTGCCGATACCTCACCGGCTTTGCGCATCTTGGCTATCTCGTTCGGGTTTCTTACAGGTATACGTTCTGCCATGGGTTTATCTCTTTCTTTTGCTGCGCCCAGTCTACCACAGCCTACCCCTTTTGGCAATCAAAAAGCGTCTCCCCTTTCACAGGAGAGACGCTTTGGATAAACTCTTTTTATTAGCTCGCGCAAATTACTTGCAGCGGCGGCGCTTGTCACGCCAAAGTCGCTTTAGCGACGACGGCGGCGTGCAGCCAAACCGGCAAGAGCCAAGAGGCTCAGCGTAGCTGTGGTCGGCTCGGGGATAGACGGCGTAACGGGCTTGCCCTGAATTACGCTGTAAGAGTCATTGGTCTGAAGCTTAAGAGCAAGGCCACCGCCCTGAGAACCGTTCATGTTGTGGTTACCACCGGTGAAGGATGCAACCAAAACATCGTTCAGGTAAAGCTCTGCAGCAGCAGAACCGTTTGTACCACCAAGGTACTCGATAACGTAGTCACCTGCGCCCAAGGTGTAAGCAGTACCTTCAGTCGTTTTGAAAAGGGAGGAATCTTGAGTACCGGTTGTTACCTCGTTGGTAAGTGTTGTGGAAGAAAGAGCACCACCACGGTTAAGGGTAAGAGAACCGTTGGAGTTCAGCTGAAATGCGTTCACATTGTAGCTGTTACCATTGACCTGATAATATGCGGCCAAGATATCATAATCGCCGGAAACGGCAAAGTTCTCTTCAAGGG
Organism: Akkermansia sp.; assembly: GCA_045124875.1. Lineage (GTDB taxonomy): Bacteria > Verrucomicrobiota > Verrucomicrobiia > Verrucomicrobiales > Akkermansiaceae > Akkermansia. Next base: position 1,830 of record JBGVMR010000004.1, read on the forward strand.
TGAAAGAGAGTGTGAAAGCACCGGCGTAAAGATTGCCGCCGGCGGTGATATCATACTCAGCACCCATTGCAACTCCGGCCATAGCCATCAGAGCGATGATTGTTTTTTTCATTTTTGTATGTTTCTATGTTTTAGATTGTTAGTACAGTGTAGCGTTATGCCCAGGGGTGCTCGTCTCTTCGCGCGATGGAGTGCCGAGATACCTGATGCAACCCGCTGGCGTTAGTTTATCTGTTTTCGAATGAGCTGTCGAGCTAAAAATCTTAAAAACAAAATTTTGAGTGATTTTTTTTCGGATATTGTTTAACACACGTTGCCTAACGCCATGATGTTGCGATTTCTCCCTATTTTGCGTAAGAAAAACGCTAACCGAAGCGCCGAAAGAAGAGGATAATAAACTCCGTTCCGTACATGTAAAAAACTCACTGTGTAATTACGCATAATACATTCTATTATCAATATAACTGAGGATATAGCATTCGAAAAGAGCTAAAATCGCGACAGCGGGTTGCATCAGGTATCTCGACACTCCATCGCGCGAAGAGACGAGCACCCCTGGGCATAACGCCATACATTAACAATCTAAAGCATAGAAACTAATTAACAATGAAGAAAACATTCATTACGCTTTTAGCTCTGACGGGTGCAGCATCTGCCGCTACTCTGACAGAACTTGCGACCATGGATGAGCTCGCAGCACTCTCCGGAGATACAGGGACGAGTGTAAAGTCCGTTGTTACACTAAACGATGTAACAACCTATGAATTCACCGGCGCCGGTTCCATTTTGAAAATCGATGACGAGGACATCATGAGTTACATCACGGGTGGAACGGGCTATCTCACCATTGCTGCTTGGATTAAACCTGATTCAACCTCTGTAAATTCCATTTTCAGCGTTGGTGGTCAGAACGATGGTTTCAAGTTTGCGTTATACAACGGCGGATTACAAGCAACTACGAAAGGTGTACTAGATACTAACGTAGGTACTTCTTCTCTCGGATACGATAGTATTCCCACCGATTCTTGGACACTTGTAGCCCTCACCATTAATTTAAGCGAAAGCGGAGACTCCCGTTTCTACATGGGCACAGTGGACGGCAAATTTGCCACTCGTCAATTAGGCGGATGGAATGATCTTACAGCCGATGGTAGCTACATGGCTATCGGCTCCGGTAATACTGCTGATGTTCGTGATGGCTATGAAGGAATGATTGCAGGCCTCACCTTGTTCTCTTCAGACGGGCTTGTCAATAACTCAGACATTGCCGCTAAGATGAGCGCCGCACCGGTTCTGGTCCCCGAGCCGACCACCGCTACGCTGAGCCTCTTGGCTCTTGCCGGTTTGGCAGCTCGCCGCCGCCGTCGCTAAAGCGGACAGCACACATCCATATCACAACTTCTCTCGGGTAAAACCGAGAGAAGTTTTTTTTGCGGGGGCATCAACTGAAAACATAAACACAGCCAACTGAAAAACAGGCTTGCGGTGAGAGCGAGTATATGCTAGAGTAGAGCATAGTACGAGAGGTACGGACTTTTTTATGCGAAAGAATATATTTTTAATAGCAATGCTGGCGGCTGCGGCCGGGGTATGTACGGCAGCAGTGGAATACCCGGGGCCAACAGCCCCCGGCAAGGCAGTGACAACGGTAAGCGATAACACATACACCATAGGCAATGACTTATTAAGTGCCGAGTTCAATTACAGCAAGGGTGGTGGCATCAGTTTCGGCGGTCTGAAGGCGGCCGATGGCACCCTACTGGTGGCAGGTGGGCAACCCGTGTTCACCATCAATTTGGCCAACGGGGTAAAACTTGACTCCACCAACATGACGGTAACCACCCCCAAGGTGGTAAAACTGGTAGCAAAAGACTCCTTAAAAGAGTCTGCCAAGCACCCCGGTAAAGCCATAAAAGCCACCTTCCAAGCCCCGGATGGATCCTTTAGCGTAGAATGGCGCGCCGTGTTGAGGGATGGGTCTCACTACGTAAGGCAAGAGTATGTACTGAAAGCCGACAAGACCCCTGTACCGTTTGCCAGCATCACCCCGTTGCAAGTAATCCCCACGGCAGACGGAGGCATTCCCTCCATCTCGGGCAACACCACCCACGGCACCGTAGCGGTGACAGACAAGCTTTTCATGGGTTTGGAGACGCCCATGAGCGTAATGACCGTGGGCCAACACGGCGCAGCAACTGAAGGTGCTTGGAGCGCAGAGAGCTGGACGCCGGACATGTTCGGCAGCGTGTTTGCCGTGCCGGAAAGTTTCCACAGTGTATACGGTAAGAAGTATGATGCAAAGAACGGCCCTGTGGTGAAACATCTGCTGGTGGCTGAGGGTCCCGTGAAGTTTGAGGAACCCGGCGACTGCGTCATCGACTTCGAGTATGAGCGTGGTAACAACCGCCTCAACATTGTGGGTGTGCAGTTGGTAACAACCTCCGGACAAGTGGTATCGGAAGACGTGCACCCCGGCTTTACCGGCCATAAATCCGAAGGGGCAGAATACCATGTAACCGTGCCGGTACCCGGCACCTACCGCCTGCGCTACTGGGTGGAGAAAAAGACGGAGCCCGTAACCAGCCACGGCCGTATCTCCGTATCACTTGCCATGGGCAACCCCGAGGAGGGAGACACAAACGCAGTACCCGATGATATGGTACGCGGCACTTGGGTACGCAAGACCAACCTTAACCCCGGCGACCCGTGGAAGGTGAACAGCGTTATCGGCCTGTTTGCCCCGCAGCAACATCGCCGCTCCTTCCTGTGCTACATAGAGCGAGAGAAACCCGTACCCTACCGCACCATGGTACACTACAACGACTGGTACGAGGTAGGCATTGTGCTGCATGATTACGCAGACCCGCGCAAACGCACCAGTGAGAAAATATCTTTAGGTATTCTCAATACCTGGAAGAAAGAGCTGTTTGAAAAACGCGGCACCAAGATAGATGCCTTTGTGATTGACGACGGCTGGGATGATTTCAACAGCTTGTGGGGTTTCCATGTCGGTTTCCCGAACGGCTTTGCCAAGCTGAACAATGTGGCCAAGAGCATGGGTTGCGGCTTGGGCACATGGCTGGGCCCCGTGGGTGGCTACGGCGCCAGCAAGCGCATGCGCATTGAGCACTGGAACAAGACCCACCCCAACAACAGAATCTCGAACTTCGAGCTGTCGAACCCCGTCTACTTCGATGCTTTTGTGGGGCGCTGCAAGTACATGATTAAGCACTACGACATGCGCTACTTCAAATTCGACGGCATTTCTACCAAGTTCCATGCCAAGGGGCCGGGCGCGTTGGAAGATGCAGAAGGCATCTTGCGAGTGCTGGCCGCCCTGCGCGAGGCACGCCCTGATATTTACATCAACACCACGGTAGGCACATGGGCCAGCCCGTTCTGGTACATGCACGCAGACTCCATCTGGCGCCAAGAGAACGACTTTGACCAAGTGGGCAACGTAGGTGATGCACGCGACCGCTGGATTACCTACCGCGACCGCTTGGTACACGAGGTATTCGTGACGGGGGCCCCGCTCTTCCCCATCAACGCACTGATGACGCACGGCACCATCATCACCAAGAATGGGCCGCCCCGTGTGATGAGCAAAGACCCCGCCAACTGCGTAAAAGAAATGCGCACCGCCTTTACATGCGGCAGCGGTTTGCAAGAGATATACGTGGACGCCGACCTGATGAACCAAGAAGGTGGTATCCTGTGGGATGAACTGGCACAATGTATTGCTTGGGCACGCCGCAATGCAGACGTGTTGGCAGATACCCACTGGGTGGGTGGCAACCCTTGGGATAAGCAGAAACAGGACGGCGATATCTACGGCTGGGCTGCTTGGAACATGCAGAAGTGCACCCTCTCCGTGCGCAACTCCTCAGCCAAGGAGAAGACGCTGAAAGGTACGCTGCGCCAAATTTTGGATGTACCGCCGCACATTAAAGGCACCGTCATCTTGCGCAGCAGCTTTGCAGACCAAACAAGATTGCCGATTATGGATACCCCCATCGATGTTGATACCCCCATTGAGATTACCCTCAAACCGTTCGACATTGTAGCCATGGAGGGTGTTTGCGAGATGAAATAAAAGAACACTTACCGAGGCCGCTTTCGTTTGAACAGAGCGAAAGCTGCCTTTTTTCTTTTGGTAGATGAACAAACGTATATTGAGTATAGATGCCCTGCGCGGGCTGGACATGCTGATGTTGTGCGGAGGCGCCACCGTGCTGGCGTTGATGCTGGAGTACAGCATGGGGGCAGAAGCCCCGCAGTGGCTGATGCAACAGTTTTGCCATGCCGAATGGGGCGAAGACTTCACCTGCTGGGATTTGGTGATGCCGCTGTTCATTTTTATCACCGGGGCCAGCATGCCCTTTGCGTTTGAGAAATACCGAGAAAAAGGAGGCGAGCATTGGCGTTTGGGCACCACTTGGCGAGTAGCCCGCCGCGTAGCCCTGCTCTTTTTGCTGGGTATGCTGGTGCAAGGTGGGCTGGCCGGTGCACGTGCCGCCCACATGAGCTTATTCTGCAACACCCTGCAAGCCATAGCAGAGGGCTACCTTATTGCAGCCATTGTGCTCATGTTCTGTAAATTACGCGGGCAAATCATCACCGCGGCAGCGTGTGTCTGCGTGTATTGGGCACTACTGCGTTTCGTGCCGTACAACGGGCAGCCCGGCGGGCTGTTTCTGCCGGATAATAACTTGGCCATCTACATAGACTGTAAATTGGAGGGAGCTTGGCAAGACGGCACGCCCTACAGCTGGATACTCACGGCATTATCATTCGGCGCCCTGACGCTGATGGGGAGCATTTGTGGCACCCTGATTCGCACCCGCAGCGGGCTGAGTACCGCCGGCAAAATACTGGCAGCGGGCGCTGGCTGCCTGCTGGGCGCCTGCCTGCTGGAGTACGACACCCCGCTCATCAAACACATCTTTACCGCCACGGCCGTATTGTGGAGCGGCGGGTGGTGCATGGTGTTGCTGGCAATTTTTCATCTTCTGTTCGATTGTTGCAGCAACGTGGTTTCCAAAACGGCGTATCCTCTGCAAGTGTTCGGATGCAACGCCCTTTTGGCCTATTTGCTCATAGAAATACACGGGCCGCATGGCCACAACCTGTGGTGGGGCATAGCCCACCCCTTGTTCTACGGTATTGCCGCACGCAGTGAAGAGGCGGGGGCGTTGGTGTTCCACGCCCTAAGCCTCGGGTTACTGTGGTGTTTCTTGTGGTTTCTCTACCGCCACAAGGCATTCCTGCGGGTGTGACAACTCGCGCATGCAGGATACGGCGGTTCATTTTTCGATTGCCGGATGCATCAACGCGGTAAATGGCAATTTGAAGTACGAGTTACGAGATTCAAAATACGAAGTAATAGTTAAGCATACAGCCGTAATGACAGCGGCAACTCATGCGCGGCTTTGCAACACTACGCCGCAGGCGCCTGACTCTGAAACTTCGTCCTTCGGAGTTCGTATTTCGTACTTAAATCACAGTTGTTCTACGTTGAAGGTAGATTCTACCACGATATCGGGCGGGGAGGAGGCACGGATGGTGTGTTGGCCGGGGGAGAGGATGGCGTAGGTGCGGCCGTTGCGCTCTATAATGGGCAGGGATGGTGATTGCCAGGTGGTGGTGGCGGGGGGCATGGTGGCGCGCAGCTCGAGGTAGCGGCCGTTGTGGGGCAGGGTGGGGTCCAGCAGGGCGGTGGTGCCGTGTGCGGGGATGAGGATGGTGGGGCGGCGGCCGGAGTCTGCGGTGGTATCTACCACAAAATGGCGGCGGTTGCCGTGGTGGGCAAACCAGTCTGCATAGCGGGCATCAAGGATAACGCGGCCTTTGGGGTCGAGCTTGGGGGTGGGCAGGGCGGCCAGTTGCTCTGCCGTGGCAAGCTCGGTAGCGCGGGCATTGTGGGGTGTGGCATCGGTAGCAAGGGTGCCGGTGCGGGTGTCTACCTGTACCTCTTGCAAACCGTTGGGGCGGGTGGGGAAGCTGAGGGGTGCGCCGTTGTACTCTTGCAGGCGCATCATAACGCGGTGAAAGATGGGGCCGGCGCCGGAGATGCCCGAGATATTGAGCATGGGCGAGTTGTCAAAATTACCGACCCATACGGCCACGGTATACTCTGCGGTAAAGCCGCAGCACCAGTTGTCGCGGTAGTCGGAGGAGGTACCGGTTTTGGCCGCGCAGGGGAAGGGGAAGCGCAGGCAGGCGCCCTCGCCGAAGGCGGGGGTGCGGGCGGCGGTATCGCTGAGAATGTGGGCAATTTGGTAGCAGTGCTGCGGGTTGAGCAGGGCCGTGGGTGCATCTGCGGGGTGTGGCAGGTGGGTGTAGAGGGGCAGTTGGGCGCCGTTGCGTGCCAAGGTGCTGTAGGCATGTGCCAGTGCAGTGAGGGTAACATGCGCATTGCCGATGGCCAAGCCCAAGCCGTATTCTTGTTTATCGCCGCTCAGGCTCATGCCCAAGGCACGCAGAGTGTTGAGCAAGGGGGTGATGCCGCCGTAGAGGTTGAGGGCCTCCATGGCCGGCACGTTTTGAGAGCAGGCCAGTGCCGTGCGAATGCTGATGGGGCCCATGTAAAAATCATTGTAATTACCGGGGGCGCGTATGCCGTCCTCGCTGCGGTAGAGGGTGGGTACATCTGCCATGACGGTGGCGGGCCAAGCCCCGTTGCCGAATGCTTGCAGGTAGACAAAGGGCTTGAGGGTAGAGCCCGCGCTGCGCGGTATGGCCGTGCCGTTGAGGTGGCCGCCGCGTTGGCTGGTGGGGTCTGCCGCGGGCAGGGCAACCAGCAGCTCGCCGGTGCGGTTATCAATAACCACCACCGCGGCTTGAGACACATTGTGGCGGTACAGTTGTTGCAGCTCTTGCAGGGCAATGGCGGCAATATCGTTTTGCAAGGCGGCATCAAGCGTGAGGGTGCCCGGGGTGGTGCCCAAAAAGGTGGGGGCGTTGATGCGGTGGGCCTGCACCCCCAAGGGGGCATCTGTGGGCTCGCCCAGTTTGGTCAAAATCATATTGCGGCGGACAAGGGCCGCTTGCGGGTGGCGCAGGGGGTCCAGGCGAGAGGGCGCGCGCACCAAGGCGGCCAGCAGGGCGGCCTCGTGGGTTTGCAGCTCTGCTGCATGCTTGCCGAAGTAGAACAGGGCCGCGGCCTCTGCCCCGCGGCATTGGTTGCCGAAATCTGCCGTGTTGATGTAGGCCAGCAGCAGCTCGTCTTTGCTGTAGCGGTACTCCAGCGCGCGTGCTTGCAGCGCCTCTTGCAGCTTGGTGCCGTAGTTGCGCTCTGCCGGTGGGTTGCAGAGCTTGACCAACTGCATGGTGAGGGTAGATGCGCCGGAGAGCGAGGTGCCGCGCATGCGGTGCCATGCAGCGCGCCCCGCGGCCAATAAATCTACTCCGCCGTGGCTGTAAAAGCGGGCATCTTCTGCCGCAACAAGGCAGCGGGCCAGCTCTTGCGGCAGCTCTTGCAGCGGTTGGTGGCGGTAGCCGTCTTGCCCGGGGATGAGGCCCAGAAACTTGCCGTTGCGGTCAAGCACCAGGCTGTCGCCGGCCACGGGCAGCTGCGGCGGTGTTACAAAAAAAGGTATGGTGTACCATGCCGCAACGCAAAGCAAAACAAAGCTGCCTGCGGCCCACAACAACATGCGCAGCCACCGCCTGCGTGGGGCAGGCGGTGGCGTGGTTGCTGTGGTGTTATCAGCCGTCATTTATTTGACATGGAGTTGCTGCGGAATGCTCAGGCCGCGCACCTCGGGGCGGTACATGAGCTCTGCCTTGGTGGCGGGGGCCGTTACCTCGCCACGGCGCAGCACGCGTGCCACGTAGGTGGCCTCCATCTTGCCGGAGCCCATGTAGGTGGCAAAGAAGCGCACGCGGTCTTTGAGGAACTCTTTATTGTCTATGCAAGAGCCCCAATACCACCAGCCGCGAGCTTGCTCTGCCGTAACATGCGGCGGCAGTGCCTGCGAGCTGAGGGCGGGGTTGACGGCCTCGAACGCAGCGGGCAGGCGGTCTTCTACCACTAGGTAGCGCAGGTGGTGGGCCGGCACGGCGGCATCTGCCTCTACCGTGAGGTGCACCTTCACCACATCGCCCACCGCAAAGGTGGCTGTGGGTTGCCAGCTGCCGTCGGGCAAGAGTTTCTCGAAACGGCGAGTCACCTTGAGCCCCTCGTTGATAGCCTGCACGGGCTGGGCTTGGGCGGTGTGGCCCTCTGCATAGCCGGTAATGTAAACGGTGTCACCCTGTGTGGAGTAGGCCGTGTTGGCGCCGTAGGGGGTGGTGAGGATGAGCGGTTGCTTGGTGGTGATGCTTTGCCCATTCACCACGGCAACCTTGTTCTGCATGTCGGCATGCTTCATGAACTCGTGCACGGCAATGGTGGTCCAGGCATTGCGCCAGGTAGAGTAAGTGAGGCTGCCGCTGTCCAGGAAATCACGCATGGCTTCTGCGGTTTCTTGGGCTTTGGGGGCATCTGCAATGGCGTACAGCAGGCGTATGATTTCTACCGGCGGCAAAATATCATAGCCGTAGTAATACTCGGGTTTCTTTTCGGCATCTGCGGCTACGGCTTCTTGCTTGAGGGCAGCGGCCTCGGGGTGGTTGCACATGCGGGCGCAGAGGGCCAGCATCCAACGCTGGGCCGGGCTTGCCTGTTGCAGGCCGCGGGTGCGTGCAATGCATTTGTCCAAGAGCTCATGAGACAATCTTCCGGCGCGGGCCAGCACATACAGGTTGAGCAAGCGCGGGGGCACCGTAGCGCTGTTGGGTGCCGTGGTGAGGAACCCGCCGAGCCTGATATCCTGCTGTGTATCCTCCGGCAGAGCCGTGGCCTCAAGGGCAGAGTACATGTTGTCGAGCCTGTAAGAGTAAATACCCGTGGCGTACACCTTGTGTTCCAAGGCCAGTTGACACACCAAGATGACATAGGCAGAGTACTCGCTGGGCTCGGTAGAGTTATCCCAGTAGCCGTATTGGCCATTGCCCTTGTAGCGCTTGTTGAGGCGCTCGAAGGTATCTGCCATGACGTCTTCGCGGTTTTTGTCGGTAGGCAGCTGCATGCCGAGGGCTTCCTCAAGCTCGGGTTTGAGAATCCACGGTATCACGGCAGAGCTGAGCTGCTCGCTGCAACCGTAGGGGTAGGTAAGCAGGTATTGCAGGTGGTAGCGCAGCCCCATGAGCGGCGAGGTAGAGAAGGTGAGCTCTACCGGGCTCTCTGCACGGTATGCCGTCTTCACCAAATCGTGCAGGTTGAGGGTGCCGGCATCTGTCAAGGTGTAGAAGATACGCTCTCTCAGGAAGGGGGTGGGCGGTATCACCTCAAACTCCAGCTTAACGGCATCCTTACAAGCTGCCAGGCGCGCACTGCTGCCGGGGGTGGCTGCCTGCACGCGCCACTGCAGCTCTGCAGTGCCGGTGGAGTTCATCTTGACGGGGAAGGTGATGGTAACGGGCTCGTTACCCGTGAGGCGTACGGTTTTTTCGGGCTCGGGCAGGGTAACATTGGTACCGCTGATGCTCACTTTCCACTCCACGGGGTTGCCGTTGGCGGCCTCTGCCAGTTGCTCCGGCAGCATGCTGACGGTAACGGGCAGGTGCAGCAGGTCTCCCTCTGTTGCGCCGTTGGGGGCTATCGGCTCAAGCATAATGGGCTTGGTGACGTGGTAGGCGGTCTTGGCAGAGCCAAAGCGGTCGCGGTCTGCCGCAACGGCCATGACTCGGTAGCGGGTGAGGGTATCGGGGTTGACGTATGAGGCGCGGAAGCAGCCGTTCTCATCTGTCTTGATACTGCCCAGCCACAAGGCGCAGGGGTTGAAGTTTTCGCGCAGGTAGTCTGCCTCTTCGTCCGATACGGCGCCGCCGTAGCCGCCACCTTCACCACCACCGCCGATGAACACGCCCTTGTTGCCCATGTAGCGGTGCTTCATATTCTCGCCGTAAAGCTGGCCGAGGGCAGAGTAGGTGTTTACGCCGTGCGGGCGGCCTGCTTGGCTGTAGAAGAAGTATTGCGGGCAGGGCAGGGCATAGCCCAGCACTTGCAGGGTGCCTTCATCTTCTGCATACAGGGTTACATCTGCATGGGGCACGGGGTTGCCGGCGGCATCGCGCACCACGCCGCTCACCTCGCAGGTGTCGGTGGGCAGCAGGTGGGTTGTGGGGGCGCTCAATTCTACGCTCAGCACTTTCTCGGGCGCGGCTACATTGAGGCTGCATACACCCATCTTGAGCATGGGCTCACCGTCTTTCTTGCGGTCGTTGGCGCTTTGTATCAGCGAGACAGATACATAGACCACGGGCGCATCGCCCGCCTCTACCGGCACCTCAATCACAGGGTGGCTTACGGTGACGGTGCGCTTGTAGTGGCGCAGTACCTTGCCGCGCTCCACAGTTACCAGCACCTCGGCATCTATGGGTGTTTGCACCAGTATGTGGGCGGTATCGCCGGGGTTGTACATGTCTTTGTCGGGCACCATGGTAATTTCGCTGCCGTGCTCGTAGTACCAGGGGGATACATCATCGCCCCATACATAATGGCGCACGGCGCTGGTGTTGGTGTTGCCCTTGGTATCGGTGCAGGTGGCCTCTATGGTGTAAATGCCGGCGTGTTGCAGCGGTATCTCCACGCTATTGGGGGTACCGCTGAAGGCGACGGGGGCATCCCACACCACTTCTTCCTCTTTCACATTATGCACGCCCGAGGCGGAGGCAGAGCCATAGCGGTATGCCTTGTGAGAGGTGCGCACCACCTTGATATTGCCTTGCAGGGGCGCGCCTTGCCAAGCCTTGCCATCGGGGCACACGGCCACAATGCTTACGGGCAATTTTTGGCCGACTTGCAAGAGGCGTTGTTCTGTTTTGATACCGGCGTACACCTCGCAGGGGTCGAGGACGATTTCTCGGGTGCTTTGCAAGCTTTGCTCGTTGCCGTTGGTCACGGTTGTGATGCCGGTAATGGCAATGCGCCCGCGGTTGAATTCTTCTTCCTGCGGTATATCGAATACGCAACCGCCGCTGCCCTCGGCGTCCAGCTTGTCCTCAAAGGAGTCTGAGCAAATGTAATCGCTGCCGGCGCTTTCAATGCCCAGATAATAGGCAGAGAAGTGAGCCCACGTGTTTTCGCGGAAGTCGCCGAAGCGGTATTCCTGCCACTCGGCAGGGTAGAAGTTGTAGCGATAGTAGTACACCCGCCAGTGTACCTTACCGTCAGCCACCGGGGTGGTGGTAAAGTTGGTAGCCGTGGCGTCAATTTCCACGGTGCGTTCTGCCCAATCCGTTGTCATCTCGCTTTCCACCTCAAACTCATTGCGGCGGAACTCCTCTACCGTGAGGTAGGTGTGGTTGCGGCGAGACTCGTTGAGCAGGTTGTGTTCAACATACCAATCCTCGGTGCTGACATTGTAGCGGGCCAAGGCAGCGTAGTCGGGGCTGGTGCCGTTGTCGTCGCCCTTGTACTTGATGTCGAACTGCACGCTGTGAGACCCCACACCTTGGGTGGTAACATCTAAGGTAAAGCTGCCGTCTGCCGCGGGTGTTACGCTGACCACCTGCTCCTTATTCTTGTGCCGAATGGTTGCGGTAATGCTCTCAATCTCAGGCGTGTGCAACTCATTATTACGCACCCAGCGCACCATGCCTTTAATATGGGCAACCTCGCCCGGGCGGTAGATGGAGCGGTCTTTAAAGGTGTAGATAAGCGCCTGCGGCAGCTCATCTGCCGGTATACCCAGCTGCGCCAAGCGCTCAGAATCCCAAGAGTAGCTGGCGTCCGACTCATTTCTGCTCGGGTTGTACATCACCACCACGCTGTCATTGGCCGTGCACAGGCGGAAGAAGCGGGTCTCTGCGGGGAAATCCCCACAGGCCACGCCTTGGCTCAGTGGCAGTTGTGCCAGTGTTTTGCCCTTGGCATCCAGCATGTACAGGGTGCCCTCTGCAATCTCTTTGCCGTCCGACAAGTGGTAACCCCAGGCAAAAAGGCGCTTGCCGTTGAGTTTCCACATCAGCCCCAAATCCGTTACCTGCACAAGACCTTGGTTAACGATGGGGGCAGAGTAATCGTCTCTGCGCAAAGACTCACCCGATATTTCAACCAGGTAGAGGCCGGTTTTATCCGCATGGCCGAAGGGTTGGGTAAGGTTGATTTTTGTGGTGCCGTAAGCGCCCTCCAGCGGGTAGGTAACCTCTTGCTCAATACCGGGCAACATATCCACCGGCACGGCGTGCATACGGTTAACACGCGCAGAGGGAGAATTTTTGATTTGGCCGGTTTGCTCCCAAGTAACGTGGTTATTATCCGCATCGTCATACCATGCCTCGTAGGCATTGATGGCGCTCACCACGCTCGGGCCATCGCCCGCAATTTTACAAATGCGTACTTGGCCGTTTTTAATGCGGCCGTATTCGCAGTTGATGGTGGTGGCACCGCCGCTCATCATGTGGCCGTTGGTCACATCACTGTGGATAAAGGGGGAGCGCGGTGTCAAATCCGTGGTATCGGAGGAGCCGTTTTCGGAGGTTTGGCCGGTAATGGACTCATAATGCCCGCTGCAGGTGAGCGTGAGGCTCGGCGCGTTTTCGCCCCCCAAGTCGGCATGCAGTACTACCTCTGACACACCCTGCACCGTGCGGCCATCGCTCAGCTGATAGCTGCGTATGTGCTTTGCGGTTGCCTCTTCATCTATGCGGATAACAACCTCTTGCCTGCGAATGGTGGCACGCAGGGTGTTGTCCTCGTGCCATTTCAGCGGTACGGGGTCGGCATTGTGATTGTAATCATGCACCTGCCACTCCAAACTGCGCAGCAAGGCCGGTATGTCTGTTACCAAGGCGGGTTGGTGGAAGGTGAGGTTAACCCGGTTTTTGCCGAGCCCCTCTGCCGTGTTGGTAAGGTATACGCCCGGGGCTGAGGGGGTGAAGGAGTAGAGGCACTTATCCTCATAACCCACTGACATATCGCGCGGGCGCTCGGCCTCCGGCAAAATAAGCTCCAACTTTTGATTTGCACACGGGTAGAACGGCATCTCGCACACCCAGGTATGCGGCAAGGGGGTATCCGGCGGCAGGGCGGCCATGTCTGTCGAGTCGCGGTCGGGCATTTCATATTCAAAAGCCTCCCGGTACTCAACCCAATGGGCTACGGCATCTGCGGCGGTGGCCGGGCGTATGTTGGCCGGCATTACCTTGTCACCCAATTTGAAATACAGCGTTGAGATGCGTTGCTCCAGCAGCTCGGAATCAAGCGCAGTTGTGCCACCCAAAAAGAGCACACGCGGCTTTTCCGGGTAGTTGCCGTTGCAATTAACCATGACGCCATCGCTCGTGTGGCCGATGAATTGAAGCTCTTCGTACACGCGCCCCTCAACATCTTTAACCCCTGCCGGTACGCGCACCGTCACCGCCTTCATGGGGTCGGTATCAGCCGTTATTGTCAACTCCAGTTCAGAGGCCGACACCCACTCTGCCGTATGCGGTATGGCGGCCTCGGTATCGCTGTAGTACACCTCGGCATAGCCGGCGGTGGGGGCGGTTTCCAAGGCATCTTCCGTAATCATCGGCGTGGTGAAGTTGATGGTAAAGGTGGTATCCTTTTTTACCGTGGTTTCATAGCCGTTGTGGGTGATTTGCGGTTTTAAGATGACCGCGGACCCCGTGCTAGTGGCAGGCTCTGTCTCTTGCGCGTGCGCAGGCATCGTGTGCGCCAGCGCGAGCAATAAACAGCCCGTTATTAATAGAGGTTTCATAATTTGCTTAGTTTAAATGGGTGAGGATTTGTTGGTGAAAAAAGATTTTCCGTATGTCTTTATTATCCGAAATTTTGCTTTTTTCTGCAAGCTGAAAACGTGCATAATTGTTTTTTTCTCTGTCATTTGATTTCATTAATGTGTTGAAGCTGTACCGCTTTGTATGAGGCTGACTCAACACCGATTATGAGTGCTGTAACGGAAAAATCTATCACTATTTTTCAAATTTATTTTAAACATCATTGATATTCAAAAAATGACGCAGTATAACATGTAATGGAGCTGCGAGTAAATAAAATTCAGCATGACGGCCCTATATAAAAACCGGCGTGTTTCCAGGGCAAACGCATTAGGATTATGACACTTTCTTCAGATTGACAATTTACCATTTACAAAGTTATTGAATTTACAAGCTCTTATATAAATATTCATCAGCTGAAAGCCCACCATAAGGCATTATCCTTTCCCGGCTACATAGCGAGAGAAACATGTTTTTGCGCAATGCTGCGGCCATAAAACATCGTGCTGCACTCAGGCCGATGTTTTATTAGAAAATTGTAAATTGTAAATTGTACATTGTAAATAAAGAACTTACAAGGTTCGTTACCTAATGCGTTTGCCCTGGGCGTGTTTCTTTTTCGCTTGACTTAGCACGGGGTAACGGGTAAGTATGGTATGAACAAGTGTCCCCCCAGCCATGAATATTGTAAAAGCTTTACTCCCCTTTATTTTTTGCGGTACATCTGCTATGGCCGCCAAGCCCCCCGCACCTCATTTGGTAGTGCTGAAAGATAATGAGCGTTTGATAGACAAGACTTTGCCTACCGAGAGCCAGACCCAAGACACCGTCCGTTTGCGCGGTTGGCGTGGCGAGCGCGTGAGCGCGCAGGTGGTAGCGTGGGCGCAGGTGGGTATGGTCAAATGGTCGGGCTGCATAGACTGCTCTGCCTTGCAAGCAGAGAACGGCGGGGCCGTGCTGCAACCCCGTTGCCGCTATGTGGATGAAACAATGGCCCACGGTAAACCCGTGGCAGATGTGGTGTTTGCCGGCCGCTTGCACCGTGAGTGTTTCCCCGGTGGCAACAGGCCGCTGGCCTTTATGGTGCAGTTGGATATACCGGCAGATGCCGCCCCCGGTGTGTACCGCGGCGTGGTGAAGCTGAAAGGCGGCTATGTGCCCAAGCCGTATTATTGCGTGGGTGCCTCGGTAGAAGTGCCCGTTGAGCTGGTGGTAGAGCAGGGGGTGTTGCCCGCACCGCGAGACTGGCATTTTCACCTCGACCTGTGGCAGCACCCGCAAAGCATTGCTCGTTGGCACAAAGTCGCCCCATGGAGCCCCGAGCACTTTGAGGCCATGCGCCCCTATATGACCATGCTGGCAGAGGCCGGTCAAAAGGTCATTACCTGCACCCTGCTGGATGAAGCGTGGAACGGCCAGACGCACGATGCCTTCCCCTCCAACATTGAGTGGATTAAAGGTAAGGATGGCACATGGCGCTACGATTTCTCCGCTTTTGATGCGTGGGTCAGCTTCATGATGAACGACATCGGCATTACTGAGCAAATCTCTTGCTATACCATGGTGCCGTGGCACATGAAGGTGCGCTACCTGGATGAAGCCACCGGTAAGTACGAGTATATCAAGCTGGATGTCAACTCCCCCGTGTGGGAGCAAACCTGGGGGCCCTTCCTCACCGCCTTCCGCGCCCATTTGCAGCAGAAAGGCTGGCTGCATAAAACCTGCATTGCCTTAGATGAGCGCCCCGACCACATGGCCCGCGCCGCCAAGGCTATGGTTGATAAATACGCGCCCGAGCTGCGCATTGTATCGGCGGTGGATAAGCCCTCTGCCTTCACCCGCGAGGTGTACGACCTCTCGCCCATCATCACGCATGCCGATACGGTGATGGGCGACCTGCTGGCAGAGCGCAAGGCGCAGGGCAAAAAGACCACCGTGTATGTGTGCCTGCACCCGCAAAAGCCCAACACCTTTACTTTCTCGCCCCCCGCAGAGGCAGACTGGATTGGCCTTTTTGTGGCCGCCAACGGCTTGGATGGTTTCTTGCGCTGGGCTTATAATTCGTGGAATGAAGACCCCTTCAAGTGCACCGACTTCGGTAAATGGCCCTCCGGCGATTGTTTCTTGGTCTACCCCGGTGCGTGCAGCTCTGTGCGCTTTGAACATCTGAGAGACGGTATCGAAGACGCAGAGAAAATACGCATCTTGCGCGAGCGTGCCGCTGCCCTCGGCACCCCCGAGGCGCAAGCCGCCATCGATAAACTCAACCGCGAGCTCCTACAGCTCTTTACCGTGCCCCGCAGTAAGGGAAATACCCACGGCGATGATGTTCGCCGCGCCCGTGAACTCATTTCTGAAGCTACGGAAATTTTGTTCCGCTTGTAATTGCAATACAGTAAAAGAGTTATAAATCAAAAGGAAAAATCCGCAATGCTATTGCGGATTTTTCGCAATAGCATTGCGGAATATTTTGTTCCGCTTGTTGAATGTTAGCATTCAGCGCTTTATGTTGCTATAGGAAAAATCCGCAATGACGCTGCGGAAAATCCTCAGTATTATTGCAGAATTGTCTTTTAAGCTTGACAATAGGATACATAAGCGTAAGAATAAGGGCAAGTTATGGCAGAAAACGCATATTACACACGCACGGCAGCAGGCTGGGTTAAATACATGTCTGCACACTTTCCCTGTGTATTGTTGACAGGGGCGCGGCAAGTGGGTAAATCCACCTTGCTGGAGGAGGTGTTGCCGGCGGGCATGAACTATGTGACGCTGGATGACTACACCTTGGCAGCCGAGGCTCGGCGAGACCCCATCGGTTTTTTGAGGGAGCATGAGGCCCCCTTGTTTATAGATGAGGTGCAGTATGCGCCGGAGCTGTTCCGTGCTATCAAAATGCGGGTGGATGCAGCCAAATGCAACGGCCTGTATTGGATGACCGGCTCTCAGCATTTTCAACTGATGGAAGGCGTGAGTGAGAGCTTGGCCGGGCGCGTGGGGATTATAGACCTTTACAGCATGTCTCAACGAGAGTGCCTGGGGTTGGGGGAGACGGCAGCTCCGCTGTTCTCGCCCGATTCTTTGGCAGATTACGCCGCCGGCGTTGCCACCTGCGATATCCATGAACTATACCGCCGCATATGGCGGGGCGGCTACCCCGTGCTGAGTAAAGATGCGGGGCTGGAGCCGCGCGTTCTGTTCGAATCTTATGTGCGCACCTATTTGGAGCGAGATGTCAACCAGCTCACGCAAGTGGAAAACCGTGCCGCATTTATCAAGCTGATGCGCTCTGCTGCGGCACGCACCGGGCAGCAATTGGTGTACAGCGACTTGGCGCGGGATGCCGAGGTGTCTCCCAACACCGCCAAGGCGTGGATTGCCATTATGGAGACTACGGGCATTATCTCCCTGCTGTATCCGTACTCCACCAACTCCATTAAGAGGCTTACCAAAACCCCGAAACTCTATTTTATGGATACAGGGCTTTGCGCTTGGTTAGCAGGGTGGCATGACTCCGTCTCCCTCATGAATAGCCCCTTCGCCGGTGCCATTCTCGAGACCTTTGTGTACGGCCAGCTCATGCGCAGTTTTTGCCACAACGGGATTCGCCCGCAGCTCTATTTCTTCCGCGATGCCAAGGGAACCGCAGAGGTCGATTTTCTGCTCATTCAGAACGGCGGTATCTACCCCATGGAGGTGAAACGCAGTAGCTCGCCCACTGCGGAAGACCTGAAACATGCCTCCAAAATACCCACCGGCATGTTTGAATTGCGTCCCGGTATTGTATTCTGCACCGCAGAGCGTATGTACTCGTTGGAAAATGCGGCCACCGCATTCCCTATCTCGCTGCTCTGAAAATTTGTTCCGCTTGTAATCATAATACAGTAAAAGAGTTATAAATTAAAAGGAAAAATCCGCAATAGTATTGAGGATTTTTCGCAATGTTATTACAGCGGCTATGTATACCTGATACAGCCCCTCTTTGTTGTGATTATTCGTATATTAAATGGTACTCCACTTTAATGATGAAGTCTGCTAGGTCTACGGAGCCGAAGTAGTCGGCATCAACAATGCGGCGAATGTGTTGGCGCATGCCTTGCCTGTCGTATTGCAGGTCATCTTGCAGAGAATAAAAATCGTAATAATCGCGGAAGTAAAAGAAATCTTGGTTTTCTTGGCGGATGCGGCGTGCGGCCTGCATGGCAGAGGCTTGGTCATGCACGTGGGGGAGCTCTTGTTGCAGGGTTTGCATAAAACGTTGAGCGCGTTGCAAACGCCGGGCTTTGAGGGTTGCTCTTTCTTCGGCACTCAAGTCTTTTCTATAATCGATGATAGAGGGGTGTTGGTAGAATAAATAAAGGCTGCGAGACCCGAAATAGTTTGCATCCGGAATACGTTTAGACTCGGGTTCGGGCGGTTCATTGCCGGAGCTGATGGGCTGCAGCGGGCTGCGGTGGGCATCCGGGTGGCAGATAGGCCCCAGCTTGTATAGCTCTTCTGCGGCGGCATCGGCCGAAGCGCGGTCATGTACTTGGCTCAACAGCTCCACACGCTTTTGTTTTTTGGCTTCAAAGGCGGCAAGTTCGGCTTGTATTTCTGCTTCGGTGGGCACATCATACCCGGCGGTGTAATCTACCCAAACCTCGGTGGTGTATGCCGTGCCGTCTATTGGTAACGTTACAGAATACACGTGGTAATATCGGCCGTCAACAACGCCATGTGCTTTTGTGCTGCAATCATCTATGCCATTGAACAGGTAATACGAGAAAGTGTTGTCGGCATTCTCAAATGCCTCTTCATTGGGGGAGGGAGATTGCATATTCATCTCCAACGGAATTTGCCATGCTGTTTCTTTTGTGAAACCGGGGCCACCCTTCAAGGCTCGGTGCTCGGGGTAAGGCGATTGTTGCAAATTGCTGCGCAGCATTTGTTCCAATACCTGCGCAGCCTTGGGGGCGGTGACGGTGGGTGGTGCAGCCGGTGTTTCAGGCGTTGCAGTGCCACAGGCCAACATAGGCCACAGCGCCAAGGTGTGGAGAAGAGGTCGAATCATGCTATTTTTATGGTGTTACCATATATATGTACGCCAAAAAATGAGCTAATCTTTCACATTTTTTTATTCTCGTGTTTTATTTGACGTTTTTTTGCAAAGATTTGTTCAACATTTCGGTTGAGAAATTTGAGGTTGTAGGGCAGATATCCCCGAGCGTAAGTGAGGCGAATTCAAGAGCCCCGCGCATGCGGGGCGGCATACAATAGCCCGGCGGTGGCGCCCCGTAGGGGCAGAACCCCGGGAAAAGATAAAAACAAAATTGGAACCCCGGCGAGGGGTGACATAATGCGTGGTGTTAATATTTACGTTGATTTTGTAATGATACAATGCACGAAAAATAAAAACCTTACGCTATTAAGTCACCCTTTATGCCACCCCGCCATGCGGCGGGGTTCTCATATTGTTTGTTCCGGACCCGGGGTTCCGCCCTGCGGGCAGTACCCCGGGCTACCATATACCGCCCCGCTATCACGGGGCTTCGGGCTAGGCTCGCTTCGCTCGCAAGATTATTCGCTATCTATTATCTCAAACACCTCCACAAACTCCCATTTCTCGAGGTGTTGTATCTATCAACGGAAAACTTAAACAAAGCCAAAACAATAAGCCTGATTTTACTTCATTTGTTGCGTTAACTTTTTTCTTCATTTTCACAAAAATAAGCTTGACAAAAATTCTCGATTATGATATATGGAGAACGTACGCGGCACAAGCCGCGTGCATCTGTCTATCAAAACCAAAAACTGTTTATCATCATTATGAATACTACTACCATTGCGGCTGTAGCTGCCCTCTGCCGACACTACCCGAGCACGACAACACCGCGCTATTGCATTACTGCGTAAAAGCATAATTACAAGTCTGTAACATCCACCCACTCCTGCGTGAGCTGTGCCCTCGCATTGGCTTGCAGTCGGGCTGAAATAAGGATTTTACCGACCGTCAGCAACACCCAACACGCCATGCGCAAAACGCAACAAAAGTACAACAACACCACCGTGTACACGGTGGCCGTCTCCCCTATTTTATCATCATATTAACGCTATCATATTCCCTCCATTTACCACATGAAACAAAACACGCAACAAGAACAAATGGTCATATACCTGGGCAGCGAAATCGGTATCCCCTTCCGGGTGTGGCACGCAGAGAAACAAGAGTGGATCAAGACCGAATCCACCGACCCGATTCGCGACCGCGATGTGACACGCCCCACCTACCGCACGGTGCTGGTTCACGTACCGAATAAAGGCACCCGCAGCGAGCGCATCCCCATTCCGCCGGAATCTCCCGTGGTGCGCAGCGTAGAGCACTTGCATAACCTGCTGCGCAGCCACCGCCGCGACGGCTTGCAGCTGGCGGTAGAAGACGCAGAGAGCGGCGAGCCCGTTCGCATTGTGACCATACGCAGCATCAACGAGCAGCTGCCCGCCTACATTCCCACCGTGTACGAGCATGACACCTCCACCACCACAGCGGAGGAGCTGGAGGCCTACCACTGCAAAATCTCCGCCAGCCCGACCGTGAGCGATGACTTCCCCTGGTTTGCAAGCGAGTACTGGAACAACTTTGTGGGAGGCAGCACAGAGCTATGGCTGCCGGAGCAGCAGCAATGGGTGCGCGCCGATGCGCTGGAGTACCCACGCTGCCTGCCCCTCGGAGGCAAGCACCTGACCATGGAGCGAGAGCACGGCTACGGTGGCCATGTGCGCAAACCGGACGGCAGCTTGCTTTTCGACTGGTTCCCCGTCATTTACGAGCTGGTGACGGAGCGCCCCTGCACCATCAACATAGCAGCCGGTTATAACGGCAAACTCCGCCGCTTTAGCGTAAGAGGCCAAGTACGCACCACCACAGAATCCACTCAAAGTCTTCTTTATTAATTCTGACGACTATTTAATCCTATGTCCGATACTCAGAAACGACCGTATCGAACCATCAGCATCATTGTGCCGTTCAATAACCCCGCCACGCGGGAAAAACGGCAGCGTAACAAAAAGCTATACTACCTGCTGCAATGGCTGAGATACGGACTCCACAAAGGGAACGGTAACGTATACTACAGAATCGAGGCACAGGATGCCCCATCCACCATGCCGCACGGAGCCTACCGACTGAGCGCTCAGCTTCAGATGAAGCTGGATGTTTTTCTCAACTCTGACCCGTTTACCTCTTTTATCGCCCGCATGCAGGCTGAATCAATAGCCCCGGCAGTGTATCTAGTCGAGCATAAGACCAATGGTGAAGATATTCCCTTGCCGCCCATCCGTATAAGCAGTCATCACCCGCGCCCGCTGTCGCTGCCTATCCCGATGGGAGGCAAGGAAATCGACCTCTACCACACTCCCTATTTTGCCCGTCAGTTGCTGACAGCCCCTCTCAATAAGCCGGTCGAAGAATATCCGGTTGATTAAACCCACATTTTTTCTCCACATGCGCAATACGCAACAAAAGCCCAACCACACCACCATGAATACAGAAAACAACACCCCCACCGAGCCCGAGAAAATGCAGATACGCCTCAGCAGTGACCTGCACCTACCCATTATTCTGTGCCCCAAGGATGAGCCCCCACACAAAGGCGAGCTCAAACACATGAGCATTTACGAGCTGCGGGAATTTTTCAAACATGTACGTTCCTTCTTCGATTTATACGTGCAAGATGCAGAAAACGGCGCACCCGTACGCATTTGCTCCTGCTACTACGAGGACCCCAACCCGGAGAAAGAAACATACTACCTCCCCGTGCGCAAGCAGCACAGCGAGCCAGCCCCCCAAGTAGAGGCTGATTCACCCGCAGCAAAATATGTGCTGCACGCAGACACGCTCATCCAACACCCGCACAGCGAAGAATGGCTGCCGCTTTCCGCCATTACAGAAGAAGCCCCCATCCCCTTCGGCGCCGGGCAACTGGTCATGCAAAAAAGCCCGGCCTGCACGCAAAAATTCCGCCAACCGGTGTGGAGATTCCCCCGCATACCACTCCCGAACACATGCCTGCTCACCTTCGAGCGCCACTGCACGCTGCACCTCGTGGTAGCATCTGGGCAAGCAGAACAATACTCTCTGCTGTTACGCGGGCATAGCGTCCCCCCGCCCGAACTGCCCCCCGAGCCCGGCAAAAAGAAAAAAGAGCAATACAAGAAAACGAAACGACTCAAGAAAAAACGCAAAGCCCTGCCGCATCTGCCGCTACCAAATAGTTGTCAACCCCCAAGCAGCCCATGTACTTGGGAGGAAAAGCAAGAATACCTGTATGAGCTGTTTCTAACCGGCGATTCTCCGGTATGCATATTCTACGACTCCTTGGATGCTCGCACATGCCCCACATTAGCAAAACTCGTTAACTACCCCACCCAACACTAACCATGCCCCCACTTTCAGCTCCGCCGAGAGTTCAACGTCAACGTAGATTTTACGTAACTACCTAAAAGCCCCACCCACGCAAATCGGGAATCCGATTCCCGATTTGCATAACTTTTTGATTTTTCCGCGAAAAAAACTTGCATATCTGCCGAATTCTGGCAAACTGTTATAATCAATCAACGCTGTTGGAGATATTACACATACCGCCCCGGCAGCCTTAACACCAATGCAATTTTATAACAATGAAACACAAACTTACACATCTGCTGATATCCGCTGGTCTTCTCCTTTCCCTCAGTTCCTGCGAAATCATGCTGAATGATCTCATCGGCACCGGTTACTACAACCAACCCGCCGTTCAAACAGGCACAAACGCCGCCCAAACCAGTTTTTCGAACGGCGTACAGTGGCAATCTGCCAAATATGATGACTACGGTGTTCCCATTTATGGCTACGCAGATGGGCGCCCCGTATACGGCTACACCAAGCAAGGCTCACTCATTTACCAAACGAATCTGCTTTACTCCGGCTGCTATGTTCCCGCTTGGGGCAGCTCTGCCTATCACCCGCAAGGCGTAATACGCACCCCCAAGTCGCCGCTGTAAAAAAGCGCCCCTAAAGGCCCGCCCCAAGGCGCTCTTGTATGCACCGCAACAATACAATACTCCACCAAATGAAAAAGCTTCTTTACACCACCGCCATTGTAACACTAATGTCGGCATGCAACACCGCAACCACAGCAGCCGCGCCCTCCTCAACAACCACTGCAGTGGCACCCCAAACCACCGGGTACGATGCCTACAACGCCATCGCTACAGACCATCTGCATGCAAACCTCAGCAACACCACAAGCATCAACCTTAGCATCAATAACCAAACATACCCCCTTACCTCAACCGAAACCGCAGAACTGCTGGCGCTACTCAAAGGCGCCAAATCTGCAGAAACACGCTGCGCCCCTGCCGATTGCTTTTACCTGAACCTGCAAGACTCCGCCGGCCAATGGCTCATGTCTCTGCCGGTTCAAAACACCCCAAACGGCATTGTGCTGCTGTACCTCCAATTACAAAACAACGCCGCCACCACCCCTCTGCAAACCTGGTGGCATGCCATCACCAACAGACTGGGCTTGTAACACCCGGCAAGCGCATGCGGTACTGCTGTTGTTCAGTTCTCCTTTCGTCATGAAACGAATCTCAGAAATTCTTTCACTGTCAAAGAAAGAAAAGCGCAAAGGGTAAAATCTTCAACAAATAATGGAATTGTCCCGATTCCCCAAAAATGCTATTCTATAGTTAGACAAACAAGTTCATAATTGATTAAAAGTTCCAAAAAACATGCGTCAAAAAAACATACAATATACTCAAGACCTACTTAGAGGGAGATGGAAAATTACAAACCCGCATAAAAAATAATTGCATTACGGTTAAGCTCACTAAAGCAAAACAAGCAGAAAAATGCGGAATTCGCATTATCAATTCGGGCCAAAAGAGTCCACATGCTGAAATTCAAGGATTTTATGGGGATGACATTTTTCGTGGTTATAACGTGTTAGCAAAAATAGCAGAACTAAAGAACCAACAGAAAGATACTCCGTTTGACTTTAATGTGGAGCTACCATATGGATTCAACAAAGGTCGAATGAGACTTCAACGCAAATCCATAGATGTACGAATTATAAAAAACAATAGGGGTGGCGCATTATACGTTGGCCCCCCTGAAGAATTAGAAAAGTTAGAAGAAATCAAAAAAGCTTGGGAAGAACTAAATAACATTGACAAGGCATGTGCAAACTTACAACCTAAGCGTAGGTTTATTAAAATTGATAGCGATGATGAAGTTGATACAGACAAACTCAACAAATATTTGTCAGACAAATTTTCCAACTTACAAGAATTATTAGAAAATGGCACCATAGGAGTCACTCGCCCCACAGGCGATGAAGACAACTATAAAGCCAGATTGTGGGTAGATGAAGTATACTTGAACGAGCATCCGGAGATATTTCCGGAAGAAGATATCAGTGATTCATATTGGACAAAAACGTGGAAATCACCGTTCGAGGTAAATAATCAGGAGAGTTGCCAATACTGGCTATTGGTAGCGGATCCTGCGGATTTCAAATTCTCTGATATAAAGATTGACGAACAAGATTTCTATACCATATTAAACGATGAAGGGAATCCGCGTCAAAAGCCGTGGTGCTACGAAACTGCAAAAGCCGGCGACAAACTGATATGCTACAAAGCAAGCCCCATACAAAAAGTGGTGGCGTTTGGCGAAGTCTGCGGAAAAGACGATAACCACTTATACTACAAGAAAACGATAAACCTCCCTATTCATCTCACCAGAAGCGAATTGCTCAAAGATTCAGACTTAAAGCAAGTCTTTCTCTCACCTCAAGGCAGTTTATTAGATTTAACAGAAAAACAATATGTGAAAATTCTGCGTATGGCAACACAGGCACGAAACATCATATACTTCGGCGCACCCGGCACAGGTAAAAGCTATTTGCTCAACGAAAAAGCCAAAGATTTCGAAAGTTCGCAAAGTAACACGACAGTTACAGAATGCGGTCTTACAGAATATGTGGAGCGAGTCACATTCCACCCGGAATATACCTACTTTGACTTTGTGGGCAATTATAAGCCGATAATGGATGGAGAAAACATTATATACGACTTCGAACCCGGTCCCTTTGCTCGTGTTTTGAAAAAAGCTCTTTCCAATCCGGGAAAACAATATTTGCTCCTCATTGAAGAAATCAACAGAGCACGAGTAGCGGCCGTATTCGGCGACATTTTTCAACTATTAGATCGAGATGAAAATGGAAAAAGTTGCTACGCGATTTCGATTAGCGATAATCTGAGAGAATACATTTCCTCGTCTAATGAGGATGCTCCAAGCGTAGAAATAGCTGATGGCAAGCTGCGCATTCCTCATAATATGTATCTATGGGCAACCATGAACAGTGCAGATCAAGGCGTATTCCCCATGGATACGGCATTCAAACGACGATGGAGTTATACATATATTGGTATTAACAACGGTGAAAAAACAGAAAAACGTAGTGATGTTGAAGACGCATGGTACAACATGAGACGTCATATCAATACGCTATTGCAACACGCAGGTATAAATGAAGATAAGCAAATGGGCTATTTCTTCCTAAAAAGCACGGAACTGAGGTCAATGGAGACTTTCCAAAAATCATTCAAGGAAAAAGTGTTAATGTATCTATATGAAGACGCTGCGCGCCACATACGTGGGCATATCTTTAAAAACGGGAAAATCAGATATTCACAACTTTGTAAAGATTTCGAAACAAGTTTTGATGCCATTTTCAAAGATATTCCGATAGAGAAGTAACAAATCAATAAAATTACGACAACAAACAAAGCAACATGAAACCAGAAGAACAAAAAACCGACAAGGAAGATAAATTATGGCTTTTAGTGAGAAATCCTGAAGAATACGGCCATTTCAGATACGAAAATATAGGCAATGATTTGTTGTACAGCATATTTCAAAATAACGAAAATGGGACGCTACGAGCGAAGGTTAGAGACATACGGGAAGGTCAATATGTAGTAGGATACTATAGTGCACCTATAAAAGAAATATGCGCTTTTTTAAAAATAAAAAAAGCATCGGATGGTAAAAATGTTACGTTCGAGTCTATTGAATTTTTAGATAAATCATGTAGAATAGCACTTAATGACGATGTTTTTCCGAAACGGGGAACACTTGTACAGTGGATAAGAGAAATCTCCACTGATGAATATCGAAAAATAGTTAAGCAAATCAGAGAAAAACAAATTCCCTATCCTCACAATCAAATCTTTTACGGTGCACCAGGAACAGGAAAAAGCTACTTACTTAATCAACAAACTTCCATTTTCCCGGAAAAACAAAAAGAGAGAATCACGTTCCATCCAGAGTATTCTTATTTTGATTTTGTTGGGTCTTACAAACCGATAACGGTAAATAAAAAAATCGAGTATCGTTTTACTCCGGGACCGTTTGCTCGAATGCTAAAAAAAGCATTATCAAAAGATAACACCATGAATGAAGTCCCTCATTTGCTTTTGATAGAAGAGATTAATCGAGCACGTGTTGCTGCAGTATTTGGAGATATGTTTCAGCTACTGGATCGTAGAACAGACGGGAAAAGCGAATACTTCATCACGCCTTCGAAAGATTTAATAAAATACCTCACTACTGACGATGCCGATGGAGAAGGTATTACTATTCCGAACAACAAACTCTATCTCCCCTCCAATTTCTACATCTGGGCAACCATGAACAGCGCAGATCAGGGTGTTTTCCCCATGGATACAGCATTTAAACGGAGATGGAGTTTCAACTACATTCCTATAGACAACGGCAAGAAAAATGAAGCATTTTTATCACCGGTAGAAAAAAGGTGGTATGAGCTGAGACAACAAGTCAACGATTTGCTTCAAGAAGCAGGTATTAACGAAGACAAACAGATGGGAATATACTTTCTATCAAAATCCGAGCTCTCGAGTATGGAAACATTCAAACAAGCATTTGCTGAAAAAGTTATCACGTATTTGTATGAAGATGCAGCGCGTCATCATCGCTCAATAATTTTCAAAAATTCAACAGCGAGATACGAAGAACTCCGAGACGATTTCCTAAATGAGCTTGACGGTTCTTCTGATATTTTTATGAACCTCAATAATCCTAATAATTCCTAACCACACCGGCACATGAGCACACCGGACATCAAGCTGGTGAGGGAACGAGAGCCCTACACTCGCACCGACTTGTTGCGCATCTTTGGGGTGATCAATCACGAAAACCCAGATGCACAATGGGCAAAACTGGAGCGACGGCTGGAGCAACACAAAATGCTCCGACGCCGCAGTAGCTACGCCAATGCAGAGGAGCTGAAAAACTCAGAATTCGCTGAACATGAAACAGACTCGCGAGAATACTCCCTGAGTTTTGTCGGCGTGTATGCCTGGAAAAACAGGCTGGTTTACGCCTTACCCAAATACACAAGAAAACTCTGTGACCGAGGATACCTCAAGCTTCATGATATGGACGAACACCCGGAGGCGGGACAACACCTCGCCACCGTCATGCAAGTACTGCGCCGTTACAATAACAAGCGCGTAAAAGAAAGCCTGAGCACCTCTTCAGATTCTACCAAGGACGGCTACTTGGCTCTGCTGGTCTATATTGTAACAGATTACGCCCACCACGGCCTGTACCGAGACGACCGGCAAGAGGAGCAAATGAATGGCAGAGGACGCATTCTGTGGAATAAAACCATACAAAGCACCTATCCTGTCATTCAGGACAAACGCCCTTACTACATGGATTTAGTAGTACGCCATACCGTAGACGACCACGACAACTTCTTTACCCGCCTACACCTCAGCATCGTCAACAAATGCTATGATACGCTGGAAAAGCTTGGGCTTATCCAACTGCTTTCCCTGCCCCAAATAACGGAAGACGCCGCAGCGGAGGAGGACATGGGGGATGACCATTACCTCAAGCACCGCATCCTCTCCGAGATGGGGTGTCAGTTCGACTCTCGCCGCCGTCACATCCTGCAGCTTATGCTCAAATATGTTAAAAAAGAGGCAGAAAGAGACATCGACCACCCGGATGAAATGGTGTTCGGCAGCACCTCCTTCCACGCCGTGTGGGAGGAAGTTTGCCGCGAAGTATTCGGAAAAGATGAGAGAAAGCAACACGAAATCGCTCCACCAAAATGGGAGTTTACCACAAACCCGGCGTGGCAAGGCCCCAAAGAATCGTTGGAGCCGGACATCATCATCAAACGCCCGAACGCCTATTGGCTTTTTGATGCCAAGTATTACCTTCCCCAAGTAAACGGCAACACCGTCTACGGCCTTCCCGGCGTGGGAGATGTCACCAAGCAATTCCTCTACCAACAAGCTCTGCAAGCACAAGCTGATGCGGCTGCCCTCCCCATCCACAACGCATTCCTCATGCCCCTGCCCGATGGCGAGCTCGCGCAATCCTCCACCGCCCCCATCTCCTTCTTCGCCCGCGTCAGCATGCCGCTTTTCGAGCAACTCAAATACATCTACACCTTCCGCATCCACCCGCAAACGCTCTACTCCGCCTACCTTTCAGCTAAAGAAAGAAAAGCGTTACAGCGCCAAATGGAGGAATGTATAGAACAAGCAACATCTACCACCAAGCAATCTTCATAACCGAAAACAACCCGCCAGCTAGGGCTTGTAGCGTCCGGCAAATCCCCCGTTATCAAACAAAAAGTTATGCAAATCGCCAATCGCGATTTGCATAACCTTTTTTAACCTGTTTTCTGCGGTTCAATTAAAGCACCTTACGCCACAAGGATAAGGAACTTCACACTTTACTCCTATTTCAATCAGGAATGAATGCATCTCAACAGGTCTTCTCTGAGTCCATCCATAAACAAACCTCTATAAGCGTCGGTATCGGGCAACGATAGATAAAGAGCCTTAAATCCATTCTCCCCCTCATAATCCTTATGCATAAGTTCTAAATACGCTTTCTTGGCATATTCCATCAGCATATCCTCACTGATAGGATTTTTTATATCATGTGTAAAGACTCTGCTAATAGAATCAATGATTTCCTCATCCGGTTCTAAAGCATTTTCATATTGTAGCACCGCATCTTTCAATAAAACAATCATATGTTTTACAGCCTCCACACATTTCTGCATAATTGACTCTGGTATACACTCATTTTGAGTTTTTACCCCCAAATCAATATCATAAGTAACTATGAATCTCGTAATGTGAGAATTGCCATTAAACTCTTCTGCCTTTAACGCAAAAGAACTTGTTGCGTCTTTCAATACATGATAAAGGAATCGTCGACTGTTTGCTTGCTGACGAGGCTGCATCGGGCCACCTCCCAATTCAAAACTATATGACAGATTCAAATACACATGCTCGTCATTCGCTACCATCTCCGGTATACGATTTTCGCGTCCCGTATATACATGCTCCGAATATAAATTTCCTTGATGCAGAGCCAACGTAATCTGCACAGGCTTTTGATCATCCATTGCAGATAACCTATAAGCAATAACATGATAAGGATCTCCCTTACATACTCCATGCAAATAGCAACATTTTTTGACAGGAACACTTTTACCCCTGCAATTTTCAATATTACATTCTTGCATAATATGAGATACCATATCAGCAAGCATTGCACCTAATTCTTCTTTTGTCATAAGTATTATATTCAGTTATGGTTAAGTCATTTAGAACACGCTACCCATCCTATCCCTGCATTTGAGTCTTCAAATGACGGCGGCGGTTCAAATATTCCACGGCATCCTTACAGATGGACGACTGCACGGCATACCCCGGGCCATACTTCTCCGATGGCTTGCAAACAATATCTTTGATGAAACCTTCATCAAGATTAGGCACTATCGTCATATCGTACAGCACTGCAAGCTCAGGCTTGATGAACAAATTTCCTCTTGTTTGCATAGAGTTAGCTCCATGCACACGATAATTACTAATTTGCACAGCCTTCAACATTTCCATGCCATTAGACTTGCGACTACGCAAAATCAAATAATCATCCACATGGCACACCAGGGCTTTCAACAGCTTTACATTGCCTTCTTTGTTGTAACCGTTCGCGTACTTCTTGTTTCTTTCATTTAACTTTATATTAATAACATCTCTGGGGTTCAATACATTCACACAGCCGTTATCGTAGCAAAGCAACAATCTATCCGACTTCTTCTTATATTGCCCCCCCACGGGTACATTCATCAAAACATCATCTGATTCAACCAATTTACCCTGCTGAGAAGCACATCCATCTTTATATAGAGTAATGTGTTTCCATATTTTCTGAGGAGCAGCCGTTTCTGGCAAGAACTGTTCCAAATTGGCATCCTTTGTCAACGGTTCCAAGCCCACTTCTTCCGGCAACTCCGGCATTACAGGAGGCACTACAGCCGGGCCTCCGCCAACACGGCAACGCTTACAGACATATTCCGTAATGTCATTACCTTCATACTTGCTCACGGAATTTTGGTGACGCACATACAGCGAGGAGCCATTCAACCAAACCGGTTTTTCTGCAGGTGCCACCTTTATATGGCATACTAAATTTTTATTGCGTTGCTTCAGCTCTACACGGGTTAATGAGGCAAGAAACTCTCCAAACGTGCGCCTGATAGTGTTAGTAAACAATAATATAATTTGGTCTATACTTTTATCATATTGCTCCGCATAGCGATCCGTCTTACTGGAATTGAGATACTCCAAATCGTTATTTATGCCGCAAATAGTGCCACTATCTGTATAACCTATACGCAATTCTCCGCCATCAGCATTCATGAATGCCGCAATCTGTCGCATCATCTCTTTACCAAGCTGAACATCGATATTCGCAGTCCCCTTGCTTCCATCTTTACCGGGTACAAACACAAAAGAGCTTTTGTATTCCAGGAAATGGCTCTCAGGTCGGGGGGTATCTTCGTCCTCCAACTCATCAACTCGCTTCCACTCCGCTTCAGATAGCGTCACGTTCGGGTCCTCCAAAAGCAGCCACCCTTTCGATGTGAAACACTTTACCTTCAGGGACAACACCTCCCCAGAACTCTCCTCACGCTCAGAAACTAAATGTAAGCGATGCACCCCGGGGCGTCCGGTTGTTTCGCGAAGCGTAAAATAGCTATCCTTACCATCCTTACTGGACACCACATCCAATATTTCAAAATCATATTTCTGACCTTGTGTGAAATGCTTCGGCAAATCAAGCATTTGCGCCAAATCAAAACGCAAATAACCATCTTCAATTCCCGTAACGCGAAGATTAACCAGCTGTCCTTTACTGTAGCTGATACCGTCTGTCCTTAAATTATGATGAAATCCAAAAAAGTCTCTGACCTGATAACAATCCAGCATTCTTCCTCTGGAAGTTACCTCTCCGGGCACCCCGGAGATTTCAAAATCATAATTAACGCCCTCTTGATACTTCTCTCGGAGAATGTAAGTAGCATCCTGCTCCAATACAGGGAAAGTTGTCACATAGCCCCACCTATCTTCTTTCTGCTTCTTTACCCGGCATGGCATCTTCCTACCTATTGCATCATCCCAATCCCTTTGGAAATCGAGAACTTTGGTACGGAACACCCACCCATCATCTTCATAGCCGGGTATGGTCTCTTGCCCTTCTTCATCAGCTAAAATGAAATAAGGGTCACCGCGGTGCAACTCCACGCGTCGCACCGTAAAATTGTATACTTGGCCTATATTGAATGACATAGTGTATTTTAGAATTAAATATTTAACACACCTCGTAAAGAGGCTGCAAACTTAGTTATATATTTTTCTGTAAAGAACGGCACGCCCCAAACATCGTAATCATTACTTTGCGTTGACCACTGCACATCTGCCTTTTGGCGAATACTCATAAGCTGATCTTCTTTCCATTTATCCGTTTGACGCAAGTGCTCCCCCTTGGGCTCAATAAAAATCTGGATAGCAGCCGTTTTCTCTTGAGTATTTCGTTTTTTCATGAAAAGCACATAATCAGGTTGATATGCGTCCCCAGTCTCAAAACTGTACAGCTTAAAATCGCGCTCGTTTCGCACTAAATAAATCTCATCATACAGTTCTTTCATACGCGGATAAATAGATTCTACATAACGTATCAGATATTTTTCTTCTGATGTTCCATAACAATCATTATACGCATGCCAATCGGTTTGAGATAAATCCATGCGTAACTCACTATTATTAGAATCCAGCATAGATTGACCATATTCCTTATCCTCACCGGAATCCAAAGAAATTTTCTGTTTATGATCTTTGAATATTTCCTTGATTTGATAGGGGCGGAACTCCTTTGAACCGCGGAATCCGATTAGTTCATGTGATAAAGAAGGTTCGATCTGTCGCAACACTTCAATAACCACATGAAGTTTGTCGCTTTGAGACAAGTTTTCCAATCTATCCTTGTTTGAATACACAGAAACCGTAATGCCCCCTAAATAAACAGGACTTTCTATGAATTCTTTAATCGAATGAAGATTTTTGTATATCTCTTTTAAATTTGAAAAAGAATAAGATTCCAATCGATTGAGGGCTGCTCGAATTACATGACTCCCCATATCAAGTAAGCCAAACTGTTTTGAACTTTCTTGCACTAACTCACCATCAACGGCACCTTCCAAAGATTCAATTACAATACCACCTGTTAAAAGATGGACCTTGTAATTCTTTTCTAAAATTTCTTCACTGAATCCCCAATTTTGCGCATCTGATATGTATGGTACCCGTGTATTCAGTAATATGCACCCGTCTTGGTATAAGGCACTTTGTTTGAAGGAATCTTTTAATTTTAATTCGACTTCTTTTACCTTTTCAGCCACAATACCGGTCCGTATCATAGCAGAGGTCAACTCTGAGATATATTTGGGATTATGTGCACTGTGATAGTGCATTGTTTCCAACATACGTAAGCGGTTAGAAATATCATTATCAAATTTTCTTATCCCTCGTTCAACTTCTTCAGAATAATCATTATCTCCATTTGCAGACTTAGCTATAAACTTATTATCACCCCCTTTCAAAACAAATGGCATGTAGCGTGCGCCTCGGCCTATCAACTGAGCCTCGCGCATTGTAGTCGGGCCGGCTTGTCCACCCTTACCATCGCGGGTATTATACATACGCACTATGTCAAAAAGATTGAGTACGTCCCAACCTTCATTTAACATGTCTACAGCAAAAATTACACGGATCTCATTGTTTTTATCCTCCAAAGAATTCAACAGTCTTTGTTTATCAGGAGATATTTCGTTACCATCAACTAAAAGCAATTTTTCCTCGCAAAAATCTTCTTTAATTTCAATAACAAAATTTTCCAGTGTTATATTTTCTTCTTCTAGGAAAGAAAATACAGCCTTCAACTCCCCTATCGAACTATTTTTTAAGCATTCCAGTTTCTTTTCAGAAAGATTATTAATGGCATCTACAAAATTTTTATAGTTTGCGCTATTATCTTTAATTGTTCTGGATTTTAACATCATTACCGGTTTGATGTTCTGCCCTATACGCTCAAACAACTTGCGCTTGTACTGACTAAGCAATACGCACTGAATGGCGCGTTCTATTGGATCATCGGTATCAATTTGAACCAACGATATATCCTTGGAATACCCATCTTCTCTAAATTTTTTTAACGGGTAATCAAATATGACTTTGTTCTCATATTTTTGAGCAATATTCTCGTTGCTCAATTCAGCCGTTGCGGTAAACTCCAACAATACATTGTTAGGATTACTACCAAAAATAAGCTCGACAGTAGTCTCCCAGTTCGCAACATCGCTAATCACAGTCTGTGAAAACAATTCGCGTTGAACTATCGGCGCGGCTTCCTTTTTTCCTTTTTTTGTAGCAGCATTAATATGATGCGCTTCGTCCGATATCAATACAACACGCTTGTCAGTGAAGTCGTCATACGTCACGCCATTTTCACGAGGCTCATTAAGAGACCGATGCAGCCCCTGTATCGTTGTTAGACATAGATTAATGCAGTTTTCATCTACAGACTGGAAGTTTTCTACCAATCTGATTTCTACTTTCTTTTTACCTATCTGAATATTCTCTCCAAAAAGATATTTAGCTGAATTAGAATTCAAGAAATTATCCTTAGTTTTCTCAATTACATTCGTTGAGTTCACAAAAAACAGGAAGTTCCGATATCCATGTTCGTACAGATAGAGCATAACACCTGCCATTATCAGCGTTTTTCCACTACCTGTCGCCATGTGGAAAAGCAAATGAGTTCGTGCTTCTTTCTCCTTAAACTCATTTTCCCAATAACTCAAGAAATAGCGAAAACACTCTTCCTGATATGGGCGCAACTTAATATTCGGATTCAACGCTGTTGAGAAATATTCAGGCAAAGAAATAGCATCTATATTTCGTTTCCCAAATTCTCGTTGAAGAATAGCCTGTAACATAATTTTTCTCCTTTATTCTTGGTAGAATTCTCGATTGAGAGCCTTATCAGCTTCGCTAATTTGGAATTCCTCATTTTCTATTTCGGAATAGGGTACGTACAACATATTCTTATCTAAGCACTCGATTAAAAAGCGTTTCTGGTCTTCAATGGATAGCTGCTCAAAGTCCAAGCTTTCCGCATTGATTTCTTTTACATTAATCTTCCAGCTGAGGAATCCTGTTTCCTGCATGCGCTTCCAAATGGCTTGAATTTCAGCCGATGTTGTTGCCGTTTCAATTTCAACAACAAATTGTTGATTGGCTTTAGCTAGCTCACAATAGATGAAGGAACCTCCGCCTTGCCAGTTTTCTGAATAGGAAATACCGCCTGCGGAGCCCTCTACAACTTTTTGTAATCTGTCGAGAGTAATGTCATGGATGTATTCCATTTGCTCGATTCCGATATATCTACGCTTCATCTTATGCGCTACGGCAGCTGTTGTGCCGCTTCCCAGGAAAAAGTCTAATACAATATCCCCTTCTACTGTTACAGAACTTATTATTCGTTGAATCAGGGCTTCTGGTTTTTGTCCACCTTTGAAGCTTGTACGTTCTGCTTTGTTTTTGGGGTCGAGGGCAATGATGTCTTCCCAAACATCATCAATAATATACCCGTTGACTTCATATATTACTTGCCCTTTTTCAGGTATACCATTTTGTTTAATATATTTGTTTAAATAAGCAGTGAATCTACTATCCGTTTCAGGATGATTGCCATACACTATCTTATTGCCCTGAACGATAAACTTCCCCCATCTCTTATAGTCAACAGTTTCTTCTACGTTATCTTCGTAAATCAGCTTAAAATTAGGTCTTTTGACATTTTTATACCAAAAAATAGTATCGTGTTTTTTCGGAAAATAATCTTTTACTTGGCCTACATACGTTCTATATCTCCAGATAATTTCATTCATTAAATTATCTTCTCCAAAAATAGAGTCACATAATACTCTTAGATAAGCATTCTGATTCTCATCGCATTGAATGAAAATGGAGCCATCATCGGTCAGAAGCTGTTTAGCTACTTCTAATCTATTCTTCATGAACGTGAGCCACGAGGATCTAGAGAACCTGTCATTATATCCGAAACTATCATTCCCTGTATTGTAAGGAGGGTCGATATAAATCAGCTTAACCTTGCCCGCATATTTTCTTGTTAACGAATGCAAAGCAAGTAGATTGTTGCCCTTGATAATGAGATTATCCTCTATGGATATATCCTCCACATCGTGAACACCAGTTTCATCATACTTTTTGAAATTAGAGAGTACCTTGGGCTCAGTTAGGCGATTAATCTCATCTGGTGCCAAAATCTCATTCCAGAAAACCTCGGTACGTTTAGCATCTTCCTTGGTTTGGCCTCCCTCAAGCACGCAGTCCTTATAAGGCCATGATAACACAACCTCTCGACTTTCTGCAATGAATTTGTCTTCTTCATTGGTTAAGCCAATTTTGTTTTTGAATGAAGTATAGCTATCCGGCAAGAATTGCTTATTCATGACGAACTTCTGAAATTTGATTTTATCAAAAATCAGCATACCATCGACTTCTACAAAAAAGTTATTTTTCAGAGATTCGTCTTTTAATATAAGGGCTATCAACTTAGGATTCAAAGACAAGGCATCCTCTACAATCTTATTTTTTAACAAGGCGACTCCTTCAGAACAATAGTCACTTTCATTACGAAGAATCCCTTCCAACTTAGTAAATAAAATATTATTTTTCATATTTATAAGAGTATCAAGTTAAGGTTATCGCAAGCACCATTCTATGGTGTATTCATCAACGGTTTCCAAGTTGTTATTTGCAAGTTGGTAAAGCTTATCTATCATGGCATTCTTTTGTCTTTTTAATTCCATCTTATTATTATCATACTCACGCCAGGCCTTATCACGCTTGTTATCCAAGTCCGTTTTTTCCCTTAAAATGGCAGCCATAGCTCTGGGAGTACGAGCTTGCCGAAGCTCTTTGTTTTTACACTCTATCTCCTCATCAATTTCATTTAGACTTTGCTTAAGAAGGTTTATTTGATCAGATTCCCAATTTTCAATCTTTGAAGCCTCAGAATTTATCAGAGAGACATCGCGTATCTCCAATTGTTCTACCAACTCTGATTGTTTCGCAGACATAAGCTCTTTCAAATTTTCCGGGTAATCAGAGTAATCAGAATCAACGATTTTAGCAGGCAAAGAAAGCAATCTTGCTGCAAAATCATCATCCATCTTGTTACCGAATTTATCTGTTGCAAGAAGTAAAATATGTTCCTCCGCTTCATTTAGAGAAGCATATCTCAAAACTTTTAAGGTCAAATAACCGCTATTTCCCACATTCTGCTGTAGAATAAAAGCAGATACATCCGGATTACCATAATCAAACTCAACTTTCGCCGAGGGTGTCAGCGTATGTTTAGCCTCGTTAAGCACCCACTGAGCTAACGGATGAGATATTCGGTATGTATAACGAGTACTGTTATTCTTATCTGCTGAATAAATACCACACGGAATTGACTTCTCAGGGGTGTCAATCAAATGGAATTCATGTTCTGCGTTTTCAACTACTTGAATCCTATCCCCCAACACAGCACAAGTGAGTTTCCATAATTGCAAGTTGAAACGATCCAATAGAGAACAATCCCTACTTTCTCTCATTTTTAGTTTTTCTATCACCTCCGCATCAAAATTCTCAAACAAAGAAATGCGAGCTTGATCTACCCTATCTTCAATATCTTGACGCAACTCATCTTGAAGCGCATTAAACTGTTGATCTATATCAACTTCATTTCTGCAGCTCCGATAAATTTCCAAAATTCGTTTTTCAAAATCGATGCCGTTACCAATAGCTCCAAGCACTTCATCACTGGCACCAAATACCCCCCTAAAAAGATTAAACTTTTGATCAAGCAGTTCGTACACTCTTTGATCAGCACGATTAGACTTATTGATAAAGTTTACAACAACAACATCGTACTTCTGTCCATATCGATGGCAGCGGCCTATTCGCTGCTCAACGCGCTGAGGATTCCAAGGCAAGTCATAATTCACAATCAATGAGCAAAACTGCAAGTTAATACCCTCCGCTGCAGATTCTGTAGCAATCATAATTTCTGCGCTGTCCTTAAAATATTCTACCAACGCTTGTCGTTTATCAGCAGTGGGAGAACCTGTTACACGTGACGTTCCTTGATATTTTTTCAGCCATTGCGCATATATTTCCCTAGATTTATCATCAGAATTCGAACCATTAAAAAGAACAATCTTCCCATCATAGCCATTAGCATTCAGCAAATCGCACAAAAAATCCTGTGTTCGTCGGCTTTCTGTAAAAATCAGAGCTTTTCTGGGAGCGTTCATCTCCTCCATTTTTTGGAAACCGAGATTCAACGCTTGAAGTAAACAAGCACCCTTACTATTTGATGCTATATTAAGAGCTAACTCGTGTATCTCACGCAATTCTTTAATTTCCTGACGAATCTTAATCAAATCGCTCTCAGTAAAAGGAGTTTTTTCATCTCGATTATCCTCCTCACCTTCATTTTCTTCATCATTAAATTCCTCTTTATAGTCCTCATAACTTTCATAATCACAAGCAATTCCATCATCATCGGCAGCAGCCACATCATTATTTTCAACCATCCGTTCCAATCTATTAATGGTAGTCTCGAGAGTACCGGCAATAGCATACGTTGATGAGGCCAAGAGTTTATAAAATACAAGTGTTATCAGCTTGTTTTTACGCATTCCAAAGGAATCATCACGACTAAGATAATTATTAATTTTTTCAGCTAATTCATTTTCTGCATCTGAGGGATAATACTCTTGAACCAAGGGCTTACGATTTGTATATTTTACATAAGCCTGAACTTGGCTACGCAGGGTTCTGTGAACAATAGGCAATATTCTATTTCTTAATTCTTGGTATGTATCTTCATCTCTCAACGCAACTTTGCCATATTGAGAAGAAAAAGCCTTTAAAGAGCCAAAATAATTATCATCGATAATAGAAATCAAACCATACAACTCCTTCAAGTCGTTTTGCAAAGGAGTTGCTGTAAGAAGTAGTTTTTTATGACGACGCAAGCCCCTTTTCAGCGTAGAAGCAGTTATATTACCTGTCTTATAAACATTTCGTAGGGCATGAGCCTCATCAATTACCACTAAATCCCAATCTACTCTACTAATGTGATCTATATGTTTTCTGGCAAAGGGATAAGAACAAATCATTATATTTTGCGGATTATCCAAGGGGTTTTGATAAGAATCATTGAGGATTTTATCAAACAACTTTTTCTCCATTATGATGGAAGGAAGATAGAACTTCTCTTCTAGTTCTATACTCCATTGCTTACGAAGAGAAGCAGGACAAATAATGAGAATCCTCCGTTTTCTTTCAGCCCAATGCTGACTGATAACCAAGGCTGCTTCGATTGTTTTACCCAAACCAACCTCATCAGCTAAGATGGATCCCATGCGCAAAGGAGAATTAAACGCAAACAAGGCAGCATCTACTTGGTGAGGATTTAAGTCTACTTTTGCTTCAGAAAGCACGCCCGTCAATTTATCTTCATCGGAGGCGTTGTATTTTTTGCTTAATTCCCAAGCTAAGTATTTTGTTTGATAAGGAGTGTATTCGTTCATAATATTTTTTACAGAAATTGAAAAAAGGTTAAGGGTAATTTGAAATTAGGTTACGGACTATGCAGCCAACAAAAGCGAGGGTTGGAAGGCTCCGCTTATGGCAGAGTCTTGGCGACGCAATATGAATTCTTTACCCCGATTTAATGGGGTGTAACGCAGCTCGACGTTACCACTTCTCAGCCATTTCAAACATTCGGCAGCCCAGTACGGGGCTTGCAGGGTATTCAAAAATTTGTACTCGGTATCAGCCCCCAGGATATTCCATTTTTCGGAGACTTTTTCATCGGCAATGATGCGCCAATGGGCAATTTTATCAGCAGCGCTGATTTTACTGAAGCCCGTCAGGGTAAAGTCAGCACCTACCGCAGCGATGTTAACCGCAGCGATACAGGGGGGGGGTAGCAACTACCTTATTATCAACAACTTGCGACATATTCTTGTTAAAGGAATGAAGAAGAGAGAGCGCGCAAGCGCTTTTACGCATTACACCATATCAGATAAAACGTGCGAAGTCAAGGTAAAACGGCAAGTGGGAAGAGGTTTTCGGCCTTGCTCCCACTTGCCGTTTTTGGGGGCTTATAGCCACGTGAGGGTGTGGGGGAGACGGGGGAGGATTTTGTTAGCCAGGGCGCGGTCTGTGATGAGCAGGTGGCCACCAGGGATGGGGCGACCGAGCTCGCGCATCATGTCGACCATGCGGGGAGCGGGGAGGGCGGCATGTTTTTCAATGGCATGCAGGGTGGCGCCGTGCTCCAGCAGCAGCTCCAAGATGTAGCGGTGCTCTCTCAGTTGGCGCGCCCACTGCCCATAGCAACATGAGTTGATGCATTCATAGAAAATGCCGCGGCCCAGCACCTGGTTGAAGGGGGTGCGGTCTCGCTCATCGGTAAAATTAACATCTGCCCCACAATCTAACAAGCAACGCACTTTGCACAAGTTGCCATTGCGTGCGGCGTCTATGAGCGCCGGCCCCAGAATATGTTGTTGGGCGTGGTCTTCTATCCCGTAATGTTTGATGATGAAGCGGGCAACGAGGCTGTTCTCGAACTCCAGGGCGGCATCTAACAGGGCATCCGGGGCTATATCGGTGCTGCAATCTTCGCACAGAGCCTTCAGCACATCGGCACAATCATCTTTAATGGCCATGCGCATGAGTGCCAGTTGTTTGGGTGCAGGCAGATCGCAGAAAAATTTACGGGCCAAGAGGAGGCGCACTACCTCTTCACTGCGGCTGTTCACGGCATGTTGCATGAAGTAGTGCTTTTCCTCTTGAGAGAAGACGCTGCCCACAAAGTCCAGCACACAAGCAAGCATGGGGGCATCTGCCTGTTTGATGGCGATGAGCATGTAGTTTTTGGCGCGTGGTGTAAGAAGCCCGAAATCCTCCAGAATGTAGCGCAAGATATCAACATCTCCATTGTACACAAGTATGGTCATCGAATCGATATATTGTGTCACAGAGCGAAGATTTTCTTCTATGGCAATGCGCATATAATCATCTTTGTACCCCCACTCATTAAAGAAAGAGTATACATACGAAGCCATATCGCTGTTATGAGAATGGAGAGCGGTGATAATGAGGTTCTTTTCATCCTCAGCCGTAATCAGGGGTAGCAATTCGTGATGTTTGCAAAGGCCAATGGCAAAATCGTAATCCTCTAAAATGGCCTTGCGGATATACCGGCATACGTCTTCGCGGGTTTGGGCAGTCTGTGCGCATTTGAAGAGGTAACGCAGAGAGGCCTTGTGGTGTTTCTCTATGGCAAGGGGGATGAGCTGCTTGGATTCATCTGCCGAGGGGGTCATACCAAGGCGGGGGAAGGCCTTAATGCGCACCGTATCCGCCGCTTTAACGGCAGAGAAGAACGGGTGCTTGCAGGTGGTGGTGCGCAGGCTGCCGGACTCCCTCAGCTGAGCAATGACTGCGGCAGAGGTGGGGTGCAGCGTTTCGCCGTACTCTGCCAACAGGTCTACCACGGCCATGCGCCCATGCATGTGTGCCAGCATGCAGGCAGTGCAACCGTAAATATCCTTTTGGGCAATGTCTGCCCCATGATGCAACAGCCAACGCGCCACGGCAACATTGCCGGTGATGGCCGCAGCCATAAGGGGGGTAATGCCACGCGCATTGCGGGCGTTGACATCTGCCCTGCGGGCGAACAATTTCTCACACAGGGCAACGGGGGCACAGTAGGCGGCAAAAATCAGGGTGGTATTGCCTTGGTTGTTTTTCACGCAGGCGTCTGCCCCCTGCTCTAACAGGTAGTCTACAAGGAGGTAGCGCTGCTTGCGGATAGCGACCAGCAGTGGGGTGTTGTCTTGCGAGTCTCTGCAATCGAGATTGCCGAGGGCTTCCATTCGGGTTACGAATTCATCCAGAGGGCCTTTCTTGACGGTAGCGAATATTTTTTGGGTATCCATATTATAGGGAGTATGATGGGTTAAAAAGAGGTGTTGGAGAAAAAGAGAGTCCGGGGGATGCGTTATCTGAACGCACGCAACACGTGGCGCAATCTGGCCTTCAACACATTACACACCTCGAGCGTTCCTTTGGGGTCGTGCATCGTGTTGGTGGGAGAATTGCACAGCAGGTGATACCCACGTTCATACGCTCGCAAGCGGTAGTAATGAGGGGAGAAGTCCTCTTGCAAAACATAGCCGGGTATTTCCTCAGCATCTCCGTGGGTATCGCAGTATTCCTCGTAGGCATCCAAGAAGTCACCAAGAACCTCCTCCAGCTTTTCTGCTGCAATGTCCAGAACGGTAATGTCCGTGGGCTCATCGTCCTCAAAGTCTTCCCCGAACTCTGCATCGAGTACGGGGTCAGGCCATATCTCCAACGTATCGACTACCGCAGAGGCGTTGGCACCGGCATTGAGAAGAAACTCTATCATCTGCACATAAAGCAGGTCATCCTTATCGTCGGGTGTCTCCGGGTATACTTCTATTTCAACGGCTTCACATAATGGGACATCGTGCCAACCATCAGCGGAAGCATTGATGTCTGCCCCGAAAGAAAGCAAAAGCTCCAAAAGCTCAAAATTAAAGTTCCGCACCGCAGCTCTGAGTATTGAACTCTCGAGATGCCGGATATCAGCCCCTGACTCCAACAATTGACGCACCAACTCGAGAGGGGCATTAAAAACGCAGGCACGGTACAGCACTGTATATGCCCGGTCGTCTTGAGCATTGACATCTGCCCCGGCGTCCAAGGCCTGTTTAACCGCCTCCCACTGCTCATCTGCAGCAGCGCGGAGCAATGATTCATTAAGAGAAAGAGTATCGTTTTTCATGAGGTAAATTGGGTAATAAAGAGTAGCGGGAAAAATGCAAAGGCCCTATAGCATATTTCGTAAAAAAAGTCAAGTTTCCCGCAACTCTTTTTTTATTTTTTTGATGAGCGCAAAAATCCCTGCGCATGGTGACCATGCGCAGGGGTGAATGGAAAACGGGTTGCCGAGGGTTAACGGCTATGGATGTTGAGCATCTGGGCGTAGGTGGGCACGGGCCAGAGGGCGGCGTCCACATGTGCCTCGAGGGCATCTACCGTTGTACGGGCCTGCTCCATAGCGGCGCGCATGGCGAAGGGCTCGCCGGCGTCGATGGCGGCAGCCAAGGCATCCACCTGCGGGGCCAAGGCATCGTACAGCTCGCCGATTTCGTTGGCTTTCTGGGTAGCAGCCTTGAGCCCGGCGGTGAGGCCGGCGGCTTGAATAGCCCCCACGGTGCCGCAGATTTCAGTCATCTGGGTAGCCACGGCGGGCAGATAAATGGTGCGCAGCATGTTGAGGCAGGTCTTGGCCTCAATGTCGATAAGCTTCTCAAAGCTTTCCAGCTGAATTTCCTTGCGGGCCAACAGCTCGGCGCGGGAAAGCACGCCGTACTTCTCCATCAGCGCGATGGTATCGGGGCGAGAGAGAACCTCGAGCGCCTCGGGCGTGGTCTTGATGTGGGGCAAGCCGCGTTTCTCGGCCTCTTGCACCCATTCGTCGGAGTAGCCATTGCCATTGAAGATGACGCGGTCGTGCTTGGTGACAAGCTCGCGGATGAGCTCGCGCACCACATTCTTGAACTCGGGGGTACCGGCGTGGGGCGCCAAACGGGTGGCAACATCATCCAACGCTTCGGCCATAATGGTGTTGAGCACCGCCATGGGCCATGCGCAGGTTTGAGAAGAGCCAACGGCGCGGAACTCGAACTTGTTGCCGGTAAAGGCAAAGGGAGACGTGCGGTTGCGGTCCGTGGTATCCTTGGGCAGCTCGGGCAACACATCCACACCCAGCTCCATGGTGGTTTTGGAGGTAGAGGACTTGGCACCACCGGCCTTAATCTGCTCAATAATGTCGGTAAGCTGGTCGCCGAGGAAGATGGAGATAATGGCGGGCGGAGCCTCAGCAGCACCGAGGCGGTGGTCATTACCGGCCTTGGAGGTAGAGGCGCGCAGCAAATCGGCATGCTTATCCACACAGGCGAGCACGGCGCTCAGGAAGGTGAGGAACAGCAGGTTGCTGTGCGGGGTTTTGCCCGGGGAGAAAAGGGAGCCCAGCTCGGGCGTGGAGAGCGACCAGTTGTTGTGCTTGCCACTGCCGTTGACATGGGCGTAGGGTTTCTCGTGCAGCAGGCACACCAAATTGAACTTGAGAGCCTGGCGCTGCAATATGTCCATAATCATCACATTATGGTCCACTGCCACGTTGCAGGGCTCAAACAGGGGGCAAATCTCGAACTGGCCGGGGGCGGCCTCGTTGTGGCGGGTCTTGGCAGGCACACCCAAAGTCCACAAGGCGCGGTCCACACTCATCATGAACTCCAGCACGCGCTCTTTGATGGAGCCGAAGTAGTGGTCCTCCATCTGCTGGTGCTTGGGCGGCAAGCAACCGAAGAGGGTGCGACCGGTCTCAATGAGGTCCGGGCGTTGCAGGTAGAGGTCGCGGTCAATCAGGAAGTATTCTTGCTCTGCCCCGAGGTTGCTCACCACGTAAGAGGGCTCAATACCGAAGCAATGCAGCACGCGCGTGGTTTGCTGAGCCACGGCGGCCATGGAACGCAGCAGCGGGGTCTTCTTGTCCAACGCCTCGCCCGTGTATGAGCAGAAAGCCGTGGGGATGCAAAGTGTTACGGTGTTTTCCGTACGCTTAATGAAGGCGGGGCTGGTGGGGTCCCAAGCGGTGTAGCCACGGGCCTCGAAGGTGGCGCGAATACCGCCGGAGGGGAAAGAGGAGGCATCGGGCTCTGCCTGAATGAGGTTTTTGCCCGTAAACTCGCAAATCATACCGCCTTTGCCATCGGGCTCCACAAATGAGTCATGCTTTTCTGCCGTGGCGTCGGAAAGCGGCTGGAACCAGTGCGTGTAGTGCGTGGCCCCCTTGGAAAGCGCCCACACTTTCATGGCTTGGGCTACTTCATCTGCAATACCGGTATCAAGTTTGCCACCCTTTTGCACCGTGAGCATCATTTTTTTGAATGCACTCTTGGAGAGATATTTCTCCATGGTCTTAATGCCGAAAGTATCACTTCCGTAGAGGGCGTTAAGCGCGGCTTCAGCGTCCGTCAATGTTTCAGTAGCCATAAATTGTGTGGTTTTAGCAGTGTGCGCGCGTATTCTAATATCTTTAGGGGGATTTGTCAATCTCTTTTCCACCCACAGGCAGTGGCTGCATACGCAAAATTATGATTTTTATGTTGGACACGGCGGGGGCAGATGGATATAATGTAGGGCGGACATGTTGCAACGAGGGTACAGAAAAGAAGAGAGCTTGGCGCGCCACTGGGCGGGGCAAGTGATAGAGCTTTGCGAAGAGATTGATGATGACACCCTCACCGAGTTCATAGAGCCCATACAGCAGGCCATCAAGGCCTTGGACCACGATCGTCGCGTGCTCTTCATCGGCGACAGCAAGAGCGGCAAATCATCTCTGCTGGCAGGCATAGCACAATACCCCGCCAT
The DNA here is from genome assembly GCA_045124875.1 of Akkermansia sp. Taxonomy (GTDB): domain Bacteria; phylum Verrucomicrobiota; class Verrucomicrobiia; order Verrucomicrobiales; family Akkermansiaceae; genus Akkermansia. The sequence goes on from JBGVMR010000004.1 coordinate 46,644, forward strand.
AGCCAAGGCAGAGATGACGGAAATGTACCGTTGCTGGCGCTACCGCAACAATGACGGAGACGCCACCTGCTCCACCTTCATCCCCCTGGAAAATCTGGAGGGTTTGGAGCTGACGGACACCGCAGCGGCAGAAGACGCAGCCAACCAAGAGACCATCAAAGCGCTGATGAAGGCGGCAGATGCCGTTGTAGCCGTACTGGATGCCAGCCGCATCGAGGGCTCCGCCATATGGGATTTGTTGGCAACCCTCAGCCAAGAGCGCCGCAATGCCACCCTACTGGCCGTAACGCATACCGACAAGCTGGGGGCGGAAGATGCATTGAAACTCAAAGATAAGCTGAGAGATTATTGCCGCAAGCGCATCAGCAGCACCCCGGCTATTTACTTCATCAGCCCCACCACCATGAAGGGCATGGATGGCTTCACCCAACGTGTGCAAGAGGCATTGAATGCCCCGCACGGGCTGCGGGCCGACATCCGCAAAGTCATCACCCTCTCGGGCGATTTGCTCAACAAGCAATACCACATTTTGCGCGCCCGCGAATCCGTTTCTCAAAACGACTACGGTTTCCTCAATTCCATTGACAAAGAGATTGACAACTTTTTGTCGCACCAGATGACAGGCATCAAAAACTATACGGATGCGTACTCCGATGCCGCCATTAAAGCGCTACCGGCCACCTTAGCCAAGCTCAAGCAAACATTCGGGTACTGGTTATCCCCCGTCACCTTGGTGCGCCTGAACCTGTTTGGCGCCGGCACGGAGAATTATTACTACAACATGATTTGCCGTGAGATTTTGAGCCGACAGGAAGTGAGCGATGCAAACTTCGTGTTATCATGCTCCGGGCACTGGAACCACGTGCGCCCACGCATGAAAAAGGCCATGGAATGCGAAATCGGCAACTTCCCGGAAGAAGAGTTGCACAAAGAGCTCAGCGAGCTGCGCGTGCGCTTGGGCAGAGACCTCTACAAACCGTTCAACCAAGAAAAACTGCGCAGCAAGTTTGCGGCCATGTTTAATAAATGCGCCCGCGGCATGCAGTGTTTCATATTCGGCATTTGTCTTTGCCTGATAGCAGCAGGCATTACCGGGTTGTTCGGCCAAACGCAGTATGCCGTGTGGCTGGTTGCATGCGCCGGCATTTTGTGGGCTGTGGGCAGCCTTTTCCACTGGGGGGCATCCGTAGGCATTCGCAAAGAGGTAGTACAACTGGGCAACAATCTGCAAGAGAGCATGCTGTCCAACTTGGCAGAAGACATCAAGACCATGCTCATCTCTCGCGTTTCTGCCTACCGCAAGCTGTATACCGAGCCCCGCAGAAAAGTAGCTCGCAACGAATCCATGCTCAAACCCTTACAGCAAAAGCACCTCAACGTTACGCGCCAAATCTCCACCATAATGCCCCGTTAAGATGGCGTTTTCCCGTTGACATCAGATTTCACCATTGATAAAATTACAGTATGAAACTTTTTTCCATGCTCATGGCTACCGCTTGCACATGTACCCTCACACTGCAAGCTCAAGAAGCCCCGCAACCCGAACAAAGCCAAGCCCCCACGGCCATGGCCAAGGCGGCTCAACAGATACAGTTTTTGACAGAGGCTCAGCCGGACACCGATGCAGCCTACTACATGTACGTTAACTCTGCATACTGGTGCGGGCCCTGCCGCCGTTACATACCCTCCGTCATAGCAGCATATGAAGAAATGCGCAAAGACAACCATGTGGAGGTAATCTTGCTGTGCCATGATCGCTCTGTTAAGGGCGCCTTACGCTATATCGAACTTTTCTCCATACCCTTTCCTGCCGTGATGTATGAGAGCGAAGACCGCGCCAAGCTTCCCGGCGCCCCCAACGATGTTACGACCCTGCCCTACATCGTTGTGGTTGATGCCAAAGGCAATGTTGTACACAGCGGACACGCCTCTACGGTAAAAGATTGGAAAACATACACAAACAAAACAAATTAAGCCATGCAAGAAACACTTACAGACATACGCACCCGCCGCAGCTGCCGCAAATACCGGCCCGAGCAAATTACCGATGAGCAGCTGAACGCCATTCTTGAAGCTGCCACCTGGACCCCCACGGGCCGCGGCAAGCAATCCCCGCAAATGGTGGTCGTGCAAGATGCCGACATGCTCAGCAAGCTCTCTCGCCTGAACGCCCAAATCATGGGCACGGACAGCGACCCCATGTACGGAGCCCCCACAGCTGTCATCGTTTTTGCAGACGGCAGCAATGAGAACGGCATTTTGGATGCCTCTCTGATGATGGGCACCCTCATGCTGGCAGCCCACGCCGTGGGCGTTGCCTCTTGCTGGATCAACCGCGGCAGGGCCATGTTTGAATTGCCCGAGGGGCAGGAAATCAAGAAAAATTGGGGTGTGGAAGACAAGTACGACGGCTTGGCCATCTGCATACTCGGCTACGCCGCAGAGGGAGGCATTGCCCCCGCCAAGCCCCGCAGAGATGGCTACGTCATCCGTGGCTGATAACACCGCCTCATGCTATGATTCGCAAACTGGTAGTGGAAGGAGTCACGGTTTTCCCCAAGCAGGAGTCATTCTCCTTTGTGCCGGGGCTTAACATTATTGTAGGCGGCAACGACTCCGGTAAAAGCCACCTCATGAAACTGTGCTACGCCATTACCAAATGGGGGTGCGACGGCGCACGCCGAGAACTGCCTGAGGTGTGGGCAGAAGAAAAACGCCTGCGCAAAGACATGCTGCGCGTTTACGGCACCCACAACCTCACCTCGCTCACGGCGCGCAACCGCGGCAATGCCACCGCGCACATCAAAGCCTCGCTGGAGGGGTACAAAGTGCCCCTCGGCTCTGCCGACCTCAGCTTCGGGTTTAAGGCAGATAACGAGGAAGAGGGGCTACACATCAACAAATTGCCGCAACGTTTTCTGAGCGAAAACGCCGTTTTCATCTCACCGCGAGAGGTACTCTCCATTTACCCCTGCTACATGCAAGCCGGCAAGCGCTACCCGGAGCTGCTGGACTCTGCCAGCTGGGAGCTCTGCCGCGCGTTGGAAGAAGAACCGAGCGGAAGCGCTATATCCGCCCCGCTTCAATACGTGATAAAAGAGATAGAGGCCTTGCTGTCGGGGAGATTGCAACGCCTCAACGGGCGTTTTTATCTGCAACGCATGGGGCAAGAGCCACTGGAGCTCAACTTGGTGGCAGAGGGCTTCAAACGTATCGGCACGCTGGGGCTGCTGATAGGCAACGGCACCGTGCGCGCCGGCACCTCGCTGTTTTGGGATGAACCCGAAATGAACCTCAACACCAGCCATCTGCCCCTGCTGGTACGCATCTTGATGGGGCTGTGTCATGCCGGGGTGCAGGTTATGCTCACCACACACAGTCTCTTCCTGCTCAGAGAATTGGTTATTCAACTGGCAGAAAAGAAGCATGCCAAAATAAGTCGCCGCTACTTCGGCATGCAGCCGGCAAACTCCACCTCCCTCGGGGTGCGCACCTCTGCCGGCAACTCGTTGGATGAAATTGACCACATCGACAGCCTGGACGCCGAGATGGAACAGGCAGACCGCTACCTTAATATGAACTACAACCCCGTGGAGGAAGCCTGAGCGTGTTTCAACCCGGTACCAGTTGTGTAGAAGGCGTACACCGCTTCAATTTTGAGGCGGGCTACCACGTGTGCCGTTTTGAGTGCTCGCCCTTCTATTCTCACCACGCCCAAAACTTTTGCAACAGCTGCAAAGAGATGGACTTTGTGCTGTACCATCCCGGCAAAAAAGAGCTGTGGCTGGTAGAGGTAAAAGACTACCGATTCAACGCCCGCCCCAAGGTAAAAGACTTGGTAGAAAAGCTTTGCCGCAAGGTGAGAGACTGCCTTTTCCTCTTGCGCACGGCCGCCCTTTGCGCCCCGGAGGAAGAACCGGCAGAGGGCACATCGCTGCGCGACATTGCACGCATGAGCTTGCAAGCCAAGCGTATACGCATTGCGTTCACCATAGAACTGGCACGCACCGGGCTTTTCCCGCCCAAAAGCCTGTTAGCCACCATCAAAGACCTGCTCTACCGCCAAATCCGCTTTATAGACCCGGACATGCTCTGCCTGCCCATCACGGAGTCCGGCGGCATTGGCCCGTGGACCATCACCCCTGCCGGCTCGGCGCATTCCTCTCGCATTCAAAAAAGAATCGAGGAAGCACGGCTCGCACACGAAAAAGAGCAACGTCTTGCCCAAGAACGCGCTCGCCATGCCGAGAAACAGGCAGCAAAAAAACAACGAAAAGCGAGAAAATCTGACATCCCCCTCTGGAAACAACGCGCGGAAGAACGCCAATCCGGCATGAGCGGCAACCATGCCGACCGCCGTAAGAAAAACGAAAATCGCCCAACTAACACATGAGGAAGAAAAAGTGGATTAAAGCGATTACGGTAGGCATTTTACTTTCCATCCTTCCGATGGCAAAGCTGTTTTTTTCGTCCAAACCGGCGGCACCGCAACCGGTAAGCGTCAACATTATCCAAATGGTGGAAGATCAAAACGGTCTGCCGGCTTTGGCTCGCAAACAAATTGGTGTAACCGTGGGTTATTCTCCGGATTATGTTGATTTGGAATACCCCATGGGCGATGTACCCATGGAAAGCGGCGTGTGTACCGATGTTGTCATACGCGCCCTGCGACTCAAAGGGCTTGACCTGCAAGAACTGGTGCATACGGATATCAAAGACAATTTCCGCCGCTACCCCGGGCGCAAATTGTGGCGCCAGCGTGCGGCAGACCCCAGCATAGACCACCGCCGCGTGCCCAACCTTGAGGTTTTCTTTGAGCGCATAGGGTGGAGCGTAACAGAGACACCCACTGACAACCCGGCAGACTACCTACCCGGCGATATCGTCACCTGTTTCGATGCCGCGCACGGCCGCCCGCACATCATGATTGTAAGCGACCGCAAACACGCAGAAACCGGCGTGCCCAAAGTGATTCATAACTCCGGCAATGGCACAGAGGAAAATGACGACCTCTTCGAGTTTCCCATCACCGGCCACTACCGACCGGTGTACGATAAACCCATCACCCTTCCCCAACCGGAACCCACTAAAAACAATAAAAAGAGGAAATGAACAAGTCCCTCCTTCTCTGCCTTTTGCTTACGCTAACCGGCTGCTTGCATGCAGACAACCGCCTGCCCGCCTTGGCCCGCCAACAAATTGGGGTTACAGTTGAGTATGACCCCGCATACGTCTCACTGAAATACCCCGGGGGTGATGTACCGCAAGACCGCGGCGTATGCACAGATGTTGTCATCCGCGCCCTGCGCCAACTCAACTTCGACCTGCAAAAAGAGGTGCATGAGGACATGCAGAAAAACTTCTCTGCCTACCCCAGCCGCAAAAATTGGGGGCTCAAGCGCCCCGATAAAAACATAGACCACCGCCGCGTACCCAACCTGCAAACGTTCTTCAAGCGCAAGGGGTGGAGCCTCCCCGTCTCACAAAACCCGGCAGATTATCAACCCGGCGACATTGTCACCTGCCTGCTGGGTGGCACGCTGCCGCACATTATGATTGTAAGCGACCGCAAAAATGAGGACGGCGTGCCGCTCATTATACACAACATAGGCGCCGGCACCCAAGAAGAGGACGACTTGTTTACCTACGAGCTCACGGGCCACTACCGCCCCAAGCTAAAATAAAGCGCTTTGTCGTTTCGCACTGTTAAACCCGGTTGGTAAATCGGAGTTTAGCGGGGTGTTATATGCGAACGAAAGTGAGCCGAATTTTTGAGCCCCGCGTATGCGAGGCGATAGATTATTAGCCCCGGGTGCAGCCGCGTCAGCGTCGGAACCCGGGGTAAGATGAAAATAAAATCGGAGTCCGAGAAGCCTAAGCGTAGCGAAGGCGTCGAGGCCGACAGCACGCCACGCTCCTGTTTTTGCGTTAGTAAGCTCAGATAAAAACCGTATTATTATTAAACAACAACGCATGAAAAAAAAATGAATAAACAATACTTATGGTGGGATGCTACCCTGCTGTCGGCCTCAGCAGCGCTGCTGCTTCGGGCTCCGAGATTCTGTTCTACCACTACCACGGGTTCCGCTGCTGACGCAGCTACACCACGTGGCTACTGGTCCGTCGCCCCGCTATCACGGGGCTCTTGAATTCGGTTCGCTTCGCTCCCGTCTTCGCCCTGCGGGCTTCGCCGAGGCAGGCGCCATCTGCCCGCTAAATTAAAATTAACAGGTTTTATTCATCTATCAACTGTAAATGTTAACAGAGCCTTCTGTTTAACGCATACCACGCCCCATCAGCGCACGGATAATAGCTACACGCCGCTTGCTTTTACGCTGTTGTGCCAGTTGCAAGGCTGTCTCCCCCTTGGGGGTGCGTACCTGCACATCTGCCCCCGCGCGTATCAACGTCAGAATAGCCGCATCATCCTCGCGATCATCGGCCAGCATAGCCAATAGCGCCGTCATGCCGGTTTCCGTAGAAATCACATCAAGCGGCACCCCGGCAGTCACCAAGGCCTGCACGGTTTCCGGCGTATGCAAAATATCAAAAAGCGCCGTTTCGCCCTTAGCGTTCACAGCCGTGGCATCTGCCCCGGCCTCACACAAAAGCTTCACCACATCTGCAGAGCGCGCACTGTGCAAAGCCGTGTTACCCGCGGCATCCACCGCTTTGGCATCTGCGCCATGTTCCAAATAAAATCTCACCAAAGCTTTATCATCTCTTGCCACGGCTCGCATCAACGGCGTTACCCCACGGGCGGAGGCGCAATTCACATCGGCCCCCATTTCCACCAAACGGGCAGCCATCTGCACATCTCGCACGGCCAACAAGGGCGAATCTGCCGGCGGCGCCGTCACCACAGAGGCACCGGCCTGCAACAACAGCTCCACACCACCACGGTTTTCCGTACTCAATGCGCGGCTAAGCGGGGTTGTGCCCGTATCATCCGTGGCATTCACATCTGCATTCGCACCAATGAGAGATTTGACCACAGCCTCCGACTGCGTACGCGTAAGCGGCACGGCATTAATGGAATACCCGCGACCATCCGGGTTGGCACCTGCCTGCAACAAGGTATCCACCAATACCACATCCCCCTTCTCGGCAGCATCTATCAACAAAGTAGCACCGCTGGGCAAGCGCTTGCTGTTCACCTCCTCCGCATTCTCCACCAGCCCCATTTTACACAGCTCTTGCACTGCAGCCTCATCCGCAGATAATAATTGACGCTGCAATACACAGGAACTGAGCGTTACCCCGCACAGAGCCGCCATAAGCACAAAAAACTGTCCGTTGATTTTCATGACTACGCAACGCAGTTTACCAAGCACCCCGCCCCCTTGCAAGTCAAATCTACTCTTTCACCCCGTATTTCAACGTCTACACCTCCACTCACTGCCTTTTTTTACCCTCATGCCCTCCTTCTCGCAAAAAAATCACGTTTTTTTCACAAAAAAGTCTTGCCAAGCGCGTACGAATGTGTATAATAGCGCCGTCCTCGCTGTCAATGCGAGTACATACCACAAAATAAATCGCGGATGTAGCTCAGTGGTAGAGCGCAACCTTGCCAAGGTTGATGTCGTGGGTTCGAATCCCATCATCCGCTCTCCATAACAGGCGTAAGCCTCCATGCGGATGTAGCTCAGTGGTAGAGCGCAACCTTGCCAAGGTTGATGTCGTGGGTTCGAATCCCATCATCCGCTCTCCATATCAGGCGCAAGCCTCCACGCGGATGTAGCTCAGTGGTAGAGCGCAACCTTGCCAAGGTTGATGTCGTGGGTTCGAATCCCATCATCCGCTCTCAAAACAAAAACGGTGCATCATAAGATGTGCCGTTTTTGTTTTGCA
>JBGVMR010000005.1:0-35518 GCA_045124875.1 Akkermansia sp.
TATCATTATAACCCACGGTTTCGCTGCTGACGCAGCTCCACCGTGGGCTACCATATGCCGCCCCGCGTTTGCGGGGCTAAGGAATTCGCCTCGCTTACGCTCGGATGATTCTGCCCGACAAACTCCGATTTATCAACCGAAAAGTTTAACGGAGCGTTATATAAAAAGTGGTGAACAAAGGAGCTTTGTTCACCATATGTGGGTGACAATAGCAACCGTATACATGTCGGGCTGTGTTCGAAGCCCCTCCCGCTTGCCACGACGTAGCCGCTTTGCGGCGAAGTCGGGTGACGCTTGGTGGGGCAAGGTTACTTGACGAGGTAGTGGAGAGAGCCGGCGCGTAGACAACAAAAAAGGATACTCGAATGAGTGGCGGTCAAATATGCGCGTCGAGCTTCGCTCGAAGAACCCGCGTCCGCCCTCCAAGCCGCTTGCAAGCAAGCGGTGCCCTCGCAGGGGTGTCTGCTCGGCTTGTCGGAAGGAAGCACACTGTGCTTCCTTACCTCATCCGCGACGCTTGGGGGGCCAAGGTCACTTGACGAGGTGATGGGTGAGAGCCGGCGCGTAGACAACAAAAAAGGATACTCGAATGAGTATCCTTTTTTGTTGTACGAAGCGGACGGGGCTCGAACCCGCGACCTCAGCCGTGACAGGGCTGCGCTCTAACCAAACTGAGCTACCGCTCCTTGCCTTTGCTCTCCTCCGTGGGAGGGGTGCGGGGGCATTATAGCGGATTGCGGAGAGTAATGCAAGCTTTTTTTTGTAAAAAAGTGAAAAAAGTTGAAAAAATATTGAGTGAGGGCATAAAAAAGCCCGCCTTTTATATAGCGGGCTGGTTTTGTGGGGATGGTGTAATTTATTGATTCAGAATATTGACCATATGGTGATTGGCTGTGCCTGTGAGTTTTTCGCGATTTTCGGCACGGGCCTTTTGAATTTGCTCTTCCGTGGCGCCGAGGCCACGCAGGAGCATGGAACTGAGGGTGAGAGCCACCTCTTCTTCGCCGGAAACCACCATTTGCGCACCCTGTTTACGCATATCGCGCGCGTTGCGCATGTAGGTGGTGTGCGCCAGCACGGCGATATTCGGGTTGACGTCTCGTGCTGCGGAAGAAATATCTGCCGCAGGGGCGCCGGCTGCGGTAATAATGATGGCCTTGGCGTGTTCTGCCCCGGCCATGCGCAAGATGGAGTGCAGGCGGGCATCGCCGTGCATGGCGGGTATGCCTTTGGTTGCAAGGTGGGTCACGGTGTCGATGTTCATCTCAAGCACCACAACCTCGACATTATATTTATTGAGAATCTTGGTGATGATTTTACCACAGGGGCCGTAGCCTACCACAATGACGCGGTCTTTGGTCTCGGTGGGTTCGGGCAGGGCAGAGGCATCTGCTGCGGGCATGCCCACGCCGCGGGCCTCCATCTTGCGGATGAGGGAGGGTACCAAGCGGAAGAGCCCCACATTGAGGGTGATGGTAATAATGGCCACACCGGTGATGACATTGACGGCACCCGGGGGCAGCAGCCCGAAGCGGTCACTTGCGGCCAAGGCTGCCAAGATGAATGAGAACTCACCGATTTGTGAGAGCGAGGTGCCCACCACTACGCCGAGGCTGCCCGGGCGGCGCAGTAGGCGAATCACCCCGTAGGCGCTCAGCGGTTTGAAGAGCAGGGTGAGCGCCAAGGTGCCTACGGCGAGTTTCCAGTGCTCCAGCAGCATGGGTGCATCAAAACCCATGCCCACAGATACGAAGAAGAGCACGGCAAAGGCGTCTCGCATGGGCAAGGCATCGCTCGCTGCGCGGCTGGCAAACTTGCTTTGCCCCACCACCATGCCCGACAGGAAAGCCCCGAATACCATGGAGGCATTGAATACCTCTGCCGACAGCACGGCCACACCCAGCGCACAGGTAAGCACGGCCAGGGTAAACAGCTCGTTAGAATTGCTGCGCGATACAAAGGTGAGTACGCGAGAGATAACATGCTTGCCCAAAAAGGCAACGCAGAACACCATGAGGGCGAGCTTCCACGCCATGCCCCACAAGGCGCTCCATAAATCATCTGCACAGAATACCGCCTTGGTGCCTCCCTCGGGCAGAATGAAGACGGCGGGCAGCAGCACCAACAGCACGATGGTGAAAATATCTTCCATTACCAGCCAGCCCACTGCCGTATGGCCGCTGGGGGTGTGCAGCAGTTTGCTGTCCTCAAGCACACGGGTGAGCACTACGGTGCTTGATACGCAAACGCACATGCCGAAGATGAACGCGGCCACCCAGTCTGCACCCGGCACGCAGGCGTGGTACACCAAGGCGCCGCAGCCGGTCCATAGGGTCATGCACATCAGCGAGCCCGGTACGGCCACCTTGCGCACGGCCAACAGGTCTTTGAAATGAAAGTGTAAACCCACGCCGAACAACAGCAGCACCTCGCCTATCTCGGCGAACTCGTGCATGACCTCTTGCGGGTGGTCTGTAAGCCCCCACCATGGCTGTGCGGCCAGTATGCCGGCCAGTAGGTAGCCAACCAAGGGGGATAATTTGATGCGCTGGGCAATCATGCCCAAGGCCAACGCCAGTACCAAACCGAGTGCCAGTGTGCCTATCATTTCTCTTGCGGTGCGTTTATTACTCCAGTACGCGGGCCCAAAGTACTTTCAGATAGCGGCCTTCGGGGTAGGTGGAGAGGAAGGGGTGGTCCCAACCGGGGCCGGTCATCTCCAGTATCTGTAAGCGGCGACCCAAGCGCTGAGCGGCTTTTATGACGGTTTTTTCAAACTCTGCCGGGGATACCAAGCCCGAGCATGAGCAGGTGACAAATAAGCCCCCCTTGCGCACACACTGCAAGCCCAGCATGTTGAGGTCGTGGTATTTTTTAAGGCCTTCTTCTTTTTCTTCATCGCGGCCCAGTACGAACTTGGGCGGGTCGAGCAGCACGACGTCGAACAACTTGCCGTTGCGCACCATTTGGCGGGCGTATACAAAGGCATCTGCATGCACAAAGTCGATGCGCAGCGGGCCGCCTGCCGAGTTGATGTTGGCGTTGCGCTTGGCCATGGCTATGGCTTTTTCATCCAAATCCACCGCCGTTACTTCTTTGGCGTTGCCGTGCAGTTTGGCGTGTATGGAGAAGCCGCCGGAGTAGCAGCAGAGGTCGAGCATGGTCTTGCCGGCTACCAGTTTGGAGAGCTTGAGGCGGTTGTCTCGCTGGTCGCAGAAGAAGCCCGTTTTGTGTCCCTTGGCAAAGTCTACTTCAAAGTTAACGCCGTTTTCCACAATGCGCACGCGGTGCACGGGCTCGCTGGGCGGGGCGGTGGTGGGGTCTATGCCCTCCATGCGGGCAATGCCTTCGTCTACGGTGACCACATGGCGAGTGGTGCCGCACAGCTCGTGCAGCAGGGGGAGCCAGCGGGGTAGGCGTTGCCATACACCCAGGGTGGTTACCTCAAGGCTGAGCACGTCGCCGTAGCGGTCGGCTATCAAGCCGCCTATGCCGTCGGAGTCGCCGTGGATAATGCGGTAGGCAGAAGTGGTGGCATCCAACCCACAGTCTTGGCGGCGCCATTCAACGGCGCGGCGCAGCGAGGCTTCCAAATCTTTTTCGCCCATGGTCTCCGGGCCATGGTAGAACATGCGCAGCGGGGTGCGGCTCTTGGGGTTCCAGAACCCGCAGCCGAAGGGCTCGCCGTTCTTGTCGTACACGTTGATGAGCCCGCCTGCAACGGCATCGGGGCTGACGGCGCCGAGCATGCGCGGGAATACGGCCGGGTTGTAGGTAAAGTACTTGAGCTGTACCCACGGGCGCACCCAGTTTTCGCTGCCCTCGGGTGCCGGTGTTTCTTTCACTTGCTTGGGAGCGGGTGCTATGGGTTTGCGTGCGTTGTTGCGGTTGTAGGTTGAGCCCTTTCTGTCTTTGTATCCTCCCCTGTTGCCTGTTTGTTGCATACGTGCGAGTGTACATGAGCACGCGCGCGTTGTCAAGGCTCTTTCGGGTCTGTTTACTTATTCAAAGTCCTTGCTTGTTCAAGTAGTAATGCAGTGCCAGTTTGAGTGTGGAGGTGTGGTCGATGCCGCGTTGTGTCGCGAATTGTGCCAAACGGGTGAATAAGTCGTGACGGCAGCGGAAAGTTATCAGGTGCAATGAGGTCATGTTTCCATCTTAACCGGATTGTTTATTGATGCAATTCGTATTAGGTGTGTTACACCTAATAGGTGTGGTTAGTTGCGCTGATTGTATAGGGGTACCGCTTATGCAATGATGCTATGAAATTCTTTGATTTTCATGATGATTTATCTTGACATAATCTAACGGGGGCTGTATTATGTCGACAGCTTCTTTATAGAGTTACATCATGAATGCTTCAATGAAAAACTTAACTCGTTATACGCGAGAGAAAACTTCTTTTTTGGGGTGGCGCGTGTGCATTAGCCGCAAGGGTATGATGTTCACGAAATACTTTGCTGATGCTGCTTATGAGGGAGAGCAAGGCGCTTTAGAGGCAGCTCGCGCGCTTAGAGATGAAATTCTTGCTCGTATTAAGGAAAATCCTGATAAGGCTAAGAGTATCATGTCTGAGTATCAGGATAAGTATGCTAAGAAAGTAAAGCCCTCTACTAAAAAGTAATCTTTGCTTTTTAGTTGAGGTGTCGTATTGTGTCGGGAAAAAAAGGGGTGTGCGCTCCCTTTCGGTTGTGTTGTGCGGTGGGTAGACTCGCTTCCCGTATGCCGGAGAGTGTAGGTTATTTATGCGTCCGAGAAGTCAAACTTAGGGGCTTTTTTGTGGCGACCGGGGGTATTGCGCCGAGAATCCCACACAAGCAGCAGCATGCTGCCCAACAGTATCAAACGCAGGCCGGTATCCATGGGGTAATTGGTTACTTCTTGGGTAGCGCCTGTGCATGCGCAACTCAGGCTCAGCCCGCGGGCCCATGCTTGGGCGTATAGTAAGAAAAATACGCCTGTCATGACCGTACCCCAAAGACTTGCGCCGCGATAATGTTTGTTGAAAAGTAGGCATACGCCGACTACCAACTCCATTGTGGTGCCCAAGCAGGTGAGCGGCATGGAGAAAGACTCCGGCAGTATATCGCAATCTGTCAAAAATTGAGCGTTGTCCCCCATTGATTTCGGGTTCAATTTGAAAAAGAAATTGACGACAAAAAACAGGCCCAGCCCTATGCGGAGCAGTGCAAGCAGCGTGCGAGTGGTGCCGGTGGTTCTCATTGTTGCGTCATCATACCTCTACATTCTTGCATGTGCAAGCGTTTTTTGATGTTTGCGATGCTTCTTGCGGAGCTTTAATCTTGACTTGTAATGCCCATTTGTTCATAATATCCGCGTGATTAAGAGAACTGCTACTGTTGCTTTTTTTGTAACGCTTCCTGTGATGGCAGAGCCCGAAGGGGTGGCCTGCGAGGTTGCTGTACCTGCCCCGCAACCGGAAGTTGTTGCCCCTGCTGAACCCGCTCCGGCTGAATCTGCTCCCGCCGCAGAGCCCACCGCTGTAGAAGTCCCGGCACCTGCCCCTGCTGCAGAGCCTGCTGTCGTGGAATCCCCGGCACCTGCTCCCGCTGCAGAGCCTGTTGTAGTCGCCCCCCCGGCCCCTGCCCCCGCTGCAGAGCCTGTTGTAGTCGCCCCCCCGGCACCTGCACCGGCTGTTGAGCCCGTTGTGGAGGAAACGCAGCCGGTAGTTGCAACTGCCAATAAATCTGCGGTGGATGCCTACAAAGGGATTGTAAAAATAGAAGTAGCCATTCGCCAGCCTGATTATGCAACGCCGTGGAAGAGCGGTAAGTTCGGCGCAGGTAACGGTACCGGCTTTATGGTATCTCCCGGGTTGTTTATGACCAATGCGCACGTGGTGGCAAATGCAGAGCGCATCACCGTGTCTCCCTATGGTGATGCCCGTAAATATGCGGCACGCGTTAAGCATGTTGCGCATGATGCTGATCTTGCTTTGGTAGAGGTGACGGAGGACGTAGAAGCTTTTGCAGAGTTGCCCTGCTTGCAGTTCAGCGATCAATTGCCGAAATTGGAGGACGAGGTGCGCGCTGTGGGGTATCCTATCGGTGGTAGCCGCCTGTCCGTAACCCGTGGCATTGTTTCACGCATTGATACCACGGTATATTCTCACCCCCAAAGTGAGAGTCACCTTACCGTGCAGATAGATGCCGCCATCAACCCCGGCAACAGCGGTGGCCCCGTGTTGATGGGTGATAAGGTTGTCGGTGTTGCTTTCCAAGGTCTTATGCAGGCAAACTCCACGGGGTATATGATACCGATGCCCGTCATCAAGCGCTTCCTTAAAGATGTGGAAGACGGCCACTATGATAAGTATGTGGATTTGGCGGTAGAGTTTTTCCCGCTTACCAACCCCGCCATGCGCAAACACTATGGTTTGGCAGAGAGCTCACCCGGTGTGTTAGTCGGGCGCGTGGTGAAGGGTGGCTCTTGCGATGGCGTGCTTCAACCCGGTGATTTGTTGCTTGCCATCAATGATTTACCCGTAGACCGCTCTGCCATGATTGAGCTGGACGGCGAGCGAGTCATGCTCGAAGAGTTGGCCGAGCGTTCATTCAAGGGGGATAAGTTGCGTATGCGTATTCAACGCAATGGCGAACAGCTTGATGTTGAGGTAGAGCTCAAACCCTATGCCCCCGATGCCATCTTGTCTCAAGAGTATGATTGCATGCCGCGTTACGTGCATTTCGGCGGCTTGGTGTTCCAGCCCTTGCACCGCAATGTTGTTGCGGCTCATCAAATCAGCCTCACCACGCTCAATGTGGATGTGGAAGACTTTTTGAAGAATGGTGATTCTCAGGAAAAGCAGGATATGGTGCTTGTTACCAAAGTGCTTAAAGATGAGGTAAATGCCCGCTACACCTCGTATGGTACCCGCATGGTAACAAAAGTTAACGGTGTAGAGGTGAAGGGCTTGGACCATTTGTACACGCTTCTTTACCCTGAGGATGGTAACAGGCCCCCGTATACCGTCATTGAGTTTGCGGATTCTCCCCGCCCGTTGATTATTGATAATGCTGAGATAGATGCCGCAAATGAGCGCATCAATAAGCGCTACAGTGTGCCGGCTCCTGCCCGCCTTAAATAACTCTTATCATTCTATAGATTATGTATCGTCGAATTTTAATCATTGCTCTTTCGGGGTTGGTTTTGAGCAGCTGCGAGCCCACCGAGCGCACGGCGCTTGCCAAAAAGGGCGATAAAAAGCAGGAGCCTGCCAAAACGGAACAAGTGCAGGCACCTGTTGCACAACCGGAGATTAAGGACCCGGTAACAGTTGCTCCTGTGGCCGAACCCGCCACAGAAGCACCGGAGGCTACAGAAGCACCGGAGGCCACTGTAATGCCGGATGCTTCTGAATCTCTACTTACCGTTTCTCTTACGGTGCAAGAGTACAATCGCCTCATGCCGTGGGAGAAAAAAGCCGCCTCGTCCGTCAAGCTCACCGGTGTTTATCTTGGGGAGGGCAAAGTGCTGACGCTCGGCGCTAACTTAGATACGGCCAATTATGTGGAAATAAGCCTGCCCGATGCTTCTCGCACCGTGCCGGCACGCGTGTTGCGCTATGACTCGGACCTCAATTTGGGCCTACTGGTGGTAGATGGCGAGGCCGAGGCCACCATCTTTGCAGACCGCGCACCGCTTAGTGTTGGCGAGCCTCTCGGCTACACAGATGCAGCCCATATACATTGCACGCTCGATGGCAAAAAAGCAGTTGCCATAGGTTTGCAGGGAGAAATCGGTACCTCTGACCACGGGCTGCCCCGTATCCAGATGCGTGCAGATCAAGTTGTGCCTTCCAATTATACCCATGGCGCCCCCGTGGTGAAAGATGGCAAATTGGTTGGCCTTTCTTGTGGGTTCAATGCTGCAACACGTCAACTCAAAGTCATCAATGCCGAGCTTATCAGCCGTTTCCTGAGTGCTGCGGCAGATGCCCCCAAGGGCATGCCGGTGTTGGGTGTTAATTTTGTAGAATTGACAGACCCCGTATTCCGCCGCTACCTGAAGTTTGACGATGAGCGCACGGGTGTATACATCAGCAAGGTGCAGCCCAGCAGTGCAGCCGCTGCCGCCGGTTTGCAAGTGGGAGACGTGCTTACCTCTGTAGAGGGTATCAAAGTGGATAACCGCGGCAGATGCGAGCTGCCTTTGTATGGCATGCTTGACGTCACCACCGCCGTGCGTTATCTCAAACCGTTGGGAGAAACGCTTACCATCACATACAGCCGCGATGGCCAAGAGCACGAGACCGTGCTGCCCCTTAATCGCGATGCTGAGCAAAAAGCACTTATCGCCAAAGAGCGAGAGGGGGAGGCCCCGCGCTATTTTATTTGGGGTGGTTTGGTGTTCCAGCCCCTTACCTCTGATTACATGGCCGCCGTGCAAGCTGAGTTCAAGGCATTGCCTATTGAGTACATGCGCTTGGAAGAACAAGAAGAGGAACTCAAAAAACGCGGTTTCCAAGAGTTAACGGCTTTGTCCATTGTTGTGCCCACCAAAGCTACGCTCGGGTACGATACCTGCAGCTTTACCATTGTGGAAAAGGTGAACGGCGTAGAACCGCACAGCTTTGAAGAGTTTGTAACATTGTTGCAAACCCCCACGGCCTCCGGCATGGTAGAGCTTTCCATCAACAAGCCCCCCTACCGTATTTATATGGATGCCTCTGCCGCAGAAAGCGCTAACGATGAGCTGCGCCGCGCCGGTATTATTAAACTTCAGCGTTTATCTGAGTCCGAATAAGTTACCATGGTGTGGGGCTCTGCCACCGCATTAAGCACCTTCAGTTCGCAGCAGAGCCACCTCTTCAGGCTCTGCTGCACTTTATACCCAATCCATTATGTGTGCCAGGTACAAACCCGGTGAGTACGATGAGCCGCAGGGGCGCCCATTGCCCTCGCGGCGCAAACCTCGCCGTGCCCCTGAGCCCGATTTGTTTTACCCCGAGCCGGAGCCCGAAGAGGCCGCAGCTCCGCAACCACCGCCACCGGATGAACCGGTGTATGAAGAGCCCGCAAAGCCGGCCAAACCGGCTCGCCGCCGCTCTTATTGGGAGGTGCCCGACGACGAGCCCGCTGAGGAAGAAGCGCCGCCCCCTGCTGATGAGGGACCGGATCATAACCCTTGGCAAGATGTTGCCAAGCCCCCACCCAAAGGTACCGGCTTTTGGAAAGGCTTGTGGCTTTTCTTCGGTTTCCCCATTCGCTTGGTGTTTTTCCTGACCCGCAATTTGCCGGGCTTCATCATGTGGCCGTTACGCATCTTGTTGTGTTTATGTTTTGTAGGCGGTTTTTTGCTGGCCGTGCTGGTATGTATATACACGGTTAAGGCAGGGCGGTATGATATTACACAAGTATTACGTATGCCCGAGCGCAGTATTGTGCTGGACCGCACCGGGCTGGAAATCGGCACCTTGCATGGTGAAAATCGCCGCAGCATATCCTCTCTGTCAGAAGTGCCGCAATATCTTATAGATGCCATTGTTTTGCAGGAGGACCGTTCCTTTTGGGAGCACGGCGGGGTAGACCCGCGCGGTGTGCTGCGCGCCATAGGTCAGGTGTTCAAACACGGGCATGCCACCCAGGGTGCGTCCACTATCACCATGCAGTTGGCCAAAAATACCTATAAGCATGTAGAGCGAAATCTGGACAGTAAACTTACCGAGGTGGTGCTGGCGCGCCGCATTGAAGCCACCTATGATAAAGCAACCATTCTGGTGTGCTACCTCAACCGCGTGTTTTGGGGTCATACCTATTTGGGTATTAAGCAGGCATCGTATGGCTATTTCAGTAAAGACCCGTCCGAGCTTACCATAGGCGAAGCCGCCCTGTTGGCCGGTATTGTCTGCAACCCCAACGAGTGTTCACCTTTGCGCAACCCTGCTGCGGCCAAAGTGCAGCGAGATAAAGTTTTGGTACTGCTCAGAGACCACGGCAAAATTACTCATAACCAGTACGAACAGGCTGTTAACGAGCCCATTGTTACCCGCCGCCCCGAGCCCCGCGGTTATGATAATTACTCGTTGGACCTCATCCGCTCTGAGGTGGACCATATTCTGACCATGCTGGATGCCAACGGGCAGCGCGTCAAAGAAGAAGCCCTATACTCCGGTGG
This sequence comes from Akkermansia sp., assembly GCA_045124875.1. GTDB lineage: Bacteria > Verrucomicrobiota > Verrucomicrobiia > Verrucomicrobiales > Akkermansiaceae > Akkermansia. Next base: position 10,138 of record JBGVMR010000005.1, read on the forward strand.
TCTTATTGTCAGAACCACCCTCGACCTCAATTTGCAAGATGAAGTCATGCGCGACATGGACTTGCGCCTTGTAACCAATATCGAAGGCTTGCAACACTATGGGCACCAAACACGCGCGCAGTATCAAGCCATGGTGCAACAAATGCGGGAGTCTGACCCCAACGCCATTATCCCCGCCCCCAAATATGTGCAGGCGGCGTGCGTCATCATTGACAACGCTACCGGTGCCCTATTGGCCGTAGTGGGGGGTAGAGACAGTGGAGAATCCCCTCTCAACCGTGCCATTCAATGCCGCCGCCAAGTAGGTTCGCTCTTCAAGCCTTTGGTATATGCAACCTTTTTTGAGCGCGGTGGCAGCCCCGATAGCCTGATATCTGACGACCGCCTTAAACCGGGGGAAATACCCGGCGCCAAAAAGTGGAGCCCCCGCAATGCAGATGGTCGCTATGTGGGGCTTAAGCCTGCTTCTTGGGGGCTGCTGAAAAGCCGCAACACCATGTCGGTGCGTGTCGGCGCCCGTGCCGGGCTTCAAAACGTGGTAGATACAGCCTTGCGCTCCGGTTTCTGCGGGCCGCCCCAATGGCTGGGCCCCACCATTTATTTGGGTACGTGGGAGGCCTCCCCCCTCGAGGTTGCCTCTGCTTATACTGCTTTTGCCAATGGCGGAGTGCGCCCCACGCCGTACATTATTGAGAGCATCACGGATTCCTCGGGCCGTGTCATTTGGCAGAATCAATCATCTGCTACCACAGTGTACAGCCAACGTACCGCCGCCGCTACCTCAGCAATTCTGCAATCCATCACCAAAAAAGGCGGTACTGCCGCCAATGTGGTGCACTTGGGCTTTGATAAACCTTGCGGCGGTAAAACCGGTACTACCAATGCCTATAAAAACGCGTGGTTCTGCGGCTATACCTCAGAGCTTACGGCTGCCGTGTGGGTGGGGTTTGACCGCCCCGTCACCATTGCGGATAAAGCCTATGGCGGCACTGTTGCCCTGCCGCTTTGGGTGGGCGCCATGCAGTGTGCCGAGCGCCGCGGCTATAAAATGGGTGAAATACGCACCACGCCGTCCGAGGGGCGCCACGTGGGGCTACGCCTTTGTCATGTCAGTGGTGGGCTTGCTCATGCCGGGTGCGAGGCCAAACATACCGCTTATACGGATACCATGGTAGATTTCTCCACCCCGCGTTTGTTGTGTACCCACCACAGTACGGCAGATGCCCTCGTTAATGATGATTACGCCGAGGTTGTTGAAGAACCCACAGAGGCTGCACCCTCCGGCTTCTCCGAAGAGCCCGAGTACGCCCCCCTCTTCATCAATGATGATTATGCCGAGGTGGTGGAGTAATGCCGGCCTTGGCCTATACCCCCGCTAGCGCTATAAGACCCCGTTTTTTCTTGCCCTGCAAGCTCAATATGCTATACTGTTGTCTATGATAGCCAGTGCCATTGCTTTATTGAGTGCGCCTGTGTGCACTGTAAGCCATGCAGAGCCCGCAACTGCAGCAGCCATACCGGTACAAGAGAATCCGGCCCTTTATGCGGCTTTTCAGGAACACGCTAAAAATATCCACAGGCGCTTGCTGCCTATGGATAAGCTTTATATTTTTGAAGGCCCCGGTTTTACCCGCGAAACGGCATGGGTGGTAGACGGTGCAGAGCTGTCGCAAGCCCCCGCCGCAGTGGTGCGCCTGTTGTTTTTCATCTATGCCGATGAAGAACGCTTCCCCGTGGTGGAATTTAACCAAGACCGCCTGGAGATTGACGGTAAAACATATCTCTACACCGCCAACACCATTCTTTACGAAGGTAAAAAGTACCTCGTTGAGCAATGGGTTGATATATCCGCCTATTGGCGTTGAGAAAAACAAAAAGAGTAAACAAAAACAAGTGCCGTGTTTTACAACACAGCACTTGTATGGAAAAATCTGTGGTAGCAGAGTAGGTTAATTATTGATCAATAGCAGATTGAAGCAGCTCGGACCCATAGAAATCGGCCTCGAGGATACGCTCCAAATGCGGGCTGAGCTTTTGGAACGGGTCGCCGTTCTTTTCCATTTCCTCCAAGATATCCATTTGAGAAGCTTGGCGGAGAATGTCTGCTACCTTGAGGGTGTCTTTGATGATGGCATCTACTGCCGGGGCGGCGGCATCTGCAGAGGCTTTATCGGTAACGCCGGCCAGAATATCAGCCAGTTTAGAAGCCTGCTGCATGTAGTGTTTGACGGCTGCGGATTTCTCTTCTGCACTGTAGATGGTGAGGGTTTCGGGCTGCGGCAGCATTTGTTGCGGTGCAGCAGCGGGTACTGTCTCTTCTGCAACAACTACGGGCTCGGTTTCTTCAACAACCACGGGGCGGGGCTCCTCTTCCACCGGCTCTTGTTGGGCTTGGGCAGCCTCTTCGGCTTTGATGATTTCGGTAACATCGAACCACATTTGCAGGCGGTAAGCCTTACCTTGATAGGGCAGCGCAAAGGTCATGCGGCCATAGATGGGGCCTTCCTCGGTATAGACCAAGTTTTGGTCTTCTTTTTCTGCGCCGGGCAGGGCCTCCATAATGACGGGTACGAGGTCCAGGTTATTGATATCGGTACCCATTATCCATGCGGTTTGCTCTGTGAAACCGGGGCCACCGCTGATGGCTGCTACCTTATCGCCCAAGCGGGCTACCAGCTCGGCACCCAGAGTTTGCAGTAGCTCAGGGGTAACTTCACCTGGCTCGAGCAGGGCGGCTTGAGAGTAACCGAAGAGCTCAGCCAGCTCTGCACAGCCATAAAATTTATTTTCAATTAGTTTGGTGAAGGCTTTTTCCAAACTTTCGGGGGTAATGCCGGCAGCCGTCAATGCCTGTTCTACCTGCTCTTGGGGGATGTAGGAGACGCCGAAGGAAAGCTCCTCAAGCAAGCTGAAGCGGGTGCGGATGAGGGGCAGGGCAGCCTCTGCGCTTGCTTGGTCGTTAACCGACTCCATAATTTGGCAGAGCGAGGTGGCTACTCTTACAAAATCGCTCAGGTTTTGCTGCATCATGGCAGCCTCAAGGGAGTTGGCTGCTTCATCGGTGAAGGGTACTTCTTGCGCAGCGTTGCTGAAAGGGGCTGCAAGTAGCGCAGCGGCAATGAAATGGTGTGCTTTCATGCCCAAAAGTATAGCATATTAACTCGCCTTGGCAAGATAAATCAGGTGCATGACACCTAACGCCGATGCACCGTGGATATTTGTGCGTTTTACGTTAGTTTGTAATTTATTCGGGAGTATCATTTGTCAACCCTAAACGCAAATCGAGTAAAAAGAAATATCGAATAGAGTTGACAACGAAAACTGCCTCATGTAGATTTGTGTAAGGGCTTATAGAAGCTTGCGGTAAAAAGCGCACACATAAAATAGAAAATACATAATATGAAAAATTTATTTGCTATCTTGGTCATGATATGTTGTTGTTTATTCACATCATGCGATACCTCGATTCTAAAAGAAGATGCTCCGATACAAGTGTCATTTCGTGACTCCTTGATGTTTAAGGGACAGGTGCTTCGTGTCACCAATACATCAAACACTGCACACCTGAGCTGTTTGTTGACGGTCAGCAATGATACTCAAAATCAGAAAAAATCCTATTCTTTCTCTCTGGCACCTCATCAAACACACGAAGTAGGTATGTTGGAAATGGATTGGGCCTTTGAAACAGGCGAATCTGTTAGTATTAAGGTAGAGGGATACGCAACTGCTCGATATAAAGTGCCCTGATGCAGGTATTAAGGGTGGGTGAGATTGAAAGAACATACTTTATAGTCAGTATAAGTGATTTATCTTGCAAAAGGGAGTAAGTTCTGTTACAATCGGCGCGCGCGAGCCCCACGTGGCCTCGGCCAACATTTATAACACCACTATAATGGCCATCCCTTTTTTCAGTAAGTTACGCGAAAAGAAAACACACCTTAAGCTCATCAATAAAGAGCTTCAGAAGGTGAGGGATGAGATTGCCGCACAGACGGAAAATTTTGACCCGCACGTGCGCGAGTACATGCGGCGTGTATGCCGCGGGCAGGGCAAAATGCTGCGCCCGGGCTTGGTGCTGCTTACAGCCGCTGCCACGGGTGGTATTAAGAGAGAGCATATAGTATTTGCCGCGCTGCTGGAGATGACCCACATGTCATCGCTCATACACGATGATGTGCTGGATAAGGCAGACACCCGCCGAGACCAACCCACCCCCAACGCATTATGGGGTAATGAGTTGGCCGTGTTGCTGGGCGATACCCTCATGGCGCAGGCTATTGTGATGGGTACAGAGATTGGCGGCAGCAAGTTTTGCCGCAAGATGGCCATAGCCATGCGCGACCTGTGCCAGGGCGAGGTAGAGCAATCCTCCCGCCTGTGGGATGCCGAGATGAGCCGCGCCGACTACTACGAGATTATCCGCAAAAAGACGGCAACCCTGTTTGCCATAGCCATGAGCGGGGCCGCCTACCTGCAAGGTATGGATGATGAGATGGTAGAGCAGCTTAACCGCATGGGCACGCTGCTGGGTATCTCTTACCAGATTTACGACGATTGTTTGGACCTTACCGGCACAGATGAAGACGCCGGTAAAACTCTGGGTACCGATGCCGAGAAAGGCAAGCTCACGCTGCCCGTGTTCTTCTTGATGGAGTCCTCTTGCGAAGACGTGGCAGAGCAAGTGCGCACGGCCATAGAGAACCATGAAGAAATTGACTACGCCGCCCTGCGCGGTACAGAGGCATTCGCCGAGGCGGTGCGTTTGTCGGTAGCAGAGGGTTTGGCCCGCAATGAAGAAGCGCGCGAAGTGCTGTGGTTGCTGCCCGACACCAAAGCCCGCAAAGCCTTGGCAGAGATGACCTACCGCTTAGATGACCTGCTGCGTGATTGCTGCGTAGAGGACTAATGCAGAAAAGATAAAGCTTTTTGATATGCTATGCTGATACGCCCGGAAAAGATGTTGCCCGGAGTAAGTGGCCTTGCTGCAAGCGTGTGGCAAGAGCTGTATGCCGTTGCAGAAGAGGCCACCGCACGCGAGCCCAAGTTGATGGGTATATTGGATGACGTGGTGCTCAGCCGCACCGGTTTGGGCAATGCTGTGGCCGTGCGTTTGGCGCGCAAACTTTCTCGCCGCGATATGGGGCGCGATGAGCTGGAGCCGCTGATACGCACCTTGCTTAAGGCACACCCGCAGGCGGTAGAGTGCATGGCGGCAGATTTGCGCGCCGTGGTAGAGCGCGATGCCGCCTGCCACAACGTGCTTGAGCCCCTGCTGTTCTTCAAAGGTTTTCACGCCTTGGCCACATACCGCGTAGCGCATTTGCTGTGGCAAGAGGGGCGGCACCTCATGGCGCTGTTGTTCCAAAGTATCGGCAGCGAGGTGTTCGGGGTAGATATTCACCCCGCCGCGCAAATAGGCTGCGGTATTCTGCTTGACCACGGCACGGGCTTTGTGGTGGGAGAAACCGCCATTATTGAGAATGATGTATCCCTGCTGCACGAGGTAACGCTTGGCGGCACGGGTAAAGAGAAAGGCGGCGCGCGCCACCCCATTGTGCGCAGCGGCGTGTTGATAGGCGCCGGTGCCAAGGTGCTGGGCCGTGTGGAGATTGGCGAGTGCGCCAAGGTGGCGGCATCCTCCGTTGTGCTTACAGATGTGCGCCCGCATACCACTGTGGCCGGCGTGCCGGCGCAAGAAGTGGCGGCGGCCTCTGCCCATGAGATTTCGCCCGCTCTTTGCATGCAACAAAGTATTGATACAGAGCCATGATTTCCGAGGTAGACATACACCTGCCGCTGCGCAAAGCCGCCAAAGAAGACGCCCGCCGCAAGGCCGTGGCGCAAGAGTTACAGCTTTCTCCCAAGCGTGTGCAGGGTATGCGCCTGCTCAAAGAGAGTATAGATGCCCGCCGCCGCCCCATTTGCAAGCAATTGCGCCTGCTGGTGGGGGTAGACGAGCCCCTGCCGCCGGCAGAGCTCCCCGTGCGCAACTACGCCCCGCTTGCAGACAGCGCCAAGCGCGTGGTTATTGTGGGCAGTGGCCCCGGCGGTTTATTTGCCGCTCTGCGTTGTTTGGAGCTGGGCATGCGCCCCATTGTGCTGGAGCGTGGTAAAGATGTAACAGCCCGCCGTTTTGACCTGCAACCGCTGCATTTGGGCGAGTTTGCCACCGTGAATGCAGAGTCTAACTACTGCTTCGGCGAGGGCGGTGCCGGCACATTCTCCGACGGAAAGCTCTTTACCCGTGCCACCAAACGCGGCCCCGTTATGGAGGTGTACGAAACCTTTGTGGCCCACGGCGCCTCTGCAGATATTTTGACCGATGCCCACCCCCACATCGGTTCCGACCGCTTGCCCGACATCATTAAAGCCATGCGCCACAGCATCATCCATGCCGGTGGCGAGGTGCATTTTGAAACCCGCGTGTGCGGGCTGCTGCGCTCTGCAGACGGCACCCGCCTGCTGGGTGTGCGCTCATCAGACGGCCGAGAATGGGTGGGCGATGCCGTCATATTGGCTACCGGCCACAGCGCACGCGATGTATACCGCATGCTTAACGATGAGGGCTTGCTGCTGGAGCGCAAGGCCTTTGCCGTGGGTGTGCGCATAGAGCACCCGCAAGCACTTATAGATGCCGCCCAATACCACCTGCGCCCGGGCGAGCAGCGCCCGCAAGAGCTGTCCGCCGCTCGCTATGCGCTGGCTACCAAAATTGAAGACCGCGGCGTGCACTCCTTCTGCATGTGCCCCGGCGGGCATATTGTGCCCTCTGCCACCGCGGCAGATGAAGTGGTGGTCAATGGCATGTCGCTCTCTCAGCGCAACTCCCCCTTTGCTAACTCCGGCTTTGTGGTTACGGTAGAGCCGCAAGATACGGATGCCTACGCAGCAGAGCACGGCGTGCTCTCGGGTATTGCCTACCAGCGCGCGCTTGAAACCGCCACCGCCCTTGCCGGTGGGGGTGCCCAAAAGGCCCCCGCCCAGCGCGTGGTAGATTTTCTGAAAGGCCGCGTGTCTGCCACCTTACCCGCCACCACGTACGAGCCCGGGCTCACCCCGTGCGATCTGCACGCCCTGTTGCCCGCCCAAGTGGCATGGCGCATGAAGGAGGGCCTGCTGCATTTTAACCGCAAGCTGCGCGGTTTTGCCGGGGAAGATGCCTTGCTCATCGGGTGCGAAACCCGCACCAGCTCGCCCGTGCGCATACCGCGCGACAAAGAGACCCTGCAACACCCGCAGCTGCCGGGCCTGTACCCCTGTGGTGAGGGCGCGGGCTATGCCGGCGGCATTGTTTCGGCTGCCTTAGATGGCCGCCGCTGTGCAGAGGCCGTTGCACGCTGAGCCCCACGCACCGGGTATATTGCGCACGCATGACAAAATGCGTGGCACAGGGGTAAATTTCATGATTGCCACGGGGGGCATAATGCGGTAAAATAGGGGCATGAAATACGATCTGATTGTCATCGGTGGTGGCCCGGCCGGTTACGTGGGCGCAATACGTGCTGCACAACTGGGCAAAAGCGTAGTGTGCGTTGAAAAAGAACGTGTAGGCGGCACCTGCCTCAACTGGGGCTGCATACCCACTAAGGCCTTGCTCAAAAATGCGGAGGTATACAACACCATGGCCAAGCATGCCGCAGAGTTCGGCATCTCTTGCGGTGACGTCAGCGTTGATTGGTCTGCCGTTATCGGCCGCTCCCGCGCCATCAGCGACCGCCTCTCCAACGGTATTGCTTTCCTCTTCAAGAAAAATAAGATTGATTCCGTTACCGGTACGGCAAGCATCACCGCCCCCGGCAAAGTGACCGTAACCGCAGAAGACGGCACGGTGAGCGAGCTTGAGGGCGACAACATCCTCATTGCCACCGGCGCCCGCACCCGCGAGGTGCCCGTGTTCCCCTTCAACGGCAAAACCATCATCGGCAGTAAAGATGCCCTCGTGCTCGAGAAACGCCCCGAGAGCATGATCGTCATCGGCTCCGGCGCCATCGGCACAGAGCTCTCCTACGTTTACCACAGCTTCGGCACCAAGGTAACGCTTATCGAGGCACTGCCCCGCATTCTGCCCAACGAGGATAACGATGTTTGCACCGCCGTAGAGCGCTCTTTCAAGAAGCAGGGCATCACCTGCATGGCCGGTGCTAAGGTGGAGAGCCTTACCGACAACGGCGAGAGCGTAACCGCCCTTATCACTGCCAAAAACGGTAAGCAGCAAGAGATTACGGCAGATGTTTGCTTAGTCTCCATCGGCGTGGTACCCGTGGTACCCGAGGCCGCCGGCCTTGAGCTTACCGAGCGCGGCTTCATCAAAGTGAACGAGCGCTACGCCACCAACCTGCCCGGCGTGTATGCCGTGGGCGACTGCATCGGCGGTATCATGCTGGCCCACACCGCCAGTTTTGAGGCAGAGCAAGCCGTAGAAGGCATGTTTGTGGAGGGCCACACCCCGCAGCAAGCCACCCTGGTGCCCGGTTGCACCTACTGCCACCCGCAGGTTGCCAGCGTGGGCAAGCGCGAGCGCGAGCTCAAAGATGCCGGTGTAGAGTACACCGTGGGCAAATTCGCCTTCCAAGCCATCGGCAAGGCCGTGGCCTCCGGCGAGACAGAGGGCTTCGTCAAACTCATCTTCGGCAAAGAACACGGTGAGCTCCTCGGCGCCCACATGGTAGGCGAATGCGCTACCGAGATGATTGCCCACCCCGAGCTGGCCATGAGCAGCGAACTCACCTTGGAGGACCTCAACTCCATGATTTACGCTCACCCCACCCTCTCCGAGGCTATTCATGAGGCCGTACTCGCTGCAGAGGGCAGAGCCATTCACGCTTAATTACATAAAACCGTACTTCTCCTCGTGTCACGCAAGTTTTACTACGATGTTGATGGTGAAAAGCTGGGCCCCGTTACCGGGCAAGAGCTTCTGTACCTGCGTGCCGAGGGGAAGATTGACGGCAAAACTTGGGTGCGCGCAGAAAACTCTCAAACATGGCGCCCCTTTGATTCGGTAGACCTGCGGGAAGAACGCAAAAAGCAGGCTTCTTCCGGCATCTGGCGCCAGCTCTTCCGCAACATATCCCCGGGCACCCTGGTTGTCTTTGGGATTGTGTTGGTTGTAATGGTTGTATTGCTGGTTGTTGCCGTCAGCTTCCTGTGGCCTCTCTTATTGGTATTTGTGGCCCTTGCGTTGGTGTCGCGCCTCATGAAAATGAAATGATAACATTAGCTAATAGCTTGCAGGAGGTGCAGAGTTTCGACGAACACCTCCTTTTTTATATCTGCTGCACATTCGGCACCGTGGTAGGCGCCATAGCCGGCGCCTCGGCCTCCAGCCGTGTGCGTATGGACATGTTCGGTATCATTGCCTGCGGTACCGTGGCATCCTTGGGCGGTGGTACGGTGCGAGACATCCTGCTCTCGGGCATGAAACGCCCCAACGGCGACCCCGTCACCGTCTTTTGGATGAGCGGCGGTGATGTTGACTTCTTCTACCAAGCTATCATTACCTCTCTGGCCGTCTTCTTCATCACTCGCTTTATCAAGCCCCCCGTGGGTACCATCCGCGTGGCAGACGCCTTTGCCATGGCCTTTTTCACCCTGCTGGGCACCGCCAAAGCCTACTGGATTGGGTGCGACCCCGCCATCTGCATTGCCATGGGTGTGTGCACCGGTGTGGCCGGCGGTGCCCTGCGAGACATCCTCACCGGTAATGTGCCCTACGTGTTCCGCCCCGGTGAAATTTACGCCACCGCCGCCTTTGCAGGCAGTGCGCTCTTTGTGTTGCTCATGTATTTGGGGGTACCTTACGGCATAGGCTACGTTGTCAGTACGGCAGCTGTGTTCATCGTCCGTATGGCTGCCGTGTATCATGATTGGCGCTTGCCTTCCTACCGCCCCCTCATTGATACCGTGGCGCACCACGAAGACGAAGAAAAATAATATGTCGCTGCTCTCATAAGCCCCATGTTGTAGACTGCTGCCATAAAAAAAGTTCTGTTGATGTTTGTTATTGGAGAGGTGAAATATATAATAGATTAATAATTAGTCTATAAAATTGACATTGGACGGGTGTGGGTTGATATAATGGGCAGGTATGAAATTGCATCTGCCCTTATTTTTGCTTGTTGTTGTGTGTGGGGTGCCCGCAGCCGTTGGCGACACCGGGAGTAATTGGGACCCCAACTGGGGTGCCGCGGGATTAGCCGGGGCGCCGGATGCCGCGGCACCGCAGTATCAGGCGTACATTACCGCCGACGGTGTTACAGCTTTGGTGCAACCGGCCGGGGTGGCAGCACCCTATGATTTCGGCTCCTACACGGCGGCCACTTTGGTAGGTGCAGGCAATGCCTCGGCGCAGGTGTTCGGCGGTGCGGCATCTACGGACAGCACGGCAACGGGCGCAGTTGCGGTAGATTCTTGGATTGCGGCGGAGGCCGGGCAATACGGCATGTTGGTGGGCGGTAATTATGCGGACAACTGGAGCGGTGGTGCGGCTTTCAATTTTACGGGTAATTCTCACGTGTTAGTGAATGGTGCTACTGTGGGTACGGTGATAGGCGGTAATTTTAAGGATGGCCAATCTGCCGCATTTACGGGTAACTCGTATATCTCTGTACTCAATGGAAATGTGACCGGAAGCATCGTGGGGGCAGGGGTGGTGACCCACAACCGCAATGTTCAGTTTACGGGTGATACGAATGTGTTTGTATATGTGCCGCTCAGCGATAATTCTGCCACGGCCATTAACCAGTTGCCCGTCAATATGGTGATGGGTGGGTATGGCTGGGCTACCAATACTTGGAAAACCCAAACCATAACGGGTGATACGCATGTTACGGTAGACCTTAGCGCCTATACCGGCCCCTCCGCTGCCTTTTCCAAGCATATTGTAGGGGGCGGGTTCAGCGGCGCCGGGGGCAATGCGCAGGTGATAAACGGTAATACATATGTGACCGTGAATGCGGGGGAGCTGGCGTTGGCTGATAATGTGCGCGTGGTGGGGGCTCATTGGGTAAATGCAGGTAGCGGTACCCTGACGGGAACTGCCCATTTAACTCTGAGCGGCGGTACCTTCAATGATTGGGTTGTGGGTGGCGCGTGGACCGATACTGCCGGCACTACCACCTCATGCGGGGGCGTGCAAATGCAATTGGCCGGTGGTGAGTTTAATGGTAACGTGGTGGGCGCTACATGCCTTGCCGCAGGGGCTGCCACGGCAGAGGTGGGTGCCGTGCAAATTGATATTGCGGGTGCTGAATTGGCGGGTACGCTGTATGGTGGTTATTATATCAACGGCACAGGGGCAGATGCCCTTTCTGCTCAGCTGGGCGATGTTAATATTACCTTGAGCGGCGGCTCGGTTAATAACATCATCGGTGGCTCTTATGTGCCGCGTAATATTACCGCTGCTGTGGTGCAACAGGGTAATATAGCTATTTACTTGCAAGGGGGTACGGTTGGCGGTGATGTCTATGCAGCAGGGCAGCAGGCGGCTTCCACAGCCATGCAAACGGCATCTACCACCGTTACGGTAGGGGCGGCGGTTGAGTTTGCTGATTCTGCCGTAGTGTCGGGGGGCTATACCGGGGTGGGTGGTACATCCACCGTTACGGGCTCACGCTTGCTGGTGTTTGGTGATGCGCAAGTGTATACCAATGTGGCCGGGGTGTTGTTTGATTCTTTTGACGAAGTGCAGGTAGCCAACGGGGCTGTGGTGGCGGTTAAGGGCTTTTCACAAATGCCGCAGTTGCGTAAAACCGGGGGAGGCTCGCTTGCCTTTACGGCGGGGGCCGAGCTTAACTCCATCCATTTGGAGGGCGGCACCCTTACCCTTGCCACGGCAGTTGATGGTACGGCGGTAAGTGGTAATATATGGGCTGCTGACAATACGGTATTGCATATAGACGGGGTCGCTCCATTGTCGGTATATGGCGAGTTTTCTGCTCCCAATGTCTATGTTGATTCGGACGCTCTTGCGTTACACTCAGATAATAATGTGTTGCGGCGCATTCAGGGCGGGGGCGAGCTCACCCTCTGCGAGGCTTCTCAAACATGCTTCCGCTTCAACACAGATAACGGTGAGCAGATAGTTGACCTTGCCCGCATGGTGATAGAAAGCGGTGCGGTGCTCACCCTGTACTCTGAGGGCGAAGCGCCCTTGGGTACGGGGGTATATGTGCTGGGTAAATTGGAGGAATTGTCAGCTCCGCTTGACTATGCCCCCATACTGAAAGGTGTACCCTTTTCTCAGGTAGACCCTACCCGCAGTTTTTTGGCGCAAGATGCCGGGTATTTGTCGCTTTTTATGGTGTTGCGTGGCAGCAACCCCTTGGCAGAGGCCGCGGCTTCTCATAATGCAAAGGCCGGGGCAGAGCTGTTGTGGAATAGCGCCGCGGTGCCCGGCGGTGATGCCGAAGCCGCTTATCGGGAGGCGATTCAGCTGTTGCTACACGGCGATACCGCGGCCGCTAACTCGCTGATGGCGGCCGTTGCGGGCTCCTCTTATTCTGCTACGGGTAGTGCGTTTATGAACAACTTGCAGCAGCGGATTTATTCTATCCGCAACCGTACCACGTATATGGGGCTTTCTCCTTGTTATGTGTATGATGATATCCCCCTGTGGAATGCTTGGGTAAATGCAGACGGCGCGTACTCTGAGCTTCAGGCAGACGGAACTGCTGCCGGCTATACGCTTTCCTCATGGGGCGGTACGCTCGGGGTGGATTTGGCCTTTGATGACGCGTGGTGCGGTGGGTTTGCCTTTACTGCCCTTTACGGTGATTTTGAGGCAAAATCGCCCGATGCCCTCAGCGGGGATTTCGATACGTACACGCTTGCCCTTTTTGCCAAGTATGACAAGCGCGCGTGGTCGCACACCTTCATAGCTGCCGGCTCGTGGTTGGATACCTCGCTCTCCCGCCGTGTGCAGATGCCTTCGCATGCGTACTCCACCACGGCTAATCCCCATGGCTTTGGCCTTGGCCTTATGTATGAAATTGCCTGCAAAATCCCCCTTGGTGAGCAACAGACCACTTTTGTGCAGCCCTTTGCTCATGTGTTGTATACGCATAATGCAGTAAGCGGGTTCAGCGAGCATGGGGCAGATGCCGCCCTTACCGTGGGCAACCAAGCGCTTAACTCTCTCGTGTTCGGGCTGGGGCTGCGGGCGCAGACACCCATCGGAGAATCGGAGGATGAGCGACTCGGCACCCTGCAAGCCCATGCACTGCTCAAAATTCATGCGCTCGACCGCCGCTCCGAGGCAGATGTTGCATTTACAACGGGTGGAAGTTCGGCTTCGGTTATTTCGGCACGCAATTCTCTGTTGGGGGCAGAGATTGGTGCCGGGCTTAACATCCCCGTTGGGGTGGGCAGTGGGCTGCTTTATCTTGATGCTGCCGCCGAGTTCAGGGCAGATGCCGTCGATGTTTACGGCACCGTCGGTTATCGTTTCAGATTTTGAAGATATATCTGCCCCTGCGCGAATTAACTTGCGAAACGCGGAGAAAACGCATACAATACCTGCGCGTTCATGTGAGGTATGTCCATTTTTCAACTGGTAACAGATTATAAGCCCTCGGGCGACCAAGAGCAGGCCATCGGCAAATTGCTCAAGTCTCTGGCTGCCGGCAACCGCCACCAATGCCTGCTGGGTGTTACCGGTAGCGGTAAGACTTTTACCATGGCCAATATCATTGCTGCGCAAGACCGCCCCGTGCTGGTGCTCTCTCACAACAAAACGCTGGCAGCGCAGTTGTATTCCGAGCTGAAAAGCTTTTTTCCGCACAATGCGGTGGAGTATTTCGTGTCGTACTTCGACTACTACCAGCCCGAGGCCTATATTGCCAGTACAGATACCTACATCGAAAAAGACAGCGCCATCAATGAAGAAATTGACCGCCTGTGCCTCAACGCCATGCGTTCTCTGCTGCTGCGGCGGGATGTGATTGTGGTGGCGAGTGTGAGCTGCATTTACGGCTTGGGCTCGCCGGAGGATTATCGGGAGCTGACGCTATCCGTCCGTGTGGGGCAAGAGATGGACCGCGATGCCATGCTGGCCTGTTTAACGGAGCTGTTGTTCGAGCGCAGCGACTACGATTTTCGCCGTGGCACCTTTAGGGTGCGCGGGGATGTGGTAGAGATTTACCCGGCGCAGAGCGATGGCGAGGCCATTCGCGTGGAGTTTTTCGGCGATGAGATAGATGCCATCAGCCTGATAGATGCCGTCTCGGGGCGCACCCGCGAGAAGTTGAGTAGCTACCTCTTCTTCCCCGTTAAGCAGTATGTGTCATCCCCTGAGAAACGCCTGCCCGCCATCATGTCGATTCGCCAAGAGCTGGCAGAGCGTGTGGCTTGGTTTGAAAAAGAAAATAAACTTATTGAGGCCCAACGCCTCAAAATGCGCACCGATTACGATTTGGAGCTTATTAACGAGATTGGATTCTGCAAGGGTATTGAAAACTACTCTCGCCATTTGGCGGGCAGGGCGCCGGGGTCTACCCCCTCCACATTGCAAGACTATTTTCCGGCAGACCACCTCACCATCATTGACGAATCTCACGCCACGGTGCCGCAAATCGGCGGTATGTATGAGGGCGACCGCTCTCGCAAACAGGTGTTGATTGACCACGGATTCCGCCTGCCCTCTGCGTTGGATAACAGACCCTTGCGGTTCGAGGAGTTCATGCGCTGCCAAAACCAGTTGGTGTATGTGAGCGCCACCCCCGGCCCCTTCGAGTATGTTAACTGCGTGCCCGGTAACAAAAGCTACATACCCGTGCTGAAAGCCAAGCGCGGCAACACCCATTCTCGGCATGAGAAAGCCAGCCAAGCCATTACCCATGCGCCGGATGATTTCCGTGGGGTGTTCTTCCATAAATTGGCAGAGCTGCGCGTGCCGCCGCATTCTTCTGCCGCACCTGTAGATGCGTTTAACCCGCGTGCCTTGGGCCAACCGCTTATTGTGGAGCAATTGATACGCCCCACCGGCTTGCCCGAGCCCAAGATTACCCTGTTGCCGCTCGATGGCCAAATTGATAAAACCATAGAGCTGTGCCGCCAGCGTGTGAGCGTGCGCGAGCGTGTGCTGGTGACCACCCTTACCAAACGCACGGCAGAAGACCTTACCGATTACCTGCGCAACGTGGGCTTGAATGTGGAGTATATTCACGCCGATGTGGATGCCATTGAACGCGTGGAGATTCTGCGTAAATTGCGCAGTGGCTCGGTAGATATTTTGGTGGGTATCAACCTGTTGAGAGAGGGCCTCGACTTGCCTGAGGTGTCGCTCGTCTGTATTTTGGATGCCGATAAAGAAGGCTTCTTGCGCAATGAAACCAGCTTGGTGCAAACTGCCGGGCGCGCTGCCCGCCACCTGCATGGCGAGTGTGTCTTGTTCTGCGATGTTGTTACGGATTCCATCCGCGCCTTGGTGGATGAGTCGGACCGCCGCCGCGCTATCCAGCTGGCCTACAATGAAAAACACGGCATTGTGCCGCGCACCGTTGCCCGTGCAGACCAAAGCACCCTGCGCCTCTACACCCCCGATGATGAAGAGGACGAAGCCGGTATCTTGGCCGCTGCCGAAGATGACGTGGAAGATGCGGCTGCCGTTATCAAACGCCTTGAAAAAGAAATGAAAGAAGCCGCAGCCCGATTGGATTTCGAGGTGGCCGCCGTGCTGCGTGATAAAATCAATTTGCTCAAAAAAAGATAAGGCAAAAATCGTTCGTGAGATGGGGCGGTTTTAGTTTCGCAGTTTCCCCCGTAATTGCGCCTATAAATCCATGTTTCGAGAGGGGGGAAAGCGGGGGTGAAATGATGCCCTTACCCCGCGATTATGAATGAATTGCCCTATCGCTGACAAAAGTGTGGAAAGGCTATAGTTATTTTTGATATTTTTGTTAAAATGAGCTTGACTTTTAAGGGTATTTTGGTAGGATATTACGGTCTTATCTTGAGGTGAACTGTCTTTACCTCACGGCAATCTTCAAACCACATAATAAAACATGAAATTACATCTCCCCAAAATGCTGCGCAAGGCTGTAATAGCTTGCATGGCCGCAGTATCCGGAGTTGCCACAACCGTGGCTACGGGTACACTGTTCGTGACGATGGCCTCTCAGCATGCGCATGCTGCATTATCTGTCAGCGCTGACGGTACGACAGTAACCTATGACGGTTCCGGCAATAATGCTCTCAGTTTCAGTAAAGTTGCCACTGATTATCCCGAGGCGACAACGCTGGTGTTTGATATTGTTGATGGTCGAAATTATCTTGACAATACCACCGGCTTTACCGGCCTGATTCAAATCGGCAACTATAACCAAGAGCAAGGCTTGATTTTGAGCGATGGCGGCTCTTCTACCTACGAAATCACCAACAAGGTTGTTGGTCAAGGTATGATTAAAAAGACCGGTGCCGGTACCAATATGACCCTCAATTTCACCGGCGATGTCAGTGAATATACCGGTAAGATTGTTCTCGGTGCCTCAAAAGCATTTACGCTGCAATTCGGTAAAGAAGGTGTAACCGCTATCTGCGATAAGGACAATGGTGCCTCGGGTACGGGCGATATCAGTTTTATCGGCTCTAACGATACCCTGGTATATGCTTATGCTCCTTCGGACAAAACGATTTACATTACCAATGCTATCTCCAACAAGTACAGAAGTGCGACCGGAACTCAGACCGGTACCTCAAAACTGAAATTGACCGGCGGCGCGGATTACCGCTTTACGAGGGGGCTCACCATCAATGAGTTTACCATGGAGGGTGGCAGTGCCCGCTTCGATTCCGGTGCCGTATACCTGCTCAACACCAACGTGAGCGGTGGTACCACGATTACCGGTAAGGCAACTTCCGACGGCGCGGATGATACCCGCTTGCTGAACCTGACTGTTACCGGTGGTCTCACCATTGAGGGCCAAGTAAGTTTGGGTGGTACCATTCGCCTTCAAGAGGCCATTGTCAACAACGGTACCGTGATTCTGCGCTTGGATACCACGGGTACCAACATGGCCCCGCTTCAGCTTGACTTGTCCGGCCTGACTGCCGAAATAACCGGCAGCGGCAAGGGCTCTACCGGTACCTACACTCTGTTTGATGGCGGTAATGTGATTGGTGCCAAAGATTGGGCTGATTTTGACCTGACCACGCTCACCTCTGACGAGTTGGCTACCTACCTTACCGGGGTTGAGACCGTAGGCAAGGAGTGGAGCTTTGCTAACGGTAAGATTACCTACACCATTTTGGCCACAGACTTGATATGGAACCAAGCCTCTGCCACATTCTCATGGGTAGAGGGTACGGAGTTCTCCGGTGGTGCAAAGTTTGCCAACGATGACAATGTAGTTTTTGCCGAGAATCTGGGCACTGTAACAGCCGGTATTGATGAAGATATCGCTGTATCTCAGCTCACGGTGAACAACGGTACCAACTTGGTGTTGGCCGGCACCGGTGCCTTGGAGCTGAATAAGGTAGT
This sequence comes from Akkermansia sp., assembly GCA_045124875.1. Lineage (GTDB taxonomy): Bacteria > Verrucomicrobiota > Verrucomicrobiia > Verrucomicrobiales > Akkermansiaceae > Akkermansia. The sequence goes on from JBGVMR010000005.1 coordinate 27,614, forward strand.
GTTCGGCGAAACCGCAGAATTGACGATTGCTGCCGACCGCGAGATGACCTGGGCACCCGTAGCCGGTACCGAGGGTACCCCGCAGGCATTGGTAGTGCAGGGTAAACTGACGGTGGAGAACAGCGCTTTCAATACCACACCCACCATTACCGTAGATGGTGGCACCTTGATAGCCAAAGCCGGTGGTAATATGTACATTGCCGGTGATGTTATTATTGATAATGCCGGTACCATTGAGGTAACTGAGGGTGATGACCTTTTCAATTGGGGGGATGCCAACAGAATTGATATTTTGAATGGTTCTACGCTCAAGCTTAATGCAACGCGTAACTCCATTCAAACTTCGGATGTCATCAATCTTGACGGTGGTACCATTACGGGTGTAGGCGCTTCTCACAACGGCAATGTTGTGGCCATCGACTGTTTTGAAAACGGTAATATCAATGCTGCCAAGGGCAGTGTAATTTCTGCCCCAATTCGTATTCAGAAAGCCGCCAATGTGCTGACATTCAATGTTACGGAAGAAGCAGCGGATGCACCCGGTCTTACCGTAAATGGTGAAATAATGGGTGGCGGTGCCATGAAGAAAACCGGTGCCGGTACTTTGGATATTGCCGGTACGTTGAATTACACCGGTGCAACTACCGTTGCTGAAGGTACACTCAAGTTCAGTGGTACAACCGGTGTTGCTTCTCTAGTGGTGGATGGCGGTTCCGTTGCCGTGGGCAGCACGGGCGCGGTTACACCCGCACTCCTTTCCGGCTCCGGTTCTATTACAGTGGCAGAGGGTGGCTCTCTTACACTGGGTAAGGTAGAAGTCGCTGCTGCCGGTCTTTCCATCAGCGGTGTTGCAATTGCCGGAGATAGCTTCGCTAAAACCGGTGAAGGTACACTCACGCTCGATGTCCTCAGTGTTGCCGGTTCATTCAATATGAATGGCTGGGATAAGCTTGCTCTCAACTCCGTACATTTGGCAGAGGGGGCAGAGCTTGTTTACGGCGCCGGCGATGTGCTTTCCATCGGCTCCGTAACGACTGCTGTTTCTCTTAACGTGTTCGGCGTGTCCAATCAGCTGGCAGCGGGCTTTGACACCGGTATTACCTTGGGCGCAGATCAAGATGTGCAGGCGCTTAAGGAGCTGTTGACCGTGGACGGTGTTGATACCTATGAGCTTAGTGTGGATGAATCCGGGCATGTATGGTTGAGCTCCACTTCTACCATTCAATCCGACTGGGATATCAACTGGGGGGCTGAGCTCGCCAAGGCTCCGTCTACCGTGCCGCAAGGTGGTATCGGTACGTTGAGTTCTTCAGAGCATGAAGGTTCTGTTTACTATGAACTGTACGGAAACACCACATATACGGTATCTGAGGGAGTTATTGCCATTTCTCTTACCGGAGACGGGGCTAACAACGCGATTGTTGTAGGCGGTAACGATGCTAACGCAGATAATGGTGTGGGCACCGTAACCACAGATGTATGGATTGAAGCTAACGAAGGTACCTACAAGGGCATTATCGGCGGTAACTACGCCCAGAACTGGGGCAATAACGGCCTGCGAGCTGATTTTGTAGGTAACACTCATATTAAGATTGACGGTGCCACGGTAGGTACTATTGTGGGTGGTAACCATAAGGATGGCCAGTCTCCGCGTTTTGTCGGTGATACCTACATTTCCGTATTCAGCGGCAGTGTAACGGGCTCCATCATCGGTTCCGGTACGGCTGCTCATAATCAACAAGCTACCCATACGGGTAATACGAATATCTTTGTATATACCCCGCTTACCTCCGGTGAATCCAAATTGAACAGTGAGCCGTCTGATATGATTTTGGGTGGTTTCTCATGGATTACCAACGTATCGAAGGGCCAAACGCTGGACGGTAACACCAATATCCTTGTCGATACTACCGGGTATGAGGGCGATGCCACCGAATTTGCCAAGCATATTGTTGGCGGTAGCCACAATAATACAGCCGGCACACAGTCTGTAACGGGTAGCACCAATATCGTGCTGGATCTGGGCGATATTTCCATGAAGAACGCCTACAAGGTTATCGGCGGTAACTGGTGTAATTATGGTTCTACGGATATCGGCGCTACCAACATTACCATCAAGAGTGGTACATACAAGGCCCCTGTTGTGGGTGGCTCGTGGGTTGGTTCTCAAGGCGGTACCCATGCCATTGAAAGCACCTGCATCAATGTTTCCGGTGGTACTTTGACCGGTAGCAGCTTGTTTGGCGGCAGTTGCGTGGCCAATGGCTCGCCCACGCTGACTACGGGTGATATTACCATCTTGCTCAACGGTGATGCCGTGGTAAACCATGTATACGGTGGCCACAGCATTGAGTCCGGCGACGGTACTCCCAATGAGAACATGATTGTTGCCGTAACAGACTCCATTGAGATTACCGTAGACGACAACGCTCATGTAATGGGGTCTATTGTAGGTGGCAGCTTGCTGCTGCGCAACAATAACAGCCGCTCTTCTTTCATCACGGGTGATATCGTAATCAACCTGAATGACGGCCAGCTCAGCGGTACTGTATACGGTGCCGGTGAGGCTTTGGGTACCATGAAGCAGCAGGTTGAAAATGTGACCATTAACCTGAGCTCTGAGATTCTGCTGCCCGGCAAGACTATCTCCGGTGGTTATGATGGCGAAGCCACGAATGCCGCCGCTTGCACCATCACCGGTTCCTCCAAGCTTGTCTTCACCGATGCTGTGGAATACGGCAACCTGACCGGTACGCAGTTCAAGGATTTCAACGCAGTTGAGCTGACAGAGGGTGCCACTGTGACCATGACCTCATTCAGCGCCTTGAATAAGGAGGTTGCCATCTCCGGTGCCGGTACGCTGAGAATTGCCAACTCTTCTGCCGTAGAGCTTGATGCACTCACGCTCTCGGGCGCTACGGTGACCATGGATAACGGCATTTCTTCTGCTGCCGGGTTGTCCCTTACCATCACACAACCCTCCAAGTTGATACTGCCCACCAAGGTGGGTGAGCAGGTGCTGACCCTGGCTGCGCTTGATATCGACATGACGGGGGCCTCTGCCACCAAGGCATACGTAGACCTCAGCGGCGAGCTGACCAGCCTCGGTAATCTTGCCGTGAACCTCACCAACGTCGGTGAGCTGGACCCCGGTGAATATGTGCTGATTGATGCAGACTCTGTCGACATTGCGGGTGAATTGGCGGCTACCTTTGATGCTGAAGTCCCTGCCGGTATGGAATATGTGGTAGAGGTGGTGGGTAACAAGCTCATCTTCCGCAGCTCTTTCCTCAGCGATTGGGTATGGGAGGGCAGCACCAACGGCGAGGGTACCGTATGGTCCGACAATGCCGATGGTTGGAAGGCTAATGCCGGCAGCCCCAATGGCCAGAATGTGTACTTTACCGCTGCTGCAGAGGGTACTGTAACCGTCAGCGGCGAGGTGACTCCCGGTAACATCGAGGTATCGGGTGGTGAGTACACCTTTGTGGGCGAGGATGACAACGCCTCCATCAAACTGGGCGCCGATGGCAAGCTGGTTATCGGCGTGGCTGCCACGCTGAATATGGCCATGGATAATGACGAGCTGGGTGGCACCACCGACCTGAAGGGTAAGCTGGTGCTGCAGTCCGACAACGCCATGGGCGACTCTGCGCTTCAGTTCAACGGCGGTACGCTTGTTTACGATACCCTTACGGATGATGAGGGCAACAAGACCCACATTACAACTGACCTGAGCAAGCAATCTTCTTTGGCTGCCGACTATGAAGGCCCCATCAAGATTGAGGTGACGGATGCCGACAATACCGTAACCTGGAACAAGGCTACTTGGAATGAGGTGAACCCCGGTGTGGATGCTATCCTCAACGCCGGTATTGAGAAGACCGGTGAGGGTACCATGAATGTAACATACAAGTTCGGGTCTTCTACTTCATATGCCGGTACCTTTGATGTGCAAGAGGGCACAGTCAATATGGTTGGCTCTTATACCGCCGGCGACGCTATTCCTCAGCTTACCTTTACCGGTGGCATGAAGGTGGCAGAGGGTACTGCCCTTAACTTCTCCTTCGACCATCAAAGCTCGGATAGAGTTATGACCTTTGCCGGCACCATGAGCGGTACCGGTACCATTACTTTGGGTGGCAACTGTGGCCGTTTGATGGTAACCGGCAACAACAGTGGCTTTGCAGGCACGCTGGTGCTACAAGGCTCCGGGGTGGCCAATGGTTGGAACCGCGCCGGTTTTGCCAATGCCAATGCTTTCGGTGGCTCTGCTACCAAGGTGCAGGTGAATGGCCGCGGCTTCTTCTTCAATGGCGAGGAGCATACGATAGCGTCCGCCATTGAGGTGCTGGGTGACTCTGCCGGCAACCTTTTGGATGGTTCTACAAAACAGAAACTTACCTTTACCGGTGCTTGGACGGTGGCAGAAGATGCTGCCTTCGGTTCCACGTCTGCCGGTCCGAATGTGAGCTATACCGTAGCCCTTGCCGGCGATATTACCGGTTACAAGGGTACGCTGCGCACGCGCAGCAACAATACATGGGTGCTGGGTGGTGCCGGTGTAGCCGGTACCGGCTCCGTAGACATGAAGGAAGTGAACGGCGATGGCAAGCTTAAGGTGCAGTACAGTGGCGAGACTCTGCTTAACACGGTTGTGGCCGGCGCTGTTGCCATGCAGCAGAGCGGTACGGGTAAACTCGTGCTCACGTCTGAGAATACCACCACCGGCGCCCTGACGGTAGATGCCGGCACACAGGTACAGCTGGGTAATGCTGCCACGGCCGGTGCTTGGGCCGGTTCTTCTCTGGCCGGTAAGGGCAGCTTCATTCTGACCCACGGCGCGCTCAGCGGTCTTACCTCTAAGGCAGACGGCGCTACGCTGGCTGTTGAGACCACCAAGGGCGAGACCAGCCTCTTTGCCATTGGCGCAGGCGGTGGCACGGTAGTAGACCTTACGGGCTCCGATGCTTCGTTGCTCGACTCCATTAAGCTGGTAGAGGGCAGCACCTTGATTGTGGACGATGCTCTTACCGTAGGCGGTGCGGGTAACACCACGCTGGATATGGCCCTTACCACCGACAACATGACCAGCGACAACACCGGCGTGGCCATGATTCAAGGTGGTAACCTTACCATTGCCGGTGCAGAGGGCGTGAACCTCAACCTGAGCAATGCAGATGTGCTTGCTGCACTCAACGGTATCGGCGACGGTGATTTGTACCTGCAAATTACCGATGGTACGCTGGCCCTGGGTGATGGGGTGAACATTAATGATGTTATCAACCCGAATCTGCTTGGCTTGGGTTTACGTGCCCAGCTGACAACTGAAGGTGCCGCAGATGGCTATGTGATGATTAATGGTGATGTAAGTGATGTTTACTTTACCGATAATCAAGCCGGCAGCAGTGCTACTACGGCAGATTCCGTAACAGTAACGGACGGTCTTCTGGGTATCTATGCTGCCACTGTGGTGAACACCGGCGATACTCTGACCGTGGAGTCCGACACCATCATCCATAACCTCAATGGCCAAGAGGGCGGTAATGTCATCATTGCCAATGGGGCAGATGTAAGCCTCGATAACCAATTGCTCAATACCGGTGTAGCCGGTTATGACCCCATGGGGGCAGATAACGTGCTGCTCGGCAACCTGACCGGTGAGACCGGCTCCACCATCGCGGTGCAGGGCGCCGGCGGTTCTCTGACCGTGGGCGGCGCGCTAACAGCTGATACACTCAGCGTAGAATCCGGTGCGTTGATTGCCAATGGCGGTGCAGAGGTTGCAAACCTTACTGTTGCAGACGGTGCCACCATGACCGTGGCTAACGGTTTGCAGTTGCAAGACGGCAGCATTCTGGGTGAACTTAAGTCTGCCGGTACAGCAATGACCGTAACCGGGCAGGTTGATGTAGAGGGCCAAATCTCCGGCATGGACCTTACCATGCAGTCCGGCAGCGTTCTCAACCTCAGCGGTGATACTGATGATAAGGGTGTAGCTCAGTTGAATTCTCTGCAAGTGACCAAAGACGCCACCCTGATGGGCTCCGGCGCCAAGGTGACTGTGGGTGCTACTAAGCCGAGCACCATTGCCGGTAAACTCAGCGGTACCGGCAGCCTGACCGCCACAGACCTCACCCTCGACAATGCTACGGGTGCCTCCGGTTGGGATGTCACCAACAACGGTAACATGTTGGTTGATATTACCGATAGCGGCAGCATCACGCTCGGCCAGCTCACGCTGGGGGCCAATTCTACCACCACCCTCAAGTTCAATTCCGACAACGGCATGGCCGGTTTGTTGGACCTTCAGCAGCTGGTTGTTGATGATACTGCTCAGATCACCCTGCAAACCATTGGTGAGGGGCAGTTGGAGGAAGGTAAGTATGTCCTCGGTACTGTGATGGACGGGTATGAGGGTGCAGAAGAATTGTACGCTGTCCTGACCGGTACCGGATTCTCCCGCATTGACAAGACGCAGAGCTACATCTCTGTGGTAAATGGTGAGATTATCCTCAATGCCGTTAAGTCTACCGACAACGAGTTGTCTAAGGCTGCCACACATGCCAATGCCCGCGCCGGTGCTGACCTGCTGTGGAACGCCGCTGCCCCCGTTGGTGGCGACCTTGAGGCCGCCTACAACTCCGTTGATAAGTTGATTGCCGATGGTAACACCGCTGCTGCCAATGAGGCCATGGCCTCCGTAGCCGGTTCTTCTACCGCTGCTATGGGTATGGCTCTCTCCGGCGATGTGGAGCGCCAGTTGCGTTCCATCCGCAACCGTACCACCACCATGGGTGTTAACCAGTGCGTGGTGAACGAGGGTATGCCCTACTTCAACGCTTGGGTGAATGCAGAGGGTAACTTCGGCGAGATGGATAAGGATGGCCTTGCCTCCGGTTACAAGCTTGACAGCTGGGGCGGTACCGTCGGCTTCGATGTCGATGTAAACCCGAACCTCACCCTTGGCCTGGCCCTCACCGCCATGTACGGCGACCTCACCGTGGATGGCCCCGATACCTTGGACGGCGATATGGACACCATCTACGTGAGCGCCTTTGCCCGCTACTCCAAGCAGGCTTGGACTCATACCTTCATCGGTACCATCGGTTTGATGGATGCTTCTTATGACCGCACCGTCAATTACGGTGGCAAGAGCTACACCGCCCAGGGCGATACGGACGGCATGGCCTTCGGCCTTATGTACGAGGTAGGCCGTGTATACAGCATTGATGAGGATGGCGATGCCTGCTGGCAGCCCGTATTCAACGTAGCCTACCGCCACAGCTCTGTGGGTGGCTACACCGAAAAGGGCACCGACGCTGCGCTTAAGGTAGACGACCAGACGCTCGACACCATCACCTTGGGTGCCGGTGCTCGCGTACAGGCCGTGGTGGGTGAGAATATCTTCAACCGCACCTCCGTATTCGAGGCCCGCGCCCTTGCCAAGTTCGATATCGGCGACACCGCCTCCGAGGCAGACGTGGCCCTTGTCAACGGCACCGGCCATGGCACTGTTGAAAGCGCAGAGCTGGGCGCCTTCGGCGTAGAACTCGGCGCCGGGCTCTCCGTACCCGTGGGCGATGATAACGACGGCACCATCTTCTTCGATGTCTCTGCCGAGCTTCGCAGCGGTTACACCGAGTTCAACGGCACCGTGGGCTACCGCATCAATTTCTGATGTAGCTTAACGCACAACACCATTTCAATCCCCATTCCCGCCCGCGCAGGAATGGGGATTTTGTCCATATCTGTTTAGGGTGAAATTTTTGTTGGTATTTGTAGTTAATAGATGCGTCAGCCCTGTAAATGATAATTTATTGGGCAGATTGATGTGAGCGAAGCGAACCGAATTTTTGAGCCTCGCCGTATGGCGAGGCGGTATATGATAGCCCGGGGTATAGC
>JBGVMR010000006.1:0-12588 GCA_045124875.1 Akkermansia sp.
AACCGACTCCGTACGCACCATGAGGCCATTCATGGGGTAGGTGGTCTCATAACGGTGCACAATGGCTTCATCGCCTACTCCCTTGGTGATAGTAACAACGCCGTCACTTTCTGAACGCACAAGGCTGTGCGGGTCGCGCCCAGTCTGCTGACGGGTGAGCGTGGTGTTACTACCGCTGCGCTGAATCGTCTCTTGCTTAAACGGCGTAGCATCCTCCGCAGCATCGGGCGTGAACCAATCGAGCAGCAAGTCGCCATTATCAGCAGAGGTGCAAACAAGTTTAGCCTCAGCAGAAGCGCAGGAAAGCAGGTTGCCCTCGCCATCAAACTGTGTCTGTACGTGCTGAGCACGCTCGCTTGCCGTCACCTTGCGACCCTTGGGGCTTGTGATGCTGTACACGGCACCGTTGCTCATGTCAAAAGTCATGCAAAGTCCGTCGTCATCCTTCATCATGATGTAAGCCGGGGTGCGGGAGGTGGTGGGATTGAAATCGGCATCCTGATACTGAATGCGGTTGATTGCCATGCCGGAAGCACCGGCGGTACCGGCTTCGGAAGCATCCTCAGCGGGGATGTCAAAGAGCAGAGCCTCACCCACAGGCGGCGTGATAACTACCAGAGAGCCTACAATGGCAGCCGTCCAACGCCAAGGAGAATCATACAGAGCCTTACCGTTCTCGGGATTGAACGTAACAAAGCTCGGGCAAGCATCGCCCTCCCAACCGGGAGCCTGAGTGGCAGCATGGCGGTCTGCATCGCCATCAGTGGTGTTACCGCAGCCGCAGGAATTGCAGACCTGCGGAACGCCGCCCTTGTATTCTACCTCTCCACATGCCTGTTTGACTTGGATAGCGTAGCGGAAGAGCTTGCGGTTGTTAGCATTGCCACCTTTCATCGGGTCGTTGGTGACGCGACCATAGATGAAATACTCACCTGCGGGCAGAACAAGGGTACGCACCGGGCGTTTCCAAGCAGCTGCACCGCTGTCGAAATCCTGCCACTCCGTACCTTGCAAATCCATGTGGAAGCACACAGAACCCGCGAAGTTCAGAATGTCTGCTTCATGGTTGCTGAGCACAGGCGCAGCCTCAAAGGCGGACGGAATGGCATCATCTGCCAATTCCGTATCGGAAATCAGCAAATCGCCGTGGTCATCCACCGTCATACAGACGGAGAGCTGCGTGGGGCGGGTAAGCACAAGCTTATCGCCCTTGAGGACGAGCTGATTGGTGACCGCTGCCTGATTCATCAAGTCAACGCACACACCGGAGTACACCGTATCCCAGTCGCTACCGGGCTTCTGCGGTTCGGTGAAAGTGGTGCGATTGAAACCTATGGGGCTGACTTCGCTCTGAGTGAACGTAAAATCGGGAGACACGCCCTCGGAAACGGGGGCACCTGCATTGTTGGTATCGGATGTCGTATTCATGACGGTATTGGTGTTGGTTGTGGCAACGAAATCGGTGCCGGAGTTAAGGTTTGCAGAAGCGATAGCTGCTGCGGAGGGGGTGATGTTGGTAACATCGGCGGCATTCACGTCAGAGACGGAACCATTGGTGGGTGTGTTGTTACACATGGTGTTTTGTTTGTTTTATTGTTTTATATTGGCAGGAAAACCTGCTGAGGAGAATATATATCATTATGAAAGATGATATTTTAATCCAAACCTCAATTTATTGACTATCTGTGAAAAGTGACTGCACTTGAGTAGATTGTTTTGTTTCTTACACTACTATGAAATAGACTCTATCTCATTATTTACAAGCGTAAAAATAGATTAAGTTTGACAATCATCTTTCATAAATATCACTTATTTCACATTCTGGCGCGTTTGCGGGAGTAAGAGATGGGGGCGACCAGGCCGTGGCTGAGGGCTTCTGCAAACATGCGTGCGGCGTCGGCAGAGTGAGAGGCGGCATCGTGCACGGGGGTGTCGTGGGCAATGCCTGAGGGGGAGGGCGGGGCGGTGTGGTACATCTCTAAACAGGTGAGGCCCGAGGGCTCTTGCTGCCCGCGCGCATTGATGCGTTGCAGCAGGGTGTCGCGGTGAAACCAGCTGCGTGGCAGCAACATGCGCAGGTTGTTGATGCCACGCCAAATGTCGGGGGTGCGGGGCACCACGCGCACGGCGGTGATGCCGCATTGCGCCAGGCTTTCAACGTACGATTGCCCGTGCGGGTCTCGGTGGGCGGCATCGTGCGGTAAGAAGTGGGTGGCAATGTGGCCGTATTGGCGCTGCCAGGTGTGAATGTGGGCGGCGAAGTGCTCCAGCGGTTGTTGGTTGGCGGCGTAGTGGTTGAGCCAATACACCGCGCCGCCGTAATACTGCACCAGCCAAATGGCGGTGTGGTCGCTCAGGCCCAGGTCCCACGCGGTGTAGAGGGGCTCTTGCGCGTTGTAGGCAAAGTCGGCACCAATGCGCCCGGCCTCGCGCAGCAAGGCAATTTGTGCGCCGTAGATGGCACCGTCGTTGCCGGTAGAGAAGGCTTCGTCCGGGGTGGTGGGGTATTCTTGGCGCATGGCTGCGCCCATGGTGCGCTCCATGTGGCTGTACCAGCGTTTTTGCTCCGCAGACAAGCAAATGCCGTGCTGAGATTCCAGCTTTTCGAAATACTCTGCCATGGTATCGCCCCAATGCCCTTTGCCGGGCAGAGCGTAGTCCGGGTTGTCTGCCCAAGAGAAAAAGAAGAAGCGGAAGTCCAGCGGGGAGAGCTCGCCGCGCGCCGCGTTTTCCATGGCGCGCAGCGTCATCTCGTAGTTAACCCCGTAGCGGCCACCCTCGTGCGTGCTTTCCAGAATAATGGTGCCGTTGGCGGGCACGGTGTTGATGGCGCCGGTGCGAATCTCGCGTGCCCGCCACGGCGCGTGTACCGAGACGTGTGCCAGCTCTGACACGTGCAACAGCTGCAAAGTGCCGCCGCGCAGTGTAGTGCCCAAGCGCACATCACTACCGTTGGCAAATGCCAAGCGACCGCGGGCATCCGCCACCGGGTGCCACTCGTTGCGTTTTTGCAGGCCCGATTGCTGCTTGAGCAGCGCGCCGAGGCAGGCCAAGGCGCGGTCTTGCTCTGTGGGGTGTGGTGGCAGGTAGTCCAAATGCTCCCACGCAAAACGCAGTTTCTCGAGCTTTTGCTCGGCATCGGGCAGGGTTTTGTCGATGATGCCTGCGTGAAAATGCGGGGTGAAGAGGCAGCGGTCGAGCATGAGCATGGCCACGTAGGTAGAAATGCCCAACTGGCGTGCCTTGAGCACAGCGTTGCGGTACCACAGGTTGCGGTGCAGGCGCAGCTGGGCTGCATTGGGTTGAAAACGCTGCAGGTGGCCTGCTTTGTTTTCAATCCAATACAGATTATGAAGACGCCACAGCGGGTCTTTTAAGCGTATGCCAAGGGGGTGGTGTGTAGGCTCGGGGGGCATGGTGTTATGGTTTGTTTTCTTCTATTTTTTCTCTCAACAGTTGAGTGCCACGCATGAGCAGGCGTTGCAGAATCTCGCGCTGCGGTTTGCCTTTTTGCATGCGCTGCATGGTGTTTTGCAGGCGTTTGAGCGCTTTGATGGCTTGCGGGGCCTGCGCATTGCGTGGGGCAGCCACGCAAGAAATAATGTCTGCCGCCAAACGCAATAAACGCAAGGTAGGGGGTGCTAACTCGTGCAGGTGTTGCTTGCCCAAAACACCACCGCCGAAGTTGCTGTCCTCAAACAAGCGCATCAGCACCTCGGGCAGCGAGATGCCGCCGCTGAAGCGGTGCTCCATAAAGCGGGGGTCGTTTTCAACGGCTGTGGCAAGGCTATCCAAGGCATGGTCAATGCTGCGGGTAAAGCTGTCTTGCATGTGGCGCTCTGCATACTTGCGGTGCATGGCGTGCACGTAGTATTGCAGGGGAATCATAGCGGCTTGCGGGGCATCCGTTTCCTGAAGCGCGGTGTTGTGCTCGCCCAGGTAGATGCCATCGCGCACCTCGGTAACGTAGGGGGAGCGTTCTCGGCTGTCGGGGGCGGTGAGGTCGCCGGGCATCAGGCGGCTCAGGTGGGTGATACTGCGGCCTCTCAACCCGTGCATGATTTGGCGATACACCGTAATATTCTGCAAGTCTGCACAGGCTAACTCTTGCGGGCTGAGGTTGGGGATGGGGACGCCGCAAATGTCGATGAACTCTGCTTGTTTGTCGGCGCACAGCTCATGTGCTTCTCGCAACAGGCGCATAATGCCTACCAAGGGGCGCGTGGGTTTGTGCTGCTCTAAGCCGGCGGGGGCTTTGCCGGTTTTGCCGCCGTATGCCTGCCCTTGCCAGTGTATGCCCTCTGCCGCCGTGTAGGGCATGGTGGCAGGATAGGCGCGCAGAATATCCTGCAGCTGCATGGCGTGCAGTGCCTCGGGCGTGGTCAACTCGGGGTAATCTGCCAAGGGGAAGTCGCGGAACTCGCCCGCCTCTTTCAGCCCTTGGGCATAAGGGAATGCTTGCTCCGCATAAACGGGCTCTGCCAGCAAATCTTCTGTTTGCAGGGGGATTTCCGGTAGCTCCAGCGTCAAGATGCGCTCTGGCTGTCTGCCTGCGGGGCTCATGAAATGCAGCTGTGGGTATTGCCGCAAAACGGCATCCAAATTGCTGAGGGCTGCGGTTATGGGCGAGTCTCCCTCTCGTGCATTGGGTGCGGGGTTGTTTTGCAAAAAGGGTTGTAGGTATTCTTGCAGTTGTTGTTGCTCGCGGTTTTGCATGGTAGCCCAGCCTTTGAGCGGGTCTTTCAAGAGGAGCAAGAAGGACTCGGACAGCATTTGCAAGGCCTCGGCACCTGCGTATCGGTAGCACCAGGCTTGCTCTGCATTGGCGGTGGTATCAAGCCCCATGGCGCGTTGCATCAAGGCGTTTATCTCGGCATCGGGCAAGGGGGTATCACCATAGCGTTGGCGCAAGTCAGCCACTTGCTTGGTTTGTTCCCTCAGGGTGGCAGCTACGCGTCTGTTGGTGTAGCGCATGATGCCATTGTGCTTTTTACCCAGGGCAATAAAATCTGGCATCTTATCTGCCGTTTCTACCGGGGGACAAAAGGCCGCATAGCCCACCCATTCTTTTACGCTTTTCGGCACGGGCAGCTTGGGTAATTTTGCCAAAAAGTATTGCAGGGAGAAACGCGCCATCAAATTGGCTACGGCATCGTGGTGCGCTGTTTTGTCTGTGGTGGCGGGCAGCTGTTGCACCTCTTGCAGCCAGGGCTCGCCCAAGCTGCGCAAAAAATCTGCCGCCTGTGCAGCGGGCAGTATATCTGCATTGAACTGCCGGTGCCAGAACGTGTAAAAGCGCGCCGTGGCCAACCCCACCGGGGTGGCAGTGGTGTGGGCGTCGAAGCTGAGGTAGGGCTGCCCCGCGGCGTATTCTTCCGTATAAACGGGGCTCAGCCCCGTGCCGTAGCTTTCATTGGGGGCAAAGCGGTGGCGCAGGCGCTCGGTGCGTAATCCGGGTTGCAGGTAGGGAGCAGACTCTAACCAATGCGCCGTGAGGTCTTGCATGGCTTGGTGGCACAGGCGGTCGTAGCCGGAAAACTCAGCATCGCCGGCGTAGGGCATCTGCGTTAAATCCACCTTGCCGCTGCGGGCCATATCCACCCAATGCGCACCCGCGTTTTTACCGAGGGGCAGGAAGGTGAGCGCTGCGTTGGCCGCCACGTCATTCATGGCAAAAACTACATTCTCGTGCCAGCGAGACACCTCGCCATTGGGGCGGCGGAGCCGGTAATATGTTTTGCCGTCGTCACCCTCTTGGGCATCTATGGTGGTGCCGGTAAGCAGCATGAAGTCGTTGCAGCGGCTTTCGTTCAGGCGGGTGAACTCGGGCATGGGGGTGGTATTGAGGGATAGCGCCACCTGCTCTGCGGGGAAGCTCTTGAGGTGCTCTGCCTTGTAGCCCAGTTCGCGCTCTGCGAGGTAGCTGTATGCCTGTGCGGGGCTCATGCCACGGGAGAGCGCCGTTTGGAAATCCTCGGTCATGGGCAGCAAATCCATCAACAACTCTGTATTGGCGCGCACCCCCAAGAAAATGCGGTAGGCCTCCAGCAGCTCGGGGTAGGCGGCGTATGCTCTTTGCTCATGTTGCGGTGCGTGCTCGCTCATCTTGCGCAGGTAATCCGGCGGTACCGCTCGTATCCAGTCAATGCGTGCCCCGCGCGAGTTCTCTCGGTATTTTTTGCGCAGGTAGTACCCTTGGAACCAGTCGCACAACTGCCCCAAACTCTCTTCTCTGGGGGTGCCCAAGCCGGTGTTCACCAGCGCCTTGCCGATGTTGCCCAAAAACTCTTCGCGCGTGCGCTCTGCATCTTTGCGCATGCGCTCCGGGCTCAGGTCTTTGCCTACCATTGTCTCCAGTGGGTTGACATTCATCAAAAACTGGTAAGAGAGGTCTTGCAGCTCTGCCACGCGGTCTTGCAGCAGGGCGCGGCGCTCTTGCTCGGCATACGGGGCATAAATACCCAGCGGTTGCATGCGGCGGGGTACTTTGTCGCCCGTGCTGTTGAGCTCTTTCAGGTAACGGCTCATGCGCTCGTAGCGTGCGGTGTCTGCCCCGAACAGGAGCTGAAACTCACCCGTTTGCACCCGCGAGCTGTGCTCGTTGATGTGCGAGCGCGTCCACCACTCATCCCACAGGGTGATGGCGTTTTTGAACCGCTCGCTGTGGCGCGTGCCCTTGTAGTTGTAGCGGTCTTTCGCGTGGCCCGGCGTGTTGTGCATCTCTTCCGGGCTGCGCGTGCCGTAATCTTTGCGCTGTATCACAGAGGCCTCTGCCGGTAGGTTAAGAAAATCTCTCACCACCTCGGGCGATGAAAAACCGCGGAAGTAATCCGTATTGAGCAGGCGCAGCGCCTTAACCGCCTCTATAATAAACCCGGGACCCGACCACATTGTTGAGCCGGCAATGGCTTCTCTCAACATTTCGCCTTTTACTGCAATGTTGCGCTCGTTTAAAATCTGAGAAACTTTTTCCGAGGCGATTCCCCATTCCAGCAAGCGCGAGCCATCCCCCAAAATGTTATGCGGGGCGCGGAAATGCCGCAACGCAAGGCGCCCCGAGCCAATAAGCAAGAAAGGCAATAGGGATGCATACTCTCGCATGTTGGTTTCTACATCCGTCAACGATTCGCCGTACTGCTGCCAGTCTATGCCCGAGGCTTTACCGGCGGCTTGGCCGGCCAGCTCGTGCAAGGTAAGGTCCGAGGCTTGCGCTGCTTTGCCCGCCAGCAAGAGTTTAACGCTCTCTGCCGACATGCCCGCCATGGAGTTGAGCGCCGCCCAGCTGAAAGCTTGCATACCTTGGCCACGAGCTTTCATGAAGTTGTTGATGTTTTTCTCAAGCAGGTTGCCACCCAGGCGGCTAATGCCCATGAAAATGGAGGCTTGCACGGCACCACTGATCACGCCTGCCGCCATGTGGTACTCTTGCGGGGTTTCCGGCGAGCGCAGGCGGGCTTCTGCCACAGAGTCACCGGCACCTGCCACTGTGAGAGCCGCAAAGCCCGGCACACCCGTGCCGGCCATAATGGCAGCCGGTACAGATTCCACCGCATTAAGCAGGTAGATTTCTGCCGTGGTAGAACGCGGTGTTATCAAGGGGATAACCTGCTGCTGGGTAGCATGGCGTACCTCTCTCAAAACTTGCATACGTTTATCCCATGCCGCCGCTGTGTTTTGCATGGAGGGAATCCCCAATTCCTCACCCAGATTATTCATGGTGGCAATTCCCAAGTTGCTCAGGCCCTGCAGGGCGCCCATGCCCAAGCTTGCAGAACCGCGGCGCAGCCCGCGCACAACTAGAGAGGCGATAGATTCCTCATCATCCCCCCTATTTTCGCTGCGGCGTTTTTTGCTTTCGTGCACCGCCAAGGCAATGACCAAAGAGCGCTCTTCTGCCGGCATATCTGCCAAGGTGTCTACGGCGGATAACAGAGCAGGACTGGCGCCGAGGGCATCTCCGGCAGAAATAAAATCATCTTCTATGGCCGTAAATAAGACCATGCCATTTGCCAGTTCGTTAATGAGCCCGGCGTGGCGTTCTCGCCACATCCGCGCTTCCGTATCTGCATGGGCTGCTACGGTTTTGGCGGCTTCTTGGTATTCGGGCGATAATGGGGCCGTAATATCATGCAGCGGTGGTGCAGGCTCGCCGTACAATGCGGCTTTGTAGCTGCGCTCATATATCTCAACAGCGGCTGTGCGCAGTTTTTTTCGGTCATGCCGTGCTGACAGTGCCATGTATATTTCTCGCTCATCATCGGCCACCCCAAGCTCATCTGCCAAGCCTCGCCGTAATTCCGGCCACTCGGAGAGCACCTTTTCGCGGGGCATATTTTTATGGTCTGCATACCAAGAGCGGTTGACCGTGGTGCATATGCGGTACTCCCTTTCCTCGGGGGTGAGCCCCGGTTCATCTGCCCCGGCGGCTTTGCTTATAGCGCTTGGCACACAGGCCGGGTCGCCCGTGTACACGTGGTGCCAATACATCTCAACATTTTCCCCGGGGCTGATATCTTTTTTGCCGTTCGCTCTTAAGACCGAGTTTACCACGGCATCCGGCAGCGGTGTGGGGAGCAGTATGGAGGGTATGTGTGGTAGTATGAAGGGCGACTTTTCGGGGCCCTCCTCTTGCGGGGTTGCTGCAGGCTCTGCTGTGGTGTTTGTTTCTTGAAGCTCTGCTGTGGGTTCAGCTGTGGGTTCAGCTGTGAGTTCAGCTGTGGGGGTGGGTTCTTGCAGGGTCTCCTCGGGTGGCGTTATGGTGGCGGGCTCCTGCAGAGTCGTGGCGGGGGTGTTTTCTGTGGTAGTCATATTATTTTATCCGGTTAAAATCTGAATAGCAAACCCATGCATGGCAATGGGCACTAACCCCACGCAACCATTCGGCGGTAGCCTCTGTGCCTTGCTCTGCCAAAACGGCAAGGCCGGTTTGTTGCAGGGTACACAAACGTTGTTGCGCCTCGCGGTCGCGCGGGCAGCCGAAGCCGCCTTCCGAAAATAAATGCAGCAAATGCCGGGAGAAAACGCGGCGGTCATCCGCAGAGACTCGCGCCGCCAAGCGGGCGCGTGCATGCATGCGGTTGCGCGTTTGCGGCTCCATGGGGGCTGTGGCTATGGCCATCAACAAATCTGTTTGCGCAGTGGGCGAGTCGTCGCACTCGTCTATACGCCGCATCCATTCAATTTGCTCCGCCGTATTGAGCTCCCGTGGTGCGGTGCATGCTTGCTCATATTCTGCGGGGGATAATATACCCGCTGCAATGGTGGGGTGCAGCTCGCGGGGGTGGGGGTATTTGCCTGCCAGAATCTCTTGTGCCAAGTCTTTTCTGGCACCGGTGGCAAGCTGTATTACCGCTTCATCCAACACGCGGCGGTCTTCTTCTTCCGTGGGTAATTGCTCTGCCGTGGCGGCGTAATAATCTGTTAGCGCTTTTATGGGCGCGGCAGCCAAATTATTGCGCCAGCGTGCCACACAGGCTTGGCTTTTGGCTTGTGTTTTGCGTTGCTCCAGCTCGGTGCTCGGCACAAAAATACCTTCTCCGCTTTGCAGCCATTGCTCTGCACGGGTGGCATCGCCTGCTTCTACGGCGTGGTCTATGCGCTGTTGCCAATGTTGCCGTGCTTGTTCTATTGCCCTTATTTTAGAATCTCGCTGCGCACGCAGAGATGCTTGTGCGTTGTAGGCCTCTGCCAATTCTTGCCCGGCTTGGCGGGCGGCGGGCGGCAATGCGGCTACTGCGGCTGCCAAACGCGGCGCACTTGCTTTTTGCCAAGCGTAGTCCCAATCCTCGGGGGCTTGCCCCGCCAGCTCATCTGCCGTTTCGGTACCGATGCGGTGCAGTTGCTCCGAAAACGCAGCCAATTCTCCCTCTGCCGTTACCTTTTCTTCATCTTGCAAGAGCTGTTGTGTGCCCAGTATACTGCTTACTATGCCGCGCCCGAGCCGTTGAGTGGCATCCACCCACCCATGCAAATTTTCTACCGGTATGCGCACCGGGCTTTGTGGCCCTTGCAACATACCCCATTCTTTTATTCGTATTGCCATGCTGCCAGCATGCCTTACGGCACGCGTGGCGTCAATTCAGCCATACCTCTTGCTTTCACTTTTCATGCGGGTAGCATGCTGTTGCAGGACAACAAAAAAGCCGCTGCTCCATTACAGAGCAGCGGCATCCAATTCGGTTACGAGGTGTATTCCTCTTATTACTTGCGACGGCGACGGGCGGCAAGGCCGGCCAATGCAAGCAGGGAAAGCGTTGCCGTGGTGGGCTCGGGGATGGGTGCTGTAGTAGCAACTGTGGCAGAAAGTGCCTTCATGTTTGCCTCGTTACCCCCCATGTATTCGTTGAAATAGTAGCTGCTGAGTACAGAGTCATCAAAGGTTAAGGCGTCTGCGACTGCGGAACCGGACTTAAGTCCACCGGCCTGCACATAGCTATTGACAAGGGTGTTGCCGTCATTGTCAATCAAGGTGAAAGACACAACTGTGCCGGAGGCTGCACCAAAGGAGTAAACAAGGCCGGCAGAGGCTACATTATCCCAACCGGTGCCTGTGGCATCACCATTCAGGTCGGAAAGGTTTGTGCTGCCTTGCCATTGTACACTGTTCCAGTTTGTGGTATCACCCCAGCGTGCAAACAGACCGGAGGTGTTAATTTTATTACTGGATGAACCACCGTTCACGGTAACACCCGTGGCGGTGCCATTGCAAACATATTTAATGATGTCAGTCCCCCAAGCAGGAGCCTGCCCCTTCTCCAACAATGTTTGGAGCTCTGTAACATCAAGCGTAAGAGCAACGGTAAAGTTGTTGCTCTGCGTGTTGTAACCGGTGTTGCCGGCCATGGTAATGTCAGCATCCTCAAGGGATACGGTCGCCATTGCCATGCTGCTTGTTGCCATAAGAGCGATAAGCGTTTTCTTCATAATATAATGATGGATTGATTATTTGTATGGATTGCTGTTTGCACCAACCTTTCATTCCCTAGCGCTATGAGAGTAATACAGCTGGTTACAATTCAACCAGCATATAGTACAGCATTGCGAGTGCTGTAGCAAGCACAAATATTGAAAATTGCTGAAAATAATTCACTTTTGCCAATTTCTGTTATTAAAATTCAACGAATATGGCATACATTACGCCTGCTACGGTATTGTTTTACGGTGAGAATCGTTTTATCCAGCACTCGCAATGCTGTACTATATGCCAGCCGGATTGTAGCAAGTCTGCTCTCTTCTCAATGCGCAAGAGATGGAACGATTTATGCAATCTGCTCTAAACATCTAATAATCAATTCATACAAATATGAAGAAAACATTAATTGCGCTTCTTGCATTGGCGGGGGTGGCTAGCGCTGCGATGAGCGACACTCAGCTCAGCAATCCTCATTCCATTACGTTGGGTAGCGGCCCTGCATCGATAAGCACAGACGGTATTCTTACCGGCGCCAGCTTCTATCAAGCATTTACTGCTGTTTTAACTTTGGACGTAGAAGAACTCGCAGTATTTACGCCCGGGCTGCCAACCGGTGAAGCAAAGAAAACACCGCTTCTTTCTTGGACTATCACCAATTCAGGCGATTCTTCGCAGCAAAAGTCTGTAAACGTAAGCGTCAACAACAACAGTAGCTATTCGAAAATTACAACAGCTGGTTTTTATTATAAGAAAGCTGATGACAACACTTGCTCATTACCTGATAATACGGGTGCCGGTGCCACGAAGTTTGGAACAAACGGAGATGCCGCAACTTCTTATTTGTCCGATATAGATTGGACAAACGTAGCCGGCGCAGCACTTACGATTAGCTATAATGGCATATCTTCCAACACCGCTCCTTTGGGAGTGCAGCTATATTTCACCGTTGAGTTAAAAGATGGCACTATCTTAGACACCGTCACAGCGGGTGACGACGGTACTCGGTGGGTTCAGAACCAGTGGGATGTAACTGCTATCGGTTATGATCCTACTTATCTTGAGGGATTAACTATTTATGATGGTTATGCTACTGCTGAGCAAGCCATAGCCTTGAATAAGGCTGTATTGCCTGCTATCCCCGAGCCCACCACTGCAACGCTTTCTCTGCTTGCCTTGGCCGGTTTGGCTGCACGCCGCCGTCGTCGCTAACGCGACTTTGGCGTGGCAAGTACCACCGCTGCAAGTAATCGGTTGATGTACCGATAGCAAATTGAGTGCCGCTGCTCTGTAATGGAGCAGCGGCGTTTTATTTGGCACACAAGGAAAACACGGCGGTTGAAAAATAGGTGCTTTTAGCGGGGAGTAGGCGAGCATCAATGATTCGAAGCGCGGGACTTCAGTCCCGCCTTTTATTCACACCCCGCTGAAGCCAGATTTACCAACCGAGTTTAGCAGAGCGTATAACATTAGCATAATCGTACGCGTGGAAACAATTAGTGAAAATTGAAATATTCATCCCGTAAATTGTAATTTAGCGGGGTGTTTGATGTGAGCGAAGCGAACCGAATTTTTGAGCCTCGCCGTATGGCGAGGCGGTATATGATAGCCCAGGGTACAGCCGCGTTAGCGGCGGAACCCTGGGTCCGGAATAAACGTTATTCGAACCCCGCCGAATG
>JBGVMR010000007.1:0-1793 GCA_045124875.1 Akkermansia sp.
ACGCAGCCGCCCGGTATTTCAAGGCGCATGGCATTACCAAGCTGCCCGCCCGGAAAGCGTTGCAGGCCGAGATCGAGCAGCTTATCTCCGAGAAAGACGGCCTGTATAACACCTATCACGAACAGAAGCAGCGGTTCAAGGAGTTGCAGACCGTCAAGCGGAATATCAACCAGATTTTGCGCCGGGACGAGCCGCACCGCAGAAAGGAGCAGAGCCATGAGCGATAACCTGCCCCGCATGGACTACCGCCAGCACCGGCGGGCGCGGCGGCTGGTACATGAGTGCTGTAACTACGACGAGGGGAACTGCCTGCTGTTAGACGACGGGGAGCCTTGCGTGTGCGTCCAGAGCATTTCCCTTTCCCTCATGTGCCGCTGGTTCCGTGTGGCTGTCCTGCCCCTTGACGGGGAGCTGTCCGCAGCCCTCTTATACCGGGGGAGCCGGAAACGGTGTGCCGTCTGCGGAGCGGCCTTTGTCCCCAAATCCAACCGGGGGAAATACTGCCCCGACTGCGCCGGGCGCATGAAGAAAATCCGCGCCGCCGAGAGAAAGCGGAAACAAAGGCAGAGATGTCACGCTTTAGAGCCTTTCAAACCCGCATAAATCAAGGCTTTTTTCGTGGGTGTCAAAGGGTACGCGATACATTTATCCTTTTCCCCCGGAAACGGCGTTCTAAATGCGTACAAACACCCCAAATCCACCCAAAGGAGGAACCATGTCAGACAACCGAAAATACTACTACCTCAAGCTGAAAGAGAATTACTTTGACGAGGACGCCATTGTGCTGCTGGAAAGTATGCAGGACGGTATCCTCTATTCCAACATCCTCTTGAAACTGTACCTGAAATCGCTGAAAAACGGCGGGAAGTTGCAGCTTGATGAAAATATCCCCTACACCGCGCAGATGATTGCCACCATTACCCGTCAGCAAGTCGGCACCGTAGAACGGGCCTTGCAGATTTTTATGAAGCTGGGGCTTGTGGAGCCGTTACAGAACGGCGCACTGTATATGAGCAACATTGAACTACTGATCGGCCAATCCTCTACCGAGGGGGAGCGAAAACGGCGGGCAAGGCTGGCTTTGCAGGAGCAGAAAGCCTTGCCAAAGGCCGGGGCGGACAAATGTCCACCATATCAAGCGGACATTTGTCCACCAGAGATAGAGATAGAGAAAGAGATAGAAAAAGAGAGAGAGCGAGAGTTAGATACGGGACAACCCGCCCGCGCCGCCTATGGCCGGTATGAAAATGTTTTTCTTTCGCAATCGGAACTGGACGGGCTGAAAGCAGACCTGCCCGGCAAATGGGACTATTACATTGACCGGCTATCCTGCCATATCGCGTCCAGCGGCAAGCGATACAAGAGCCATGCCGCCACCATCTACAAATGGGCGCAGGAGGACGCAACTAAGAAAGCCCCGAAAAAGGGCATACCAGACTACTCATGCAAGGAGGGCGAGAGTTTATGAAGAACGAAATCAACGCTGTTTTGGAGAATATGACGGCCACCACCCCGGAGCCGGAGGACTACACCGGCGAGGACGGTTTGCTGTACTGCGGCAAGTGCCGCAAGCCGAAAGAAGCCTATTTTGCGCCGGATAAGGCCGCTATCTTCGGGCGCGACCGCCACCCGGCAGAGTGCGACTGCCAGAAAACCGCCCGCGAGGAACGGGAAGCCGCCGAAAAGCGGCGCAGACACCTTGACACCGTGGAAGAACTGAAACGCCGGGGCTTTACCGACCCCACCATGCGGGACTGGACTTTCGAGAACGACAACGGCAGGAACCCGCAGAC
>JBGVMR010000008.1:0-39394 GCA_045124875.1 Akkermansia sp.
ACCGCACGTCATCCTGGAGCTTTTCCTGCCCCCAACCGGAAAGATTGAACGGAGGATTGGCGAGAATGAAATCGGCCTTGAGTGTCTTGTGCAGGTCATTGTGGAAGGTATCGGCATGGTGTTTCCCGAAATCCGCCGAAATACCACGGATAGCCATGTTGATTTTAGCCATCTTCCACGTATCGGAGTTGGACTCCTGCCCATAGACCGAGATAGCATCGCGGCGACCGCTATGCTCCTCAATAAAGCGAGCGCTTTGCACAAACATGCCGCCGGAACCACAGCAGGGGTCATACACACGGCAGTTTTCAAAAGGTTTCAGGATGGCAACAAGCGTTTTCACCACGCTGGCGGGGGTATAGAACTCACCGCCCTTGGTACCTTCGTATGCGGCAAAGTTGGCGATGCAATACTCGTATGTGCGCCCCAACAGGTCTGTGCTTTCCTGCGCCGAGCCCATATCCAGATTGGTGAAGAGGTCTACCACCTCACCAAGCACTCGCTTATCCAGCTCCGGCTTGGCGTAGTCCTTCGGCAGCACATCCTTTAGGGTATCGTTCTCTCGCTCAATGGCACGCATGGCGTTGTCAATCGTCATCCCGATTTCGGGTGAATGAGCAGCTGCCGCGATAGTATCCCAGCGAGCTTCCTGCGGTACCCAGAAAATATTCTCTTCGGAATAGAAATCGCGGTCATCCTCAAAGCCGTATCCCTCTTCCACAAGCTGCTGATAGCGGGCTTCGAAACGAGAAGATACATAACGCAAGAAAATCAGACCGATAATGACTTTCCGATAGTCTGCTGCGGGAATATGCCCCCAGAGCACGCAAGCGGCATCCCATATCTGCTTTTCAAACGGGAGAGGGGTATTATCTTTAGCTTTCTTCGATACGCGCTTTGCCATGGGGACATTCTACCATTTTGACCACATCTCTTCAAGGAATTTCCTATGAAATCTACGTCAGGAAGATTCTCTGCGTTAATCATTTTTGACGAAACCATTGCAGCTATCCAACAACGATGTGATAACAAGCCGGTAGTGCCATTGGTCAACAACGGCACAATCCTACCCCGCAAGGCTCCTTTTTGGACGTTTTGCAGGGATTTGCCGGGCGTTCCCAGCCCCCTCCAGTCCGAATTTTCGTACTATTCTCAAAGGGTATCAAGGCTGACTTCATACGAAGTCAGCCTTTTTTTTCATGGGTGTATGGGCATAGACCGGGTAGAAGGGTATGGTGTAAGCGAGCAGCAATTATTTAAGCGCTTGTTTTACTGAGGTTGGTAGGGTATCGCCGGGGCGGCGGAGGTGGTAGGTGGTAACAGACTGAGCATGCTGAACGGTTACGGTGATGCAAGCTACATAGGCGGTTACGGTAATATAACCGAAGTCAGTTTCGTAGTAGAGGCGGATGTGGCCCGGGCGGGACAAGGAGGGGAACAGGTTGTTTATCTGTCTGAACTCCTCGTGAATTGCGGGAAGATTCGGGGTATCAGCCGACAGGAGGTCGGCAATGCGTTTTTGATTTGCCGCAATACAGGCCATGCCGGCGATATCGTGACGGCGGAGGGTGGCGTATGCAACCACAACGGGTTGGGGCAAAGCCTCAACTTTAATGGCAACGGGGATTTTTTGACCGCCTCGCAAGATATTGACATGAATATACTCCCCCGCGCGAGTATTACGAACGCTCAGCAGCAAATCTTCCATGGTAGCTATGCGCGCACCGTTATTTTTCAAGATAAGGTCACCTGCCTGCAAACCGGCTTTTTCTGCGGGGCTACCCGGTATAACCCGCTTTATACGCAATCCTTGGTGGCGGGGTAATGCTGCGCCGTATGCGGCACGCTCTTCTGCCGTAAGACGCTCGGTCTGCACGCCAATGTAGATATCTGTCACAATTTCCCAACGTTCGGCAACAGGCGCCGCAGACTGCACCGCAGGTTGGGCGTGCAGGCAAAGCATCATCAAGGCGATTAAGAGTGTCGAAAGTTGTTTCATATTAAGACTCCTTATAATGTATCGGTACAGGCTGTATATTCGCAGCTACCATAAATGCTCACACCGTAATGGCGGTGGTCTCGGCCCGCGTACGTTTCTTGGGGCTGCGGGCTGAATCCGGATTCCATGGTGCTGTCCAAAAGGCCCAGCAACGCTTTTTTCTCATCTTTATCAGCCGCCGATGTCGGGAGGTTGCCCATGGGCGATTGGCCTACCTCCGAGGGCGGGACCTCTGCCGATGAGGACGAAAAGTAAACGATGCCAAGCGTACCCATGAGAACGAGAGCAGCACACTGCGCCCAACGCTTGTAGCTGCGCATGCGGGAACAGCGGGCTAATTCTGCGTTAACAACATCTAACAGGCGATGCGTCATGGCATCATCCATCCGGCATGCCTCCTCACGAGAGCATTGACGCTCTTGTGAGGCTAACGCATGCAGCAGATGTTCAACATCATCGCAGGTGTATTGTTTCGGGTTCATTGGTCGTGTTGTGTTAATTGTTTTCTGAGTTGATTCAGAGAGGCTTGATATCGGGCTCTTACGGTAGATTCGGGCATGTTTAACCGGCGGGCTATTTCGGCCAGGGGGAGTTCATCCCAAATTTTCATGCGGATGATACTTTGATTCAGTGGGGATAATGTGTCTATATGATGGCGTAACAGTTCGAGCTCATCAGATACGGGAAAACGGAATGCCGCCACCCTGCCCCCTTCTCCATACTGAGATTCGGTTGCCAGGCGCTGTGCATTTTTGCGGCGCCATTTGAGGGCTTCATGGCGAATGACGGTATAGGTATACGGCAGCCATGCCCGTTCCGCAATTTCCCCTTTGCTGAACACGTTCATGATTTTACACAGAACCACAGAAAGCAAATGCTCCACATCCGTCATGTCATCCGCCTGCCTCATGGCATAGGACATCAACATATGTCTGGACGCAAGAAACCACTCCGAACATTTCTGCCGAAGAAGCTGATTGCGCCTGGAAAACGGATTAAACATGCTGTACTCATCATATATAAGTATTTTAAATGGATAATCCGCCAATTTTTTTAAATTTTATCAAATCATATCGCATCCGAGATTAAGAAAAACTATACCCCTCACGTTGACGTGTAGATTCTTTTCAACTCAGTCTTCAATTTTTGTAACCCCAACTTCTTTTAATTCTTCGTTGCTGCACGGGTTATGTTCTATCATCAACATAAAACATTTGAACGACGTAACAATTTCAGAGTCTGCACTCAAGAGAACAGCATCACGTTGCGCCGAGCATCCCCGCCCTCGCGTTATAAATCGCCGAGACTTCGCTTATATTACTTAGCGCCGAACAAATCGGCATAGGTCTTAAGCGCGTAAGAATCCGTCATACCGGATACATAATCAATGATATGAGAGAAACGGTATGCAGGGTCAGCTGCGAGTGCCGGGTCTGCATGCAAAATGGCAGCAAGATGGCGGCCGAGAGGGGACTCCGGGGTGTCTACCCATTCCAGGTAAAGCTCCATGAGTTTCATCATGACATTGAAGCCGGTAACCTCCACCTTAATCACGCTCTCGTGGCTGTATATTTCTTTAACGGAGAACGCTGACACTTGGGCATGAGCCGGTGCCAAGTGCGAGAGCTTCATCAGGCTACCGCGAAGCGCACCGCTCATAAGGGCGGTATAATTCTCTTTCAAGGTAGCCGAGATAGCCTGAATGCAGGAGCCGATAGTAATGGCGCGGGCCAGACGCAAGGCGGCGCGGTAGCCCCCGCGGGCTCGTTCTGCCTCTATTTTGTCACGCATGGATTCCCCTGCACCGCTGAGGAGCAACAGGTTGGAGACAGCAGTGTCATAGCTGATGATATGAGAAACGTAGGCATCCTCAATATCGGCCACGAGGTAGCTGATATCATCCGCAGCTTCCATAAGGTAGGCTAAGGGGTGACGCGCCCAAATATCATCACCAAGGGAAAGGAGGCCGCATTGCTCTGCCACGGTACGGAATGTGGGCAGCTCTTCTGCATAAATGCCGAACTTCTTATAAATGGCTTTATCGCGAGAAGCGGGGGTGCATGGGTATTTTGTAAACGCGCCGAGCGTGGCACACGTAAGGTTGAGGCCGGCATCTTTGATGGGGTCGCATATACGGGTGAGCAGTCGGAAGCCTTGGGCATTGCCCTCAAAGGTATAATCTTTGCGAGAAGTCAGCTTGCGTACAGCAGACTCGATGGCGGTTTCCCCCGAATGCCCGAAGGGCGGATTGCCGATATCATGAGCCAAACAGGCAGTTGAAACAATATCCCCCAAGCACCCGAGCATGCTGTGAAGCTCCGGCGAAAAATCGGCAGCGGCGGGGTCTTGTTCCAAGATGATGTCTTGCAGCTCTAAAGCAAGAGCACGGCCTACGTTGGCTACCTCCAGACTATGAGTAAGGCGGGTGCGCACGTAATCATTGCGGCCCAAGGGAAACACCTGCGTTTTGTCTTGCAGACGGCGGAAGGCGCTGGAGTACAGCACGCGGCCGTAGTCCTGATTGAATACGCTGCGCTTGCCGCGGCCATCTGCCCCGCCCCCGGTGCGGAGTGTAGAAAGAAGTGAAGACCAGTGCATCTGTATGCTATATTATAGAATGGCGAATAATGAATCAAAAACCCGTTGTCCGCATGATGAACAACGGGTTTGAAGAGGAAGCTTTACATCAACCGAGCAGCGATTTCCAGTGCGCAATGCGGCGGGCGGTATTGGCCGGGTTGGGGGCGCCGGGGTTGGTGCGCAGCTCGAACGCGCGGTCCAGATTGAATACGGAGTGAACATCGTCACCGTACTCGGGAGAAATGGCGCGGAATTGCTCGAGCGTCAACTGATTGAGCGGCGTACCACTGCCGACGGACACGGCCACAGCCTTACCCACCAGCTCATGAGCATGGCGGAACGGCACCCCGCGGCGTACCAAGTAGTCTGCAAGGTCGGTTGCCAGCAAGAGGGGGTCAGAAACGGCAGCGGCGCACCTATCCTCGTTAATGCGCATAGCGGCCACCATTTCGGCATTCACGCGCAGAGCCAATGAGATGGTCTCAAAAGAATCGAAAAGCGGCTCCTTGTCCTCTTGCAGGTCTCGGTTATAGGTAAGGGGCAAGCCCTTAACAGCTACCATGACGCTGACAAGGTTGCCGTACAAGCGCCCGCTCTTGCCGCGGGTCAGCTCAGACACATCGGGGTTTTTCTTCTGCGGCATAAGGGAAGAGCCCGTGGTATGGGCATCGGACAGCGTGCAGAAGCCGAACTCTGCACTGCTCCACAGCACGAGGTCTTCGCTCAAACGGCTGAGGTGGGTACCGATGAGGGAGAGGCAGAAGAGGGTTTCCATGATATAGTCGCGGTCGGCAATGGCATCCATGGAGTTCTCGGTAACGGAGTCAAACCCGAGCTCTGCGGCAATACCGAGGCGGTCGAGGTTGATGGTGGAACCGGCGATGGCCCCCGAGCCGAGGGGAGACACATTGACGCGGCGGCGGCAATCTTGCAGACGCGTTACATCTCGCCCCAGCATCTCAACATAAGCCAGCAAGTGGTGGCCGATGGTAACGGGCTGAGCGCGCTGCAAGTGGGTGTAACCGGGAATACGCACCTCTGCATACTCCTCTGCCTTAGCCACAAGGGCGCGCTGCATTTCCTGCAGCAGGGAAATCGTGGTATCAATTTCTGCACGGCAATACAAGCGGGTATCGGTAGCCACTTGGTCATTGCGAGAGCGTGCGGTGTGCAACTTGGCACCGGGGGCACCGATGCGGCGGGTAAGCTCGCTCTCAATGTTCATGTGCACATCCTCCAGCTTGATGGTCCAGTCAAAATTACCGGCCTCGATATCGGACAAAATGCTCTTGAGGCCGCCTTCAATGGCATCAAACTCCTCTTGCGTAAGCATACCGGCACGCAATTGCGCACGAGCATGGGCTATGGAGCCGGCAATATCATGCCGATAAAGCTTCCAATCGTATGAAATGGATTCACCGTACTTGAGTACAAGGTCTGCCGTAGCCTGAGAAAAACGTCCTGTCCACATAACGCGCAGAGATATACACCATTTGGCGCAAAAAGTCAAACCTCAAATCAAGGAAACGAGAGAGATAAAAAAACGGGGCAAAAGCCCCGTTAAAAAAGTGTGCAGATGGTTATTGTACAACACCATCTCGAATGGTCAGCACCCTGTCACCCAAGCGGGCAATATCTTGGTCGTGCGTCACCATCACAAGAGTTCGGCCTGTTTCATCGGCCAGCTCAAAAAGTAGGTCAAGAATTTGGCGACCATTGCGGGAATCAAGATTACCCGTGGGCTCATCAGCAAAAATAATCTCGGGGTTGTGAGCCAGCGCACGAGCAATGGCTACGCGCTGTTGTTCACCGCCGGAAAGCTCATTGGGTAGGTGATTAAGGCGATCAGCCAAGCCAACGCGCTCCAGCAACGCTACGACACGTTCCGTAGCCTCTGTACCGGCAACCGCCGTGGCCAATGAAGCGTTCTCCAGTGCAGTAAGCTCGGGCATGAGCATATAGTTCTGGAAAATGAAGCCCATGTATTTATTGCGGAAGAGGGCGCGCTTTTTCATATTAAGCGCGTAAATATCCGTACCGTCAATGACAACATTTCCTTCTTGCGGTACCTCTAAGCCGGCAAGTGTGTACATGAGGGTCGTTTTACCGGCGCCGCTGGGGCCGCAAAGGAACACTTTTTCGCCCCGCTTAATTTGCAAGGAAAGGCCATGCAGCACCTCAATGGACTTTTTGGCAATGGTATAACTGCGGTGAAGGTTGTCGGCAATAATCATGCTTTGCGGGTAAGTTCAATGTTATCAATCAGACGAACCTCGCCAAAGAAGGCAGCAACGGCCAGCAAGGCAAGACGATTGTCATCCTGCACCTCGTGCAAGGTCTCTGCATCTACCAGCTCTACGTAATCAACCTTAACCCCGGGGATAACGAAAAGAGTATCTACCACACGGCGGCAAACCTCCACGGCAGGGGTACCGTTTTCGTAGGCCTCTCGAGCGGACAAAAGCGCACGACGAATGGTAGGTGCAGCGGCGCGGTGCTCTGCCGTGAGGCGCACATTGCGGCTGGAGAGCGCCAGGCCATCAGCCTCTCGCACAATCTCAGCGCCGTGCAGCGTGACGGGGATATCCAAATCTCTCACCATACGGCGCAAAATGGCAAGCTGCTGGTAATCTTTTTTGCCGAAAACAGCATCTGTGGGCTGTACCAAGTTAAACAACTTGCACACCACCAGGCAAACACCGGCAAAGTGGCCGGGGCGCTTGGCACCGCAAAGCACGGTAGACAAGTTAGTCTCTTCCATAGTGATGGAGCGATTGCCGCAGTACATCACATCCGGCGTAGGCATAAACACCACATCTACCCCACAGGCCTCGCAAACGGCAAGATCCGCCTCCGGCGTCTGCGGGTAGGTTGCCAAATCACCGGCATTGTCGAACTGCACGGGATTAAGGAAAATGCTGGCGACTACAATGCCCTCTTGACCGGCAAGAACGCGGGCTTGGCGCATAAGGGAGGCGTGCCCCTCATGCAGAGCGCCCATGGTGGGCACCATCACAATGCGCTTGCCACGGTGGTCTGCCAACAGGGCGCGCAGGGATTCTTTGGTGAAAGCTGTTTGCATGGTGTGTAACAATCTGCTGTGGTGTTATTGTATGAAAGGCCGCCACAACGGGCGACCTTGCATACGATAAATGATTTATGCCATAGGCTTAACGGCTCAGGGCATGGGGAAAGACTTATTGAAGGCAGATACCTCTGCGCGCAGGGCGTCGTAGGCATCAGGGGTCTCGCACACCTTCTGGGCAGCCAAGATGGAAAGGCAACGGCCAATGAAATCAGCTACGCGTACCACATCGTCCTCTTTCATGCCACGTGTGGTAACGGCAGGCGTACCGATGCGGATGCCGGAGGGTTTGTTGGTGGAGCCTTTATCGTAGGGGATGGCATTCTTGTTAACAGTAATACCCACCTTATCAAGAGCCACCTGAGCATCTGCACCGTTAAGGCCCTTGCCGCTGAGGTCTACAAGGAAGCAGTGGTTGTCCGTGCCACCGGCCACAATGCGGAACCCGAGGGCCGCAAGGCGAGCAGCCATGGCCTTGGAGTTCTTGACCACCTGCTCGGCATAGGCTCGGAACTCGGGCTTGAGGGCCTCGCCCAAGCAAGCGGCCTTAGCAGCGATAACGTGCATGAGGGGGCCACCCTGCAAACCGGGGAATGTAGCGCTGTTGAGCTTCTTAGCCCACTTCTCTTTGCAAAGCACCATACCACCGCGCGGGCCGCGAAGGCTCTTGTGGGTGGTGGTGGATACAAAATCGGCGTAGGGAACGGGGGACGGATGCACACCGGCGGCAACCAAGCCGGCAATGTGAGCCATGTCTACAAACATGATGGCGCCAACTTCATCACAAATCTTGCGGATACGGGCAAAGTCAATGGTGCGAGAGTAGGCGGAAGCACCGGCAAGAATAAGCGCGGGTTTCACTTCTTTGGCCTTTGCCTCAAGCTCCTCGTAGTCGATGCACTCGGTCTCGGGGTTCACGCCGTAGTGTACCACATTGTATTGCTTACCGGAGAAATTGGCGAAGAAGCCGTGAGAAAGGTGACCACCGCAGGCGAGGTCCATGGTAAGGATGGTATCGCCGGGGTTGATGCAGGCATGGTAAACAGACATGTTGGCTTGAGACCCGGAGTGAGCCTGCACGTTGGCGAAGTCACAACCGAAGAGAGCCTTGGCGCGGTCGATGGCCAACTGCTCTACCTTGTCTACAACCTCGCAACCGCCGTACCAGCGCTTATCGGGATAACCTTCGGCATATTTGTTGGTGAGAATGGAACCCTGAGCCTCCATCACAGCGGGAGAGGCGAAGTTCTCGGAGGCAATCAACTCGATATTGTTGTTCTGGCGAGCACGCTCTTCCTCGATAAGGTCAGCAAGCTCGGGGTCGGTAACGGAAAGCGGAGAACCGGAGGCCTTAAGCAGACGACTAATGTGGCGCCCGCCCTCAAACTCTGCGTTCATCCAAGTAGAGAGGATTTCCTCAAGCATATCATAGTTTACGAAGGCAGCAGCAAGGCACATCACATTGGCGTTGTTGTGTTGGCGAGAAAGAGCAGCCACCTGAGGGGAGCGAACAAGCGTAGCGCGAATACCCTTCCAGCGGTTGGCGGCAATGCTCATGCCGATACCGGAGAAGCATACCAAGATACCACGATCTGCACGGCCATCTACCACACGTTTGCAAACAGCATTGGCGTAGTCGGAATAGTCGCAGGATTCCTTGGTGAACGGGCCGATATCCTCAACCGTATACCCCCAAGAGGTAAGGAGCTCTACAGCAGCTTCTTTCAGTTCCACGCCTTTGTGGTCTGAACCGATGACGATGCGAAGGTTTGTATCCATAATTTTGTTCTGTTAATCGCCTGACGGGCGAGATTCTACCACATAACACCCGCGCACGCAAGCGCATATTGCAACGGATTGTGACTTACTTTTTGTGTGCAAGGAATCTGCGGGCAAATGACTCTAACTCCGGCACGCGGAAAAGGAAGCAAGCAGCTATGTAAATACCGCCTACCACAATACCGCCAATGGCAAGTGCCGTAAAGCGTGAGAAGAAGTCCCAGTGCAAGAAATCCGTAAAGAAAAGCTCACGCGTCTGCCAACAAATAATCCCCAACACTGCCCCCGCACCGAGGATGCGCAACAGCCCGGGAATAAGCACGGAACAAGCCATGCTACCCAGCAAATGACGCAGGTAGAAGAAGTAGAAGAAGAAATTAAGCGTGGTTACAATAGCCGTGGTGACAGCCAACCACATAACCCCCAGTTCTAACACATGCACAAAGTAATAATTGAGCGATATGGAGATGGCGCAGGCAAAAAGCGCAAGGCCGGCAGGTGCCCAGGGTTTCTCAAGCGCAAGGAATACGGGCTGCAGCACTTTCATACCGGCGTACCCCAGCAAGCCAAAGCAGTAGGCACACAGTACCTGCCCCATCATTTGAGAAGCCGCAGCATCAAATCGGCCACGCTGGAAGAAGATACTCACAATCTCTTGCCCCCAGAGGGCAAGAATAACAGCAGATGGCACGGCAAAGAATGCAACAAAACGCATGGCGGTAGCCAAGTGCGTCGGTATCTCATTATTACCGCGAGTCAAACTCATGCGCGAGACGGAGGGCAACACCACCATACCCACGGCAACGCCGAAAAGGGCTACCGGCAACTGCCACAGGTGGAACGCGCCGGAAAGCGAGGTAACGGCACCGCCCGGCAAATACAGAGCAAATGACGTGTTGATGAACACCTGCGCCTGAGTAATACCCGCAGCAATTACGCCGGGTATCATGAGCATCCAAATGCGGCGCACGGCGGGGTCCGTGAATACCAGCTTGCCGGTTTTGATGGTAAGCCCGATTTTCCACTGCGGGCGATACCCTTTGCGGCGCAAGGCCGGCAGCTGCACCAAAATTTGCGCGGCACCACCCAGCACCACTGCAATGGCAAAGCCATACAACGCAGAGGGGCCGAATGAGGGATCAATCAGCCAACCCAACAAGCAGCCTACGCCCACGGTCGTAAGATTGAACGCTGCACTTGCCAAGTTCGGCAACCCGAATATTCCGAAAACATTGAGAGCCCCCATACAAAGCGCCGACAATGAGGCCATGAGAATAAACGGCCACATAATGCGACACAAATCAGCCGCAAGGCCGATGAAGTTCTGCGTCTCCACTCGCAGAGCACCGCCGCGCACATTGCGCTCGGCAGAAAGTGTAATCGTTTGCCCCGGAGTCAATTTTTCTACGGCAGAAACGCGAACCAAACACTGTTCTGCGCCCTCTACGGCAAGAGGAGCGCTCAATGCAAACGCAGCATGACTACGGCCATCCGCATCTTGCGTAACACCTTTATAAACGGCAGGAACCGTCAATACGGCCGGAGCTTCCAGCGCAGGGGGCAGCTCAAAATCCGCCACGGCACGCTCCGGGTACAAAGACTTTATGAAAAGACCGGAGAGCAAAACGCCGGCACCCACAATGATGAGCATGAGAGATACCAGCTGAGAAACAACCTGGTGTGCCACATTCCACGCAGCAGCAGCGCCATTTTGCTTCTCTTCCTTACTCATCACGCTGGTGAAACTTTGCGAGAGAGCCCCCTCGGCAAACATATCGCGCAACATGTTGGGCACGCGAAACGCAGTAAGGAAGGCATCCAACGCAGCAGTCGCACCGAAGAACGCAGTGTATACTATCTCGCGAAGCAACCCGGTGAAACGGCAGCAAAATATGGCCGCCGTTGCAATCAGGCTTTTTTTATGGAGAGAGGCCATGGTGAGAAATGAAACGCCGCCGAGAATCAGCGCACCTTAGCGGGTAATGACTCTTTAATCTTTCTGATAACCTCGCGAGCTAACTTCTCATTGTACTTGCCCCCCATGACGAGATAAGTACGGGCAAACTCACGCACGGCATCCTTGTACAATTTGGGGTCAGCTTCTTCAAGTTTTGCGCGCGTCTCTTTGTCTTCCTTATCCATGGTCTCAATGGCACGCACCACAAGTTTAATGCGCTCCAATGCCTGTTCGTCACGTTTCTCGGTCTTACGCTCCAAAAGAGCCACAGACAGACGGGCACGCAGCACAAGACCATCAGAAAGGTCGATTTTACCATCGGTCTCATTGGTATGAGCCGCCTCCACCATGTAAAGCGTCTCTCTTACCCACGGCAGCGCTTCTTCATATTTCTCTGCAGCAATGTAGAAGTCCGCAATTTCTTTTGTAATATCCACCAGAGACCAAGGGCAATGTTGGGCAAGCTGCGGTGTTGCCACCAACATTTCGCGGCAACGCAGCAACAAGCTTATACGCTCTTCTCCTTGGGTATGCTCTGCTATGAAAGTGAGGCTCTTAAAGATAGCCGTCTGATCTGTTTCATGCTCCAACAGGTAGCGGTAATCAACAACAGCCTCAGCAATAGCACCGCGAGCCGCATTTGCCTGAGCACGGGTGCGAGTATGCTCCAGCTGCTGGGCACTCAACTGATCTTCGCTGATGCCATAACCGCGGGCAAAGGCGTCCGAAAGCGTAAGATACTTCACGCAATCATCATACTTACCGAGGCGGAAACACACCTCGCCGAGTTTTGAATAACACTTCGGCAACAGTTTTTTGGTATCGGGATAAACGAGCAGAGTTGCCTGCACTTTATTCAACGTGGCATGAATTCTATTTAAAAGCTCATTGGTGCATTTTTTATTCTCCAAGGCTCGTTCTGCCTGTTTGAGCTGCAACTCGGCGGAGGCAGGGCAATCCGGGCAACCGGCTTCATCCAGTAAGTTACTGGCTTCGGTATCCATATCCTCCGTGCCATGATTAAGCATGAGGGTAGCCACCTGCACCACTAAATCAGGACGACCTTTCAACAGTGTTTTCACCTCAATTCTGCGGAAAGAATCTAAGGCACTGTATACCTTATTCTTATCTGAACAAGCCACCGCGTAGCGGCTTACCGAACCAACGAGAAGCGGAAGCGTTTCTGCATTAACCGTTTCATCAGAAATGCGTTTTTGGAGCATTTCTTCAATCACAACTTGGTCTACGGTTTCGCCCTTTTTCTGAAGAAAAATAGCAATACGCTCCAAGCCATCCAGCGGGATAATGCTTGCAATCTCGGGTATAATCGGTTTTGCGGTATTCCACTCTCCCTCATCTACCAAACGGCTAACGAGAGTCCAGGTAAGTTGTTGACGAGTGGTAGCATTTGCAATCCACCCAAAGCGAGAATGGCGTTTCTCTGCCAACTCCAACAGTTGTTGGCGAGAACCGAAGAGGTCAGCCATCAGGCTATTCATCTTCCCGTTAGCCTCGGAGGCATCTGCTACCACTACGGTTTTGCCCTTGAAATAGTCTGCAATATCATCACCTACGGCAAAATACCCCCATATGAGCAGGGTAATCAAAGTAAGTGACACTGCTGCAATAGGCAAGGCATGACCGGAATTTTTGCGTTTTGGTTTGTAACGGCGGTACATGATATCAAATCTTATGAGTAAAAGTTAAAAACAAATCAAGGTTCCTTATCTTCATCACATTCTACCTGAGAAGGCAACACGGCACCTTTATCTGAACAAGAGCGCAATTGCACATCAATTTCGCTTCTGCGTTCGTGGTTAGCTGGCAAGAGCTTTTTGAGGGAATCCCAGACAATGGCGGCATCAGTCCATTGCCGCAGCTGCGTAAGAGCATAAGCACGTGCAAACAAGACATCTATCAATACCGGTTGTTGAGACTCACCGGCAGCATCCAACAAGTTGGCAGCTTCACCGTATGCATCTGCGGCTTCTTGCACCCGGCCCTCCATATCATAGATACGGCCCAAGGCAAACTGAACCCGGCCCAGCGAGGCAGAATCGGAGGCAAAATATTGTTTGCGAATGTTGATACATTCTATCAGGTACTCGGCAGCGCGGGTAAGGTCGCCCCGGATAACACAACACTGCGCCATACCCTCGAGCGGCTGGGCGCGCATGGCTATATTCTCACCGCTACCGGCAAGCGCTTTTTCAAAGTCGTGGTATGCAGAGCCGTAGTTCTCGCGTTGGAGGTTAAGCCAACCGCGCTGGTCGTAAAGGCAATTCCAAAATATGCTATTTTCCGGCTCAGTGGTCATAGCAACACCCTCTGCGCGGTAAAGCAGCGCCAAGGCCAAATCCGTATTGCCTTTTTCTTGCTCTATACGGGCCAAATCACGCAAAGCCAATAACATGTACGGGGCACCATCCGGGGAATCGCTAACGCGTTTCAGACCATCTCGCAACATGCCTTCTGCGCGCTCCGTGTCGCCCTTTTCAAGCAACAGAGACCCCACGCATATGGCAGCACTTGCCAACTCGGGCAATTGGTCGGTATTCACTTCTTTCAGCGCCTTTTCAAAACACTTATTAGCGTCTTCTTTCTTTTGAGCTGCGCGGTAGAGATGCCCTTTATTCACCCAAATACCGGCGACTAACTCATGGCCTTTATCTCCGAGTGCGGCTGCTCGTTCTGCATAAACAGAAAGCTCCTTCTGCAACGTGTCTGCATCTGTCACAGATGCTTGCAACAAGGCTAAGCGCTCGGTAATCAATTTCAAGCGCTCATCATTTGCCTTATTGCGGGCATAAAAGTCATCCGCGTAGTCGTAGTAATACGACGTCTCTACATATTTATTCTCAGCAGCAAAGGCTCTGGCAATAATTAAAGCGCGTCGCACCCACAGGGAAGTGGTCTTTTCGTTCGTCGGCAAAATCTTACTGTCTCGCACCAACGCATCTGCGTCTTCCACCAAACCACGGGTTACAAGCGCCTGCGCCAGAGTCCATATTGCCTCTGTGCGCACGGTGTCATCCTGAATCCACGCTAAGCTTTCACGATGATTGCGAGCCGTGGTCAGCAAGATAGAATCATCCGCAGACGACACCTGCATGAAGTGGCGCAAGTTCTCGATGGCACGGTCATTAACAGATTTCGTAACCTCGCCCGAGGCCACACCTTCTGCGTACCCACGCTCCACACCAAAGCGGTAGGATGCATACTCCACCCCCAGTATGGTAGCAACGGCGAGCCCTATAGCGATATACTTCACTACAGGGCGCAAAACGAGCCGCTCCTCGTGATTCTCTGGCTGATTATAATCCGGCCGAGATTTCATCCGAACAGTTAAGGAATTGAGGTGTTAAAATCAGGCAGATACCTGCCCGAGATTGAACGCGGCATGCACAACGCGGGCAGCCATCTCAATATCAGCAGCCTCAACGGTTGTGGTAATGCGAATCTCAGAGGTCGCAATCATGCCGGTCTGTATACCGGCATCTGCCAAAGCCTGGAACACCGTAGCGGCAACACCCGGGTTGGAGCGCATGCCCACACCTACAACCGACAACTTGGCCAAACCGGCCTCTGTCTCAAGCTTGGCTGCAGCACCCAGCTTGGGCAGCAAGGCCTTAAGGGCAGCCTGTGCGGCACCGAGGTCGCTCATGTTCATGGTGAAGGACTGACGGGCCTGGCCGTCGTGTGCCGTGTTGGCAACAATCATGTCCACGTTAATCTCAGCCTTTGCGAGGGCGGAAAGGATGAGGGCGGTGTAGGCCACGGGGGCAGTGATGCCGGAGACAGTCACACGGGCCTGATTACGTTCGATTGAGACGCCGCGAACTACGAGCGACTCCATAGCTGAGTTTTCTTCTTGCACAATGGTACCGGGGTTAGAGTTCATGGAATTGCGGACCTCGAAAACAACGCCGAACTTCTTAGCGAACTCGACGGAGCGGGCCTGCATCACTTTGGAGCCGCTGGAGGCCATCTCCAGCATTTCCTCGTATGAAAGGACAGGGATTTTGCGGGCATCTTTCACCACGCGGGGGTCACAGGTGTAAACACCGTCTACATCTGTGTAAATCTGACAAAGGTCGGCCTTAACGGCTGCGGCCATGGCAATGGCGGACAAGTCGGAGCCACCGCGACCAAGGGTATGGATGGTGCCATCTTTGGTAACGCCTTGGAAACCGGCGCACACCACGATGCAATCTTCATCCAGAGCCTGCAGAACCATCTCGGGCTGAATGCTGTCGATACGGCCACGGGTGTGGCTGCCATAGGTACGGATACCGGCTTGAGCCCCCGTAAAGCTGCGGGCCTTGTAGCCCATATCGGTAATGGCCATGCAAAGCAGCGCGATAGACTGCTGCTCGCCGGTGGCCATCAGCATATCAAGCTCGCGCTCGGGCGGGTTATCCATCACCTCATGAGCCAGGCCAATCAGTTTATCGGTAATGCCGCTCATGGCAGAGATAACAGCCACCACCTTATTGCCGGCATTCTTCGTTTCAATAAGTTTGCGGGCAACATTGCGGATGCGGTCTATTGTGCCTACGGAAGAGCCACCATATTTTTGTACTATCAGTGCCATAATGTTTAATCGTTAAAGGTTTCTATACGGAACACCGCCGGGTGGCGGTCAATATATTCGTTGTCAGCCAACTCGCGCAGCACGTACTTAAGACGCACCCACTTGCAGGCATGTACCATGAATACGAGGTGGTTGCGGCGCACGCCATTCTCATCTACCGACTCATTGGTAGAGGTGGTGGCCGATATATCCACATCATACTTAGCAAACTTGGAGGCAATGGCGGCAATCACACCCGGGCGGTCTTGCACGCGGAAGCGCACATAGTAGGGGGTTACGGTTTCACCCATGGGCATCACGCTCAGCTCCTTGGTATAGGGCTGGAAACCGGTGTGGTAATCTGCCAAGCGGCATTCACGCATAGCCAGCACAATATCCCCTATCACGGCGCTGGCGGTAGGATTCTTACCGGCGCCGCGGCCATAGAAAATGGACTCACCCACAATATCACCCTTCACGGCGATTGCATTGAACACGCCATCCACCTTTGCCAGCAGGTACTCCTTGGGTACAAAACTGGGTTGCACACGCAGCTCCAAAGCATCTTTATCGGCATGGTGCTTAATTACTACCAGCAATTTGATAGTATAGCCGAGTTGGTCTGCCAACTTAAAGTCCACACTCTCCACACGCTCTATGCCATACACCGCAATTTTGTCGGGGTTAAGCGGGGTACCGTAGGCCAACATAGCGAGGATAAGCGCTTTATGCGCGGCATCCCACCCGTTGATATCAAACGAGGGGTCAGCCTCTGCGAAGCCGAGTTTCTGAGCTTCTTCCAATGCTTGGTGGAAGGGCATCCCATTCTCCTTCATGCTGGTGAGAATGTAGTTACTGGTGCCGTTAATGATACCGGCAATATACTCCACCTTATTACAGATGAGGGAGTTTTGCAAACTTTGCACAATCGGTATACCACCACCGCAAGAGGCCTCGAAGTAAAGCGGAGTCCCCTTCTCTGCGGATAATTGGAACAGCTCGCAACCGTACTCAGCCAACACGGCCTTGTTGCCCGTTACAACGGGTTTGCCCGCATTAAGGGCAGCTTTCACCAGTTTATAGGCCTCGTTGGTGCCGCCAATCAGCTCAATGATGATATCAATCTCGGGGTCTTCCACCAACTCTCGCCAATCATCCGTCAGCAAGGCGGGGTCCACCTCAATCTCTCGCTTGCGCTCCAAATTACCCACTGCAATCTTCTTAACAGCAAAGGGAATCTGAGCACGCGCCTCGAGCAATTCATAATTGCGGCACAGGGTTTCATACACCCCTGAACCCACGGTTCCGAGCCCTGCAAGGCCTAACTGTAGCGTGTTACCAATCATACGCGTGGCGAGATTATACAGCACTTTTGAACTCCACTCAAGCCTATAATCAACGATGGCGCATATTTTTACGCCCGAAAAACAGTTGACATTTTCACCCTGTGGTAGTAATATCAGCCCCGAAGCGCTATGAAACACTTTTTTACTCTGATATTGACGTTTTTCGGCATCCATGTCGCAGCGGCCGAAACATTTACCGCTAAATGCAAGCATGTTTTTGACGGGGATTCATTTGCGGTCGTCAAAGAAGGAGAAAGTGAGGAAACAGAAGTGCGCCTTTACGGCATCGATGCCCCGGAAAAAGGCCAAGACTACGCCAAACAGGCAAGAGAATTGCTCATCAAACTGGTCCGCAACAAAAAGGTTAAGGTTGTGGTGCAAGGCACGGATGACTACGGCCGCCAAATCGGCAAAGTTTATGTCGGCAAAACCTATGTTAACCTTGAAATGGTAAAAGCCGGCCTTGCGTGGTATTATGAACACCATGCCGAGAACGCAAAAGACCTGAAAAAGGCTCAGGCAAAAGCCCGTAAAGAGAAAAAAGGGCTGTGGAAAGATGAATCTCCCATCAACCCCAGAGATTGGCGGCGCGATCACCCCTCCGCGCACCAGCAAAATGAAAACACCACCCCCACTACCGCAGAGGTGGGCAGCTACACGGGCACCTGCACTAAGGTGAAAGACGGTGAAGAGTTTACGCTGACCACAGCAGACGGCAAGGCCCTGCACATCTACCTTAACGGTACCGATGCCCCGGAGCAAGAGCAAGATGCCGCCGCTTGCCAAGCTGCAGAAGATGCGCTCACAGAGTTAATCCTCAACAAAGAGCTGAGAGTAGTCGTTCAAAAAAGCGATTCTCACCGCAGCTATGCGGCCGTTTATGCCGGCGACACCTACATCAACGCCGAGATGGTGCGCCGAGGGCTCTCTTGGTACTCCTCTCTGCATGCCCCCGATGATGCCGCCCTGAAAGCCGCCAACAAAGAAGCCAAAGCTGCCAAACAGGGCATTTGGGCTACCCCCAACCCGGAGGCACCGTGGAACTGGCGCAAGCACAATCAAAACAAATTACCCTAACACCATGAAAACAGCCCACTTATCAATAGGCACAGCTCTTTTATTAAGCAGCTGCAGCTACACGTACACCACCTGCAACCTGCAAGAATTAGTCACCCCGCCCGATGCGCGAGTAGCCATGGTGGACGGGTACTTCCCGAAACGCAGCTTCGTGCTCTACGGCGGCGTAGGTCCCCGTTTATATAAGTGGAACAACGTGTTATACCAAAAGAGGATCATCAGCTATGCCGTTGCGAACCGCCCCATCATTCGCAGAGAAGATGCTCCCTGGGCCACTTGGCTCACGCCGGAAGAAACGAAAGAGCAGTTCACCATAGACCCGACAATACCCGAGGAGGTATGGATGCAACCGGTAGGCACTTGGGAAGAAGCATGCAGCGGGAAACCATACGCCTGCATTCCGGCCTCTCAGTTTGATTTTGCCGAGGCAAAAGAAGTAACTTACCACAGAGTTGATGCCCCCGAGAGATTGATAACTCTGTGCGACTTACCACTTCAGGATAAAGCAGGCACAGAGACCGCATGGCGCAACATCGTTGGGTTCCCTCTGGGGATGATAGATTTTACGGCAAACGCCTCCTTCTTTGTTGTGGAAAGCGGCCTGCTTCTCTCCGGTGCCATTATAGCCCTCCCCTTCGCTCCGTTTGTCAATATGCAGCAACAGGAAGAGCCAACCCAACCGGTAGAGAATTAAAGCGTAGCCAACAACCGCGTTACACGTTCACCGGGTAAGTTACCCAGCTCCATGCTGCCCATCACATAGGCAAACGAGAGCCCCGTTGCAGGAGAACCGCCCCCCAAAGAGCCCCCCGCCCCGGCATGGCCGAA
Source organism: Akkermansia sp. (assembly GCA_045124875.1). GTDB lineage: Bacteria > Verrucomicrobiota > Verrucomicrobiia > Verrucomicrobiales > Akkermansiaceae > Akkermansia. Next base: position 19,225 of record JBGVMR010000008.1, read on the forward strand.
CCCACCGTGCGGGAAAAACTCGGCGGGCTCGCACATGGCACCGCAGGTAAAGGCCGTGTGCTGCAACAGCGTGAGGTCTTGGCCGTTGCATTGCGGCGTTTGCATCCACTCCGCAACATCGGGCGCAAACGGAGAGCCCGGCAAATGCCCCAACAAGGCTTGATAAAACATGGCAAGCCCGCGGGCAGAGGCCACTCCGCCCTTGGCGGGCGAGCCACTTTGCCAAGCGGCAGGGGTGTTCATTTCTCTGGCAGAATTAAACCCTACAATGCTGTTAAACGCGCGGTGCACAGGCGTAGTGGCATCAAAATAAGCGCGGTAAAAGGGGGTACGCGGCATGCTGCCCACCATGCGGGCCGTGCGCAAGTGGGCCACGTGGTCATACTGCTCTTGCGGCAAATGGCCGATGTAAAACTCCAATCCCAAGGGTGCGCGCACATGCGCTTCCCAATAATCGGACACGCGTTGCCCCGTGAGCTCCAGCATCAGGATATCAAGCATAGGCCCAAACGTTTGCGGGTGGTAGCCATGCTGCGGTGGCTGCCACAAGGGGGTGCTGCGCTCTATCACGGCACGGCACTGCTCTAAATCCTCCAGCGGGGCGGGCTCTGCCAATGCGGCCAAGCCACATTGGTGAGAAAGCAACTGTGCTATGCTGCAATGCGGCAGCGGAAACCGCGGCCACAGGTCGCCCACCTCAAGCTCCGGCCCGCGGCAACAATCATACAAGGCCTGCAATAAACAAGCGGCGGCGGCTGCCTTGGTGGCAGAGTAAATGGGCACCAGCGTATGCGGCTGCCACGGGGAGCCGGGGCGGGCATCCCCCCCGCAAAGGGTGCACAGCTCTTGCCCCTGCTGCCATACGGATACGGAGCACCCCTGCTCCGGTGCTGCGGCTATATTTTCAGCAAAGGCTGTGCGTAGTTTTTTCATTTGGCACGCACAATAGATGTAACAATGGCCAGCGTATCTTCCACACGGAAGCTCACCTCATACGGCAGCAACACCACATGGTACACACGCTCGGGGTCATTTTGATATGCCGGGCGCGGGTCTTGGGCCAGCACCTCGTGCATGGCAGCCTGCCATTCTGCTGTGGCCTTGGCCGGCATGCGGCAAGCCACCTGCACGTCTAATAATTGCCGCGGCGTCTCGGTGAAACCGCCCGTAGCCTCGGGTATACTATCGGCGTATGGCACATACGGTTTGATGTCGTATATAGGGGTACCATTCACCATATCGGCGCCCGATACCCGCAACACGCCCCCCTCTTCTACCGATACAAGCTTAACCACTGACAACCCCAGCGAATTGGGGCGAAAAGGAGAACGCGTAGCAAATACCCCCAAACGCGTATTACCGCCCAAACGCGGCGGGCGCACGGTGGGGCTCCACCCTGCGGCCTCGTTGCAGTGGAAACCCCATATCAACCACAAATGGCTGAACCCCTCGATGCCGCGTATGCAATCCGGGTTACGGAACTCGGGTTCAAACACAATTTCGCTGATAACATGCGGGGCAAGGTTGCCCTGGCGCGGCACGCCGAACTTATCTGCAAAGAGAGAACGGATGTGGGCAATGGGGGTCATGTGGCTTCTACACCGAAGAAATCACGCATCACTTGCTCATACACACCACGTTTAAACGCAGGCAACGTGCTGAAATCAAAATCGGCCGGCTGCACCCATTTGTAGGCGCGAAACTCCTTGTTATCCAACCAAGGCTCGGCAGCATCACTGTGCATGCGGCAAAGGAAGTAATATTGCTCTTGCCCGGCATAGGGAATACCGCGTTTACGCAGCACGCGCTCACGCTCCTCAGGCGGGTAATCGTAGCGGTAGGGGCCGTGCTCTGCCACTACATTGTACTCATTGGGGCGAAAGCCCGTTTCCTCCATGCCCTCTCGGCAGGCGGCACTGATGGGCGATTCCCCTTTTTTGATTCCTCCCTGCGGGAATTGCCAAGCGCCTGCGGGCTTGACGCGTTCACACACAAGCACCGTACCATCAGCACGTTGATAAATGATGGCGGCATTCGGTCTGTATAGTTCCGTTGTTTGAGGCATATCTGAGTGTTTGACGCAATATAACACAGACACCGCACTTTGGCAAGCATCTATTTTTCACCCAACAAGCTTTACTCATACGTATCCCAAATTTTCAAAAACAACCTTTATACACTAAAAATCGGAACATTTTACGCGTTGGAATAATTAAATTTCAAGCGGACAAAGTATAGCGTATTTGATTCAGCGGCTGGTTATTCATAAGGTTGATGTATTGAAGCATAGTGAATAGAGTCACTTTCGAAATAATTCGCGTAAACAGGCCTATTTGAGATTTCGCGTAATTTTTCCGAATGGCGAACTGGTCGACCAATTGGGAAAAGACCACTTCTACTCGCTTTCTAATTCTTTGGTAATCATCCGCCATTGTGTGTTGTAACAGCTCATTTTTGCGACACGGCGTAGCAAGTTCAATTCCCGCATATTCGAAAAGAGTAAGTCTCAAAGGATTGCTGCGATATCCTTTATCACCTACGAGAACGCAATTTGACACTTCATCCTGTATGTCTTGCAGATATTTAATGTCGTGGTGGTGAGCAGGGCTCAGATCATAACGCACAATAACTCCGGCAGCAGTACAAACACAATGGAACTTGTGTCCCCAATACAATTGCTGTTGAGCCGTACAATAACCATATGAGGGGGCAGAGTCCTCATTCTCTTTGAAAATGCGGCTGCTAGATGCTCTGGAATACCTGCATGTTTCAATAGGCATAGAGTCAATAATCAACAAACTATCACCAGTGTTGGCACAAAGAAACTGAGAAAGGCGTTTTCTGATGATTTCAATCAATTGCGTCAATCGGCGGCGGCGTGAGTTAAAGTTACGCCGAGAAAGCTTCACCGAAAATCCGGGTAACAAGAAACGAAGCGTAGAAAAGAAACGGCACTCACTTTCAATGGAAAGTAGGCTTTGAAAAAGCGAAAGAGCAATAATCTCGATGTCTGAACAGGCAGGTATAGGTCCAGGATGAGGCAAATTTCCCTGAGAATTGAACGCAAGTGGAGAAAAAAGCTTGCAAATCGAAAAAAATCTGTCAATCTGAGCTTGTGGTTGCATAATGCGCTTGGCATATTTGTTAGCGCATTTATTATACTGTAAATAAATGCATTATGCGACCACATTTTAAACATTATAACGTCATTCTGGCTGCTTATTCCGGATCCGCCCGGAGCCTGTGCAGATGGTGGTATTCTGGCAGCAGGCGGCCTGCTTATGGTGCTCTACATGTACGGCGGCGGCATTCTTCTGGACTTCTTCTCCGATCTGGTGCAACAATTGATTCGCCGGTTTTTCACCCGGAAATAAGGATTCAGGCTTGCATCGCGGGGCTGGCTGTGCTACTCTGAAGGGTTATGGTACATGCGACCTCTTCAGATGATGAATTATTTGCCGCTATCTGTCACAATGAGTCGGATACGGTGTTCAAGTTACTGTCCGCAGGATGCGATGTGAACAAGCCCTGCGCCAACGGGCTCACGCCGCTCATGGTGGCGGCGCGCGCCGGGGCGGATGATGCACTGGCAACCCTGCTGCAGGCGGGCGCCGAAGTAAATGCCACCGATGCACAGGGGCGCGATGCGCTGAACTGGCTCTGCCGCAGCGGACTGACCAGCCACTACCACACCGAGCGCCACGTGCGTCCCGCCCTGCTGATCATCCGGGCGGGAGCCCTGCCTTTCCGCGAGGATGACGATGGAGACTCTGCCTTCTGGCTGAGCATCCGCCATGGGCTGGAAGGGGTGCTGAGACTCATCCACCTGCTGCACTGCTCCCTGCCTCTGGAAGCCCGCCACCGCTGCGGTGATACCCCGCTGCTGCATGCCGCCCGCCATGCCTACGCCAGCGACCGCTGCTTTACCAACCGCGTGCTCTGGACGCTGCTTAGGCTGGGTAGCGACACGCACGCCACCGATGCCGAGGGCAGAAAATTCAACGAGCTCTACCCATACTACCGGTACGAAAGCAGGACCGACTGGTACGAGCCGGGCTGGCAGCCGGACATGCCGGTACCAGTTTCCCGCAAGCGGGCAGAACTACAGACCGCAGTCTGCGCCCCGCACGCCCGGGATTTCCGCGGGTGCACACCTCTGCACCACGCTGCACGGCAAGGGCACTACGGAGCCGCCGTCACCCTGCTGCGCCACGGGGCAGATATCGAAGCCACCACCCCGTCCGGTGCCACACCGCTCATGCTGGCGGCGCGCTGTGGCCGCTGGCGGGTGGGTGCCCTGCTTCTGGCGCATGGTGCAGATATGCACCGCTAGGACCGACACGGCAACTGCGCCCTGAACATGGCGCGCGCGGCGGGCAACTACCGATTATACGGCATGATGACGGGCGGCAATATTATCATGTAGGGACTCTAATAAGTCCGGAAATTACCATGCCGCCCGATAAATGGGAAGTTGGCGAAGAATTTCATCGGAGCACGGGACTGAAGTCCCGTGCTCCGAAAACAGCGATCTCGCTTAATTATGCCAACGCGTACATTTTATCAAATATCCACCGGAATGGGTATCATGCAGTCCTTTCATTATCTCGTAACCCTTCGTTCCTTTCATAATCGGCGCAATACCCTTACTTTTAATTTGTAAATCGTAAATTGCCATTTGTAAATCCACGTCTATCTATCATGCCGCCTTTTCATTATCGTAACCCTTCGTTCCTTTCATAATCGGCGCAATACCCTTACTTTTAATTTGTAAATTGTAAATTGTAAATTGTAAATCCACTTATCTCTCCTCTTTGGGACACGTCTGTGCTTTACCGTCATGCAAACAGATAGTACTTGTCAGGGGCAACTTTTGGTGGTAGAATGCGCGCCATGCGTATCTTGGCTATCATTTCGTGCGTCTGTTCCCTTTTCGTGATGTGTAACTGCCAGACCTCCTATGCCGGCAGCACATACCGATACAATGGCGCACCCGTTGTCCACAGCCAAACGCCTATCCCTCAAACAAATAACTACAGTTATACCGACACCCGCAACAAGTTGGTGCCCTCTCGTCCTTTGGCACAACCGGCAAAAGAAGCACCCGCCCCCAAATGGGCTAAGGCTATTTGCGTAATGGACCCCTACACCGGCCGGGTCCTTTATGCCCACAATGCAGATGAGAAACGCCAGGTTGCCAGCACGCAAAAAATCATGACGGCCTTGTGCATATGCGATGCGGGGGATATGAACCACTTGGTCACCATTGATGCCGATGACCGTAAAAAAGGATATTCCACCGGGCTCCCCATACGCCCCGGCCAAAAATTTACCCGTGGCTCTCTGTTGCAGGCCATGCTCACCGGCAGCTACAACAACGTGGCATACGCATTGGCTCGCGATGCGGCCGGTAGCGAAGAAGCTTTCGTAGCACGCATGAACGCCCGCGCCCGACGCATGAAAATGCGTAACAGCCACTTTGCCAACCCCCACGGGCTTCCCGGCGCTCAATACTCCACCGCCAGAGACATGGCCATTGCCGGTTGCCATGCCTATGTAAACCCCACTATCCGATACATCGTCGGCACAAAAACCTGCTCCTTTACCATGGCAGACGGCACACAACGCACCATGAACAACACCAACAAATTGCTGGCCAAATACTCTTGGATTAACGGCATGAAAACCGGTTATACAGATGCCGCAGGGCACTGCCTCATTTCCTCCGGGTCCATGAATGGGCAAGCGGTAGTCGTTGTTGTGCTGGGGTGCCCCGACCGTAAAACGCTGTGGTCAGAGTCAGAGCGCTACCTCAAATGGGCCATGCGTGTGGAATAATATACGAACCGCCCCCAACTACCATGTTTAAATTCTTGAAATACGCCGTCTTATCTTTTCTGGCAACAGTCACGGCCGCTGCCGAAAACGTTCCGGCGCCACCCATGCCTACACAGGCCATCGGGCAAGTAAACTTCCCGGAGCGCACCCCACTTTGCCATGCGGTGTGTGTGGTGGATGCCTACAACGGCGAGGTGCTGTACGCCTACAACGAGACGGAGCGCCGCCAAGTTGCCAGCCTGCAAAAAGTAGTTACCGCATTGTGTATATGCGACACCGGCGACCTTGAGCACCCGGTCACCATCTCTGCCGAGGACCGCAAAATGAGCGCTCCCTCAGTTTTGAGGACCATTAAACCCGGCGAATCGTATAGCAGAAGAGTCTTGATGCAAGCCATGCTCATGGGCAGCTACAACAACGTAGCCCATGCGCTGGCGCGCGATGCTGCCGGAAGCGAAGCGAATTTCGCCGCCCTCATGAACCGCAAAGCGGCCGAGTTGGGCATGGCTAACTCTCATTTTGCCAACTGCAACGGGCTGCCCGCAGAGCAATACTCCACCGCTCGCGATATGGCCATTGCAGCCCTGCAGGCATACCGCACCCCAGCTATACGAGAGTGCATTGCCTGTGTCGTTTGGGATTTTCATACAGCTAACGGTGCCTCCTCTCGCATTCAGAACAAAAACAAATTGCTCTACAAATTCCCTTGGGTAAACGGCATGAAAACCGGCCATACCAACGCTGCCGGCCATTGCATCATCACCACCGGCACCCACGAAGGCAAAGCGGTTATTGTTGTTATTCTGGGCGCGCCCACCCGTAAATGCTTATGGCAAGAAGCCGAATTATACATGCGCCGAGCCTTGGGCATATGAGTTTCCCCTGCCCAATCGCGATATTATCTCGTTAATATTACCATAAACCGGGTACGCAGACGTTCTTTTATCTTGCAATTCGGCGTCATTCTCTATATCATGTCATGAGAGCAGGTTGACACGGTTTTCGGAAAAACCATCAGCATACATGGCATCAGGAGGAAACAGAAGACGTAACAGAAAAAGGCGCCACAGAAGTTTGCGGGCGCTGTGGGGTTCTTTGTTCCGCCGCAACAACGATACAGTGGGCGATGATGTAACCCATGGTACACTTTACGAAAATGATGAAGACGAAATAGCCGGCGATGCTACCGACCGCTTTTCTCGTTTCAAGCAAATATGGGTACAAATCAGCTTGTGGAAGCTGATTGCAGGCGTACTTTTTGTCATATTGGTGGGCTCTTTGTTCATAACCGTATACCGCATGTGGAGCTCCCAAGACATCAGCGATATTGAGGGCTTCCACGATAATGTACCCTCTCGCAATCTCGCTCGCATTATCTGCACCAAAACCGCCGTTGGCGAGCCCATCATTATCCGCGAAGACGACGTCAACCGCTACCTGAGAGACACCTGCTGTATCAAACAAGATGGCTTCTTCTCCATATTTGCAGAGGCAAGAGGCGTGGCCTTCCGCTTCCATAAGGGATACGCAGAACTTGTAATCGAGCGCGCATTCGGCCCGCTCTCCCCGCAAATCACCACGGTCAACATTTCCTTCGAGGTTGAAATCACGGATGGTCAACCTCACTTAAAAGCACATTTACGAGGCGGAGACCCCATTTGGGGCTCGATTCCGCGCGGTGGCAGCATCGGCAGCATGGCCATTCCGCAAAAGCATATCGTAGTACTGCAACCGGCGCTGGAAAGCCTGTTAGCCTGTTACCCCGAAATACGGGACGCCATAATAAAACACGGCTATTGCCCCTATTTTGAAGAAGGTCGCGTAGAACTGCGGCCCTACCCATCACCTAACACAACCGACAATCAATGATGAAAAAGCATATTCTCAACTTAAGCCTTGCCCTCACGGGTATCTGCGTTTTAAACTCATGCCTTATCTACCAAGGCGTACAAGCCTTTGTAAGAGAAGAATACCCCGGCACTCGCCCGCCCATGGTTATCAAAGATGTGGACGGCAAACCAGCTAACCAAAACTGGCTGAAGAGCCCGTCAGACATGTTGCCGCCCTCCAGCTACATCAGCGCCAAGAACGTCAGCAAGGCATCAGACGGCACACCCTACGGCATGACCACGGAGTACAAGGATATTATCATCTCCCCGCATTATCCGCACCACAAGTTAGACTACACCGGCTTCAGTGCCGGCGACAAGGTGTGGGACCCCTACACCCGCAAGCCTTTCTACATTAAAAGGACTTATACCTTTAACTGATAACTCCATATGGCCGAAGAAAACAAACAAGAGGCCATTAAAGCCACGTGGTCTCAAAAAATCGGGTTATGGGGGTACAAGCTGCTGTGCGGTGTTCTGCGCATTACCCCCATTAAACTCGTTGCAACATTCGGTAAAGGATTGGGCTACTTGGTATGGGCTGCCATCCCCTCGCGCAGGCGCATCGTTGCACGCAACCTGCGCATTGTGGTAGACCCCATGCTCAAGCCCAACAAGTTGCGCACCATGGTTCGCCGTAATATCGTGCGCACCAGCATGAACTTGGCCTGCTCGCTCAAAACCGGCCTGATGACGGATAGGGAAGAGGCAAAATCCATCCGCATTATCGGGGCAGACACCTTCCGCCAATGCGGCAGCAATGGCCACACCGCCATTTGCTGTATTCCCCATGCCGGCAACTGGGAGATATTGGCACGCATTCGCCCGCATTTCAATGATGTGGAGCACTTCGGCTCCATGTATCGCCGCATGAGCAACCCCCTGCTTGAGGATTTGGTGTACCGCTCTCGCACGGCATACGGGTGCGAGATGTTCAGCAAAGAAGACGGCTTGCGCGCCGTCTTGAAACTGGCCCGCACGGGCGGCTTGCTCGGCGTGCTCAGCGACCAATTCACCCAAGAAGGCATCTTCCTGCCCTACTTCGGCAAATCCACCGGCGTTACCCCCTTGCCCGCCCTGCTCTACAAACGCTGCAAGGGCAAAGGCCACCTCATCAGCGTATTCACCCGCAACACCTCATTAGGCAAGTGGGATGCTGAGCTTGGCCGCCTCATCGAGCTGCCCGAGGGCTGCGACTCGCTCGAGGAAATTACCCTGCATGTCAACCAAGCCTTAGAGAAATGCCAAAAAGAGAACATCTTGGACGGCTTCTGGATGCACCACCGCTGGAAATGCACCGCCGTATTTGCCCCCCAAGACACGCTGCAACGCGACCTCATGGTAAGCCACGGTAAGTTGCCCTTCCGCATGCTGGTAGAAACACCCGCCTCCTTTGACGAGGCCGTTTACATCATCCCCGCCTTGCGCCTGCTCAAAGCCAGCCGCCCCGATGCGCAAATAACCATCCTTTGCCCCACGGCTCAACAGGCATTCTGGCAAACCCTCGCACCCACGGTCACGCACGTCTGCACCACCGATGGCGCTACGGACCTCGCCAACCAGCTGGAGGCAGATGAAATCTACAAGGACGGCCCCTTCGATATCCTCTTCATGCTCGGCGGCAATAAGAAGGTATACAAGAAGCTCAAGAGCATCTTGCCCGTCTTCACTTGCGCATTCGACAACAGCGGCCTCAAGAAAATACGCCACCGCTATGCTTCCACGCATACCGGCCCGCCCCGCAACAGAGCGCTGGATTATACGGAAAACATGATCAAGGGCCACCAGCTGCAGAAAGTGGAGGCAGACTTGTTCTGCCCCATTACCGGCAATGCAGAGGCCACGGGCAACTTCATTGCCCCCTTCTCCACCCTGGGTAAAGCAAACTCTTGGCAAGAAGAAAAATGGGCAGAGCTGGTACGCCGCCTCGGCAGCGCCACCCTGCTGGCCTTGCCGGCAGACGAAACCGCCGCACGCGAAATGGCAACCCGCCTCGGCATCCCCTGCCTCATTTGCGCCCCGCAGGCCGTGCAACAACACCTCGGCCCGCAAACCAAGCTGTACGCCGTGGATGGCCTCCTCCCCCAACTGGCAGGTGCCGCCGGTGCCAAGTGCACCGTGCTCATGGCCGGCCGCTTGGCAGAGCGCTACGGCATTTGCCTGGGCGAAGGCCACCGCTACGTCAGCAACCACACCCCCTGCCACCCCTGCATGCAAGCAGAGTGTGATATGCCCACCCCCTGTGCTTCCGAAATCACTGTAGAACAGATGCTCGGTTAAGCACCGCTTCCCCATCCCCCCACACAAAAGCCACGGCTCCCATGCCGTGGCTTTTGTTCTTTTTTACGTGCGGAAGGAGATTACAAAGAGCCCTTTAATTTGAATTATTTGGCGAGTCTAATCTACTTCTGGCACAATTACAATATCGATGTGTCAATCTAGCATTTTCCGGCGTTGTCATACCACCCATGTGGTACTGTACTATGTGGTCAACCGCAGCGTCATCTATACATGAGATTCTTTGGTTACATATAGCACAGGTCGGGTCAGCATTAAATAAGGCCTCCTTAAACTGGATATTATAGCAGCGAGGTTGATGAGAATCGTGACTAAGTATCTCATCAAGTTTGGACTGCCATTTCGAAAAACGTTTGTTTACAGCCTGCAATGAACTTGTTGATTTTTCAATGGCAGCTATAAATTCAGCATCTGTGGTCATCAATTCGAGATACCCCTCTCTAATAGCATCAAGATTACGTGTAATCAGATTCTTATCGCGATTAGCAAGACTGAACATCAGTACATCATACAACGATGCATTGAAGATTTTCGGTTCCCATCGACCTTCAGGGTTCTTGTCTGTACCGGGTATAAAACGGCGGAAAGCATTTGCGCCCAAGAGAGATTTAATGAGGGATACGCTGTTCTTAAAGGCCTTTCTCAATTCTTCTGCCTTGTCTGGTGAGATATTAAGATATTCCTTCATTTCATCATTCAGGAACTTCTTAATAGGGCTCTTGTAGTGATACGGCGTTTTGTGATAAAACGCCGCAAAACGCAAAACAAGCTGGACATCATTCATTCGCTTTTCAGGAGCACTAAGCCCCAGCAAGAACAGAAAGTCCTTGTCTTCGGCAAGTTCCTTGAGCAGAGTGTTATAAGCTCCCCTGTATACGCAGTTACGGAGCTCTTGGTCATTCAAAGCGACAGATCCTGTATTTAAGCGTTCGAAGACGTTGAACTTGAGCTGTGTATCAGAATCTCTCAGGAAAGTAATTGTACGAATAGGACACTCGCAGATTTTATCTTTTAAAGGTTCCTCGAGTTCTTGGAAGCTCTTTCCCTTAAGTTCTGTAAATACCCCCAAATTACTAAGGTTAAATTTTCCTTCAATGAAATTGAAAAATGAAGTCAAGCGTTGTTGACCATCAATCACCAATCGTTTTCCTGTTTCATCCTCAGCTAAGTACACTACCGGAATAGGAATGTTCATCATTGCAGACTCCATTAAACTGGAGGCTTTCTTGTTATCCCATACATAATGCCTCTGAAAATCCGGTTGGAGAATAAGTTTACCCTTGTTTTTAGCATTTAGTAGAGCCTCAACAGTTTCATCTCTGGGCTGGGATCTAATTTCTCGTTCTTTAATTTTATCAAGAATATCGTCATTCTCATCTTCTTCATCACTGAATTGCAATTCTTCTGACATAACGCATTTTTTGTTCAATTAACGTCTTGTGGTTCAATTAGCATCATGAATGCAAAGTTGGCTCAGCTGCTTCCATCACTTTTTCTTCCTCGTTGAAGTACGCGTATGAGGATGGAACAATATTATCAGCCCAAAGCTCGCATTGCTGCATGACGGTCTGCACGGCATCTTCCATACCCTCAGGCGGGTATTTGTAAATCTTAAGCAGGCGTTTGATTATGGTGCGCATCTTAGCGCGTGCGCTGCTGCGGCGTTGCCAATCAATCGTCTTGTTGCGTCGCAGGGTTTCTGTCAATTCTCGAGTGAGCGCCACCAGCTGGTCATTCTCGTAGAAATCCTTGACGTTTTCCGGCTTGGTCAGAGCATCGTAGAAGGCAAACTCCTCCGGTGTCAGGCCGTACTTTTCACCCTCCTTATGCTCAGTAGTAATCTGCTTAGCCAATTTCAGCAGCTCCTCGATAACCTGTTCATTTGTTAACATACCGTTGAGGTATTTGTTCATCAATTGCTTGATGATGTCGCTGAACTTGTCAGACTTCACCACATTGGTTCGCTTGTATACCCTTACTTGCTCCAAGATGAGTTTTCTCAGTAGCTCGAGCGCCAAATTTTTACTATCCAGCTTGGCTATTTCTGCCAGGAACTTCGGGTCAAATAATGAAAACTCCGTCTTAGCATCAGAGAACAGGTTGATAACTCCATCACTCTTAATACTCTGCTTCAGAAGCTCATTGATACGCTGATTGATTTCCTGTAACGACAGCTTGCGTTTGCCTCCGGTGTTTTCCAAACGCACCAACAACACGCGCACCGCTTCCATGAAGGCCGCCTCCATGCGGTCATGTTCCTCCGCTATGGATGAGCACAAGGAAAGAGCCTGATGAAGCATCAGGGCTTCTTTCATAAATGAGGTGCGAGTCTCCTCTTTCTCCCTAGCGAGCAGGTAATTAACTGCCCCGGTGATGCATTTACCCTTTTGTAAATCCGAACCGTTCCGGAAGATGGAGTAATCGTAACCATGGAACAAATCCCGGCACACTTCCAGCTTTTCCAAGAACTTCGGATAGGCCACTCGTGCCACATCGGTATCGCCATAGTTCTTACGGTCTCGCGCGGAGTAATCACTCATTGCCTTTTTCAAGGCTGCAGCTATGCCCACATAGTCTACAATCAGGCCGCCCTCTTTGTCCTTAAAGACGCGATTCACGCGAGCGATGGCCTGCATAAGATTATGTCCGGACATCGGCTTGTACACGTACATGGTCGCCAGAGAGGGTACGTCAAACCCAGTCAGCCACATATCCACCACAATGGCAATTTTCAGAGGGGATGCATTATCCTTGAACTTCTTGGCAAGCTCCTCTCGATGTTTCTTATTGCCGATAATCTCTCGCCATTCCTCGGGATCTTTATTGTTATCCGTCATGACTACGGCAACCTTTTCCGTCCAATCCGGCCTCAGCTCAAGGATGCGGTGGTATATCTGCAGGGCGATAGCTCGGGAATACGCCACTATCATGGCCTTACCTGTCAGCAGGTATTCTCGGTTATCCTCGTAATGCTCCAGTATATCCGTAACCAGAGAATTGATGGTGTTGGGATTACCCAGCACGGCTTCCATCTGTCCCAGCATTTGTTTGCTGCGAGCGATAACTTCTGGGTCGGCATTTTCAGCCATCACCTCATATTCCTTATCGATGAGCTGCAGCGTAGTTTCATCCAGATTTAGCTTTACCACTCGGCTTTCGTAGTAGACGGGGCGGGTTGCACCATCTTCCACCGCCTGGGTCATGTCGTAGATATCGATGGTATGGCCGAAAACTTCTTCCGTGTTGCGGTCGCGCGAGGAAACGGGGGTGCCGGTAAAGCCGATGAAGGTGGCATTGGGTAGCGCGTTGCGAATCAATCGAGCCGCGCCTACCACTCGCTTCGCCACAGTCTCGCCGTCTTCATTTTTCGTCATGCGGATGCGCTCGCTCAGGCCATACTGGCTGCGGTGAGCTTCATCTGCCATCACAATGATATTGCGGCGTTCCGAAAGCGGCTCGGCGCTTTCCGTGAACTTCTGCATGGTGGTGAAGATGATGCCGTTAGCCTTGCGCCCCTCCAGCAGCCTTACCAAGTGCTCTCTGTCCTCTGCCTGCACAGGTTCCTGTCGCAAAAAGCGACGGCACTTGGAGAACTGCCCGAATAACTGGTCATCCAAGTCATTGCGGTCAGTCAATACCACGATGGTGGGACTGTCCAGAGCCTCTTGCAAGAGGTGGGCGTAAAAGACCATGGAAAGAGATTTTCCGCTTCCCTGCGTATGCCAGAATACTCCGGCTTTACCATCCCCACGTGTGGCTTTAGCAGTCGAATCAACAGCTTTCTTCACCGCAAAATATTGATGGTAAGCCGCCAGAATCTTAAAGCTCGTGGAGCCGTCATCAGAGAAGCAGATGAAGTTTTTCAGGATATCCAGCAACCTCTTCCGCTGGAACATACCCTCGAAGAAAGTATCAAATCCTGCTTGTTGGGTATTTTCGTAGTTGCCATCCTTCGTCTTCCACTCCATGTAGCGGTCTTCGCCGGACGTAATCGTGCCCGCTTTAGAGGTGAGCATATCGCTCATCACACAGATGGCGTTATAGTGGAACATCGCAGGTATTTCCTGCATGTAGTTGCGTATTTGAGCATATGCTTCGCTGGCATCCGTTTCCTCGCGGCTGGGGCTCTTCAGCTCCATCAACACCACTGGCAAGCCGTTCAGGAATACCAGCAAATCCGGGCGCTTGTTGCTGTATTCTATATACGTCCATTGGTTCGCGATAATGAAGGAGTTATTATCGGCGTTACCGTAATCCACCAGATACACCAAGGCCGAGCGATTTTCACCCCGCTCCGAGTAGGTGACTTCCACACCGTGTTGCAGGTATTCCATGAACACGGCATTTTTCTGCGTCAAGTCGCCCAAGCCCAAATCCTTCAGCTTGCGGATTGCCTCTTCTATAGCCTCATAGGGCAGATTTCTATTCAACCGACATAACGAGTCTTCAAGCTCCACTTCATACAGCGGACAGTAATAATCGCGCTCAACCTCCGGCCCATACACATGCCGATACCCCATCCCACAGAACAGCTCTATGAGCGAATTCTCATACGCAGCTTCTGTGTAGGTGAATGACATGGGATAACTTACGAAGAAACAGATGGGTATTCAGGTGCAACAATTTTCTGGATAAATTCCTGTTCGAACTCTTTTTTCGTCAATGATGTAACATCCTTATATATCCATCGTATGCTTTGGACTTGTTCCAGTTGGCGCGACTTGCAACTTAACAGTTGTAAAAAATCATCCATTGTCTGAGCAGAGGGCGGATATTTCTCCTCATTATATACGAGGATATAAGAACAATTTTCTTGCACATCGTGAAAATCCTGAAACAACCCCATATCTATCGAAAGAAGAACACTAGCCGTTGTTTTAGCATTTATCTTTTTTGCCTTTATCCCCCCATTCTTAAATTCAATAAAATATCGGCGTCCGTCACTCGTAACATAATAAGCATCATTAGACGAGAGCGGCTCAATATATGCATTATCATCTCGGTGTTTTTTTGCTATGAGATCAAAGTTTAACACCGGCAGAGTAGATTCGGTCATAAAAACCTTATTATCCTTGTCCCATGAAGTAGTCCTGAAATCGCTCACGCACGTGCGCATGGAATCAGGTAAGCGTCTACTGAACTCTTTCTTATTCATAGCTCAATCTTTCGGATGTTAACACATCAACAGCAACCGCCATCTTTTGATAGATAAGCTCTGGATTATTTGTTACGTCTTTCATTACTGCGCCATCAGCTTGGACATCGGCCAAATATAGCTTCAGCTTATCAACCGTTGCATATTTTCTGCTGTATGTTTCTATAGCGTTAAGGAAGAAGTTGCTGTGAGTTGTTATAACGACAGATAAGTCAAATTCCTTCTGAAGAAGGACTATAAGTTCAGCATACACAAGCTGCCATGTAGGATGCAAATGAATCTCCGGCTCATCAAGAATGAGAACATCCTTATCCTTAAGCTGATTAGATTCAAGAAGCATCTTCAAAACAACAAAAGCCTTTAAACCCATCGATAAATTCTTAAGAGACAAGGGTTCCTTCCATTCCGGTCGATACAAACCATACCCACGACGCAACTTTAAAATTCTTCCGGGAAGCACATCTCCGATTTTCTTCAGAACATCCTTTAGACGTTCCTGAAGCATGGATTTTTCGAGCAGGTCGCTATCATCAGTCAATCGTTCATCGTATTGCCGAAGCAG
Source organism: Akkermansia sp. (assembly GCA_045124875.1). Classification (GTDB taxonomy): domain Bacteria; phylum Verrucomicrobiota; class Verrucomicrobiia; order Verrucomicrobiales; family Akkermansiaceae; genus Akkermansia. Next base: position 34,967 of record JBGVMR010000008.1, read on the forward strand.
ACTTATAATGTAGCGAATAGGAACATTGTCTATCATTCGAGCATCCATCAAATCCACGACTTGTGGTGAACTATAAAAAATAGCCTTATTGTTTAGTTCAATGTCATGCACAATTTCTGTAGCAACGTGATCCTCAAATGTCACTTTGGTATTGCTATTCTTAATCCGCAAAGAAACATTTGCAGGCAATTCGGGCGATATTAAAGAATTTATCTGCTGCTGAAAGCAACTCGAAAAGAAAGGCCTCACCGCATCCCTCATTAAACGCAGACGCGGCAATTTGTCAATTTGAGCGACAGCCGATTTTATCTTATTTTGCTCTTCCGGATGAGCGATAACAGGGAGAGCTTGTTCGTAGCACTTAAACAAATTCTCCCAATCCACAACTGCACCATTTGGTGTCGCCGACACGTAGTACCTCACCTCTCCTTCTATCTCACCCAAGACATACCCTTCCGTTTCACCGAATAGCATAGCAATCATCGTGGTAATAATATCCACAGTTTTCCTATGATACTGGTTTTCTATTTTTTCATTAATGTTTTGAAGAGCAGTGAAAACAGTAAACAAAATCTTACCGACCGTGCTCTTGCCAGAGTTATTGTTACCAGCAATCACGGTTATGCCATCGATGTCAATTTCAGCGTGCTTGATAAGGGCAAAGTTGTCTACACGGAGCTTCATATACTCCGGTATTATAGCAGCCGCATCGCCCGATTGCAAGCAATCATCACTACATGGCAACCGTTTCTATACGTAAAAATTCATTTTCCTTGCCAGAAACGGAAAACAGGGCGCCTACTCAACTCACTTTTCTCCGCTTCGGTCAATTGTTTATACATACGTTCTGCTCCTCCCTGATTATCAAGTAGCAGATAAGCAGAAGCTCGATACAAAGGTGCTAATCGTGGATTTTCAACTATTCCGTACAACTCTTCTTTTTCTGAGTCAGAAAGTACTTGAATGCGTTTTAAGGCATCAAATCTATTCAATATTTTAAATGGAGCATCTGCCAGACTATCGTGTTCAGCTAACCATTCAGACAATCTGAGTGCAGCGTTTAAAATATCCTTTCTCTCATCATTACTTTTATCATACGCAAGAAGCATTCTCATCATGAGTTGGGTGAGTAGATACAAATGAACACTTGATAATGGTATTGCATCTAATTGAACAAACAAGGCATCGTAGTTTATATTAGAAGCATTTAAAATATGACTTTCCTGCAGATAGACAAACTCTGTAGTTTCTACTACCTCTCCTCTGTCATCTACCATTCTAATCCCATTTTTTACCTCTCCATACTTTCGCACCCGGTACACTTTTTCTCCCTCCTCAGGAATTGCGACAAGCAATATACACAAATTAGCAATGTCTGAACATATCAAGGCAAATGAGAGGTTTTCTTCTATTACAACCCTTCTTTCAGACATCATAAACTCTGCAATTTTGGTCAATTCAGCCCACATTTCATCAGTCATCGCCTCACAATTCAAATCCAACTTTCCGTCCACCCCTAACACATCCAACAAGAGCTGAATCTGCTTACTTACCTCAAGTTGCTCTTCTAAGACAGCAAAATCTATATCTCCTTCCCCTATATCGAATGGTTTAGCCTCCGTTTCATTTCCTATTTGCACTTGTTTGAATTCATGCAATGCCAGCAGAAAAGATAGATCCCTAATATCCTCTTTCAACCACCCCGAAAGATTTATTCCCAAGGATGATTTATGCTCATCATCCTTGAAACAAGTAAGCGTTATCCCCTTCCCCAACTTGATTACAGTTTTATCTACGTATTCAAATCGTTCAACTTCGGAATAATATTGAACACCATTTACCAACACAGGGAAAGCAAATGTAAAACCTATACCGTCTATACGGCCATGCATTGTGGGTTGCTTTACATTATCTTGTCGCTTAGCGTAAAAGTAAAAATCATGACCTAACAATGCAAGAGGGGTCGACACATTTTCCCCTCTTGCGAATGTGCGACTTAATGTTAAAATGGGCGTATCGCCTTCTCTAAATAGGGATTCTAATGTAACATCTTCTGCATGTATACATGCCTTCTGCTTCTGCATATCGCTTGTTATATCGTAAATCAAGCAAGCAATTTCATGTTTCTCGACAGGAAAGGGAAGAAAATCCAGCGTTATACTTTCTTGATTAACACAAACAGCTAAAATTTTCTTAAGGTCAAAAGGCAAAAGCTTAAGATAATAAATCGTTTTCTTCGGTTCCTCTTCTCCAACCTCGATAAAAACAACAAAATACAAAACCGTACCTGATTTACAATTCAGATAGTTCTTCAAATCTGCTACTTTTACCGAGTACCGCAATCTGCCATCTACACGCTTATCTACGGTCGTCCCTTTTATCTGAACGGGAATAGTATCTTTTATATTACTTTTGTTTTTCTCCCTCCCCTTGTATACAATGATTTCTCCATCCCATGACGGCACGGTATCATTTTTGTTAAACAGGGGCGTAGAGTTACCGGCCCTTAAAATAGCATATTCCACAGCGTTCACCGCCGTCTTCTCTATCGTATCAGAATCCATATAAATGGGAAATCACTTCAATTTCACATTATCTACATCCAGCTCTCCATTCATCAGCTTGGGTAGAATAGAATCGCGCAATTGACTCAAATGCTTATTTTCAGAGCGTAAGTTATTTATCTGAGTTAAAACAAGATTACCCATAGACTTAAATTCCTCCAGCTTCTTTCGAGGTGGAACATCTATACCATACCTCATGATATGCGCTTTATCGCCACGGGGCATTTTTGTTCCTTTACTACCGGCCGCAACGTAGTCAAAGAAGTCATCTTCGTACAATGAGCAAAACAACCATGTAGAATAAATATCTTCTTTGGGATGAAAGCACAGCACATCAGAAGAGCATCCGCAGTTGGTAGAACAATAGACAATTTTCTTAAAATATGGTCTGATATTAGACACTAGTATATCACCTGGATTACATGCTGTCGCTTTCGGCATTGTTGGTAAAGACTCTGCAGCTACTGCCCCTGCTTTCCCTGGCAACATATTTTCCGTTGAAAAATAAGATTGACAGTTTAATTCAGAAATTTGCTTTTTATTCTTTGAAAATTCAGCAAGATCATGTAGCTCCTTCACAACACATTCATTTACGTATTTAACGTTACGATAAACCGCCAATAATAGTTCTTCCAAATTCCGGCAGATGGCGTTATTGGTCTCGATTTTATCGTCCAATGCGGAGAGAATCGAGGCTATTTTGCGCTGAATTGGGAGTGTGGGCAATATAACTTCAACGTCATTCAGAAGTTTCGTGTTAATGGAAGGCATTGTCGCCCCTACTGCAATACTTTTAATGTATTCTTTTACCGACTCTTGGCAAAAAAAATAATACAAAAACTCAGGATGGATGTTTGAGCTTCGTACCCTCAGACAACGCCCTGAAAATAACCAGCCTGAGTTTGCTTCGTTTACATATGAGCATCTGTCAACGGAACCAACCCTACTAAATACTATATCTCCAGTTCTAAGATAATACTTAGATAGTCTGCATCTGTCTTCTTCTGAAACGCAAGGGAGGTTTTGTGTAGTAAAGGAGCGAGAGCCTAGATGTTCGACTGTCACTATGGGGGTTCCCTTAGCTACATAATCTTTATTATGCAGCTGACTTCCAAACGGTCCTGTTTGAACTTCTGCTACATGCGATAAAGGTACTTTAGACCACTCAGATTTCATACCCCAGTTCTTTCAGGTTATTCTTAATCTGTTCTTCCAGTTCGTGAGAACGCGAGAAGAGGGTGAAAAGCTCAGTGGTGAGGCGTTTCATTTTCTCCTCGAAAGGTTCACTATCCTCTTCCTGCTCTTCAATACCGACATATCGGCCGGGGGTAAGAATGTAATCCTGCTTGGCGATGTCGTTCGTAGTAGCGACTGCGCAGAAGCCTTTGACATCCTCCAAGGTGCCTTTTTGGAATGCAGAAAAGGTGTCAGCAAGGCGGGCAATATCTTCATCCGAAAAATCGCGGTGTTTGCGGTCAATCATGGTGCCCATTTTGCGGGCATCGATGAAGAGAGTTTTCCCTTTCTGCTTCTTATCCTTGGAAATGAACCAGAGCGTAACGGGGATGGTAACGCTGTAGAAGAGCTGGGTGGGTAGAGCCACGATGCCTTCCACAAGGTCAGCCTCAATGATGTTGCGGCGGATGTCGCCCTCGCCGCTTTGTTGGGAGGAAACAGCACCATTGGCCAGAACAAGACCTATCTTGCCGTTGGGGGCAAGGTGATGAATCATGTGCTGAATCCATGCAAAGTTTGCATTGCCTGCAGGTGGGGTACCAAACTTCCACCGCACGTCATCCTGGAGCTTTTCCTGCCCCCAACCGGAAAGATTGAACGGAGGATTGGCGAGAATGAAATCGGCCTT
>JBGVMR010000009.1:0-54275 GCA_045124875.1 Akkermansia sp.
ACGCAGCTCCACCGTGGGCTACCATATGCCGCCCCGCGTTTGCGGGGCTAAGGAATTCGCCTCGCTTACGCTCGGATGATTCTGCCCGACAAACTCCGATTTATCAACCGAAAAGTTTAACAGAGCGAAATCAATAACGGAGTAATTCACCCGCTTTTTCCTTTTGCTACGGCTATTCTGTCACCGCCGTTTTCAACGGGGTTCCATTCATCTTGTACCACTACCGGAGGTTCCGCTCGCCCTCTATTGCGGGCTCACTGCACGCTCCGGCTAAGTATCTTATCGCCCCGCTATCACGGGGCTTAGGAATTCGACTCGCTTCGCTCACATCAAACAGCCCCACAAATTTCCATTTGTAGGGTGGATTAATATCAAGAGATTTAATTTTTATATTGCTCCAAGAGTTCGACAATAACGTTGTGCCCGTATTTTTTTGCTATATCGTGGGCGGTTTTGCCTTCCTGGTTGGCAATATCTGCATTTGCGCCGGCGTTGAGCAGGCATTTGACGGCTTTGGCTCGGCCGCGTTTTGCGGCATACATGAGGGCGGTATTGCCCCGGTTATCTGTTGCGTCGATGTCAGAATGGTGCTTGAGCAATATTTCAAGTGCCTCTGTGCGGGTGTTGTCGGCAGCAAAGAAAAGCGGGTTCCACCCATCATTATCGCGGGCGTTGGGGTCTGCGCCGGCATCCAGCAACAGTTGAACGATAGCGGGGTTGCCTTGCTCCGCGGCGGCCATTAATGCCGTATGGTTATGCGCCGTGCGTGCATGGATGTCTGCCCCGGCAGCCAAGAGGATTTTGCATTCTTCTTCTCTGTTTTTATGGGCTGCATAAAACAGGGCAGTCCACCCGTCATCATTTTTTGCTTCCAAATCGGCCCCGGCTTCTGTGAGCAACTGCACCAGCTCTGTACTGCCGTTTTCCGTTGCTATAATAAGGGGGGTATGGTTTCCCGGAGCTGCGGTGTTGATATTTGCCCCGGCGTGCAGGATCAATTTTACCGTTTCGAGATGTTCTTTTCTGACAGCGAGAATAAGAGGGGTTATCCCGTTTTCTTTGTTTGATTTGTCAATTTCTGCCCCGGCGGCCAAGAGAACCTCAACTACCTCTTGGTTGCCTTTGTTTGCGGCATGGTGCAAGGCAGAGTTGCCGCTTTTGTCTTCGGTATCCACACCCACCCCGGCCTTAAGAAGAGCAAGCACAATCTCGGCATGCCCATGGGCGGCCGCAATATGCAAGGCGGTGGTATTGGCATTGCCGGTGTGGTGAATATTGACCCCGGCGCAGATAAGGGCATTAACTGCCTCCGTTTGTCCGTTTTGAGCGCCGAAAAGCAAAGCGGTCCACCCTTTAGTATCTGTGGCTTCGGGGTTTGCTCCGTTTGCTAAAAGCGCTTGGATGATTTGTGTATTACCGGCATTTACCGCGAACATCAGGGCGGTGTGTTGATTTTTGTTGCAGAGGTTGACATCTGCCCCGGCATCGATGAGAGCTTGTACCATTTGCACCCGGTTTTCTTTAGCCGTCATGATCAGCGCTGTTTCTCCGGTGGTATCGGTGGTGTTAATGTCTGCTCCGGCGCTCAAAAGGATGCGTAGCATTTCTACATCATTTTTAGCCGCGGCAATGAAGATGGCGCACACGCCTTTTTCCGTGCGGTGGTTTACATTGGCCCCGGCGGCGAGTAGCCTTGCTACCGCCTCCGGGTGTTGGCTGCATACGGCAAAAAACAGCGGGGGCCAGCCGGCAGAATCCACGGCATGTACATCTGCCCCGGCAGCGAGGAGAAGTTCTATGCTCGGGAGATTGCCTTCTTCAGCCGCAGCCATTAAGCTGCTGTATTGTTTGAGGGTACATGCGTTGGGGTCTGCCCCGGCGGCGAGGAGAATTTGTGCGGTTTCGGGGTGGCCATTACCGGTGGCGAGCATGAGGGGTGTTGCGCCTTTATTGCTTGCCGTGTTAACATTGGCCCCGGCGGCAAGGAGAATTTGCACAGTATCATTATGCCCGTTTTTGGCTGCAAATAACAGGGCGGTCCACTCATCTCCATCTTTGGCTTCAATATCAGCCCCCGCTTGCAGCAGAATCTTTACGATGTCGGTTTCTCCTGCCTCTGCCGCAGCCAGCAGGGCGGTATAGCCGGATTTATTCTGCGCATGGATATTGGCCCCGGCTGCAATGAGGGTATGGACGGTTTCTGTATGCCCCATCGATGCCGCCAACATCAGGGCTGTTATCCCGTTGGCGGTGGTATGGTCTGCATTGGCCCCGCCTTGCAGAAGAATCTTACATACGTCAGCGTAGCCATTTTTGGCGCTCATCAAAAGAGCGGATACCCCGGCACTGTCCGTTATGTCTGCATTGGCCCCGGCTTGCAAGAGGGCGTGCACAATTTCCGGGTGGTTGCCATTGGCCGCATATAACAGGGCATTCCACAGGTCTTTATCTTGGGTATCGGGGGGAGCGCCTGCTTGCAAGAGCACTACGAGCACATCAAGATGATTGTTGAGCGCGGCAATCATCAGCGGCGTGATTCCTCTCTTGTTGGCGGCTTGGACATCTGCCCCCGCTTGAATAAGGGCCTGCACTACCTCGGTGCGTCCTGCTTGGGCAGCAATCATCAGCGCTGTTTCTCCTTGTCCGCCGGGTTGGTTCGGATTTGCTCCGGAGCGGAGGAGGGCGGGCACCATGTCTCGATAATCTCCTGCCACGGCATAGAGCAGGGCGGTGCGGTTGTTGGCATCTGTTGCGTTGGGTTGCGCCCCCGCCTGCAAGAGCACCTCTACCGCGGCATCATACCCGCTCTTTACTGCCAATATAAGTGCAGTGGCGCCTTCTTTGTTCTTATGCTCAACATCTGCGCCTGCTTGTATGAGCTGCAAGACGATATCTGCGAAGCCGTTTTCCGCTGCTGTCATCAAGGCCGTGTTGTTTTGGGAGTCTGCCGCGTTGGCATCTGCCCCGGCGCGCAGCAAGGTGCTGACCGTATCCACGTGGCCGTTTATGGCCGCAGCCATCAGGGGCGTTTTGCCGGATTTATCAGCCGTGTTTACCGTTGCGCCGGCTTGCAGCAATAATTCCACAATACCGGTGTGGCCGGTGAAGGCGGCATGCATCAAAGCAGTGGCTCCGTTCTCATCGCCGGTGTCTATCTGCGCCCCGGCTTCTATAAGCATGGTTGCAATTTCCGGGTGCCCGAAAAAGGCCGCTACCATCAGGGGCGTGGCACCATCTTTGGCGGGTATGTTGACCCCGGCCCCGGCTTGCAGAAGTTCTCTTGCAATCTCTATGCGGTTAAAATGAACCGCCTCTATCAAGGCTGTTGCTCCACCATGTGTCGTGGCGTGGATATCTGCCCCATTGTGGAGTAGGTCCCTTACCTCGTCAAGGTTCCCTGCTTGGACAGCCTGAATCAGCGCTGGCGTTGAGTTGGCGCGGTTGATAATCTCGGTGCACGTAGTGTCATTGCCTGCCGTTGTTTCTGCGGCGTGCAGTATGCCGGGTGCCGTGGCACAGACCCCGCAGGATGCTATATATCGGAACAGGCGTAATGCAGTTAAACGAGAAATCATGGCGCGAACAGTTCAGTTAAGGTTAAGTCATTTATATCTTTTTAATAACTAATGTCAAGTGTAATCTCTTTTGCATGAGTTCAGCCAAGCGAAAATAAAAAACCGCTGCCGTGTTTGGCAGCGGTTTTTGTTTGTTGCTTAAAAAAAGCTTCAGCGGCGACGGCGGCGTGCAGCGAGGGCTGCCAGAGCCAGCAGGGAAAGCGTGGCCGTGGTGGGCTCGGGGATGGTTATTTGCACGGCAGTTGTAGCCGTACCAATCACATTGCCCTCTTCATCAACAATGTTAACGTTTACAGAAGTTACGCTGTCGGCTTTAGCATTCACGAAGAGTGTTAAGTTGTCAGCGTCTTGGCCATCTGCAAGCAATACATTGATGGTAGCACCATCTGCAATGGTCAATGTATTGTTACCCAGGTCAATGCAAGCGTTGTTCTTGAGGTTGAGCACAGCAGCGCCAAGAGTAAAGGATCCGGTCAGGTCAACATTGCCTTCTACATTCATCACACCACCGTTTGCAGTGACGGCTGCCATGGTGCTGTTATTCAATGCGGTGAGTTCACCGTCATTCATGACGAGGTCAATGCCGATTGTGCCGGCGTTTTCTACAGAGGCGCCTTTACCTACCAGCGTCAACAAGCTATCTTCGGACAATGCCTCAATCTCAGATGTGGCATCTACAACCAAAGAAGCATCATTGCCGGTAAGGTTTTTAGCATCGCCCATCAATACTTCGTCCAACTGTGCTACTGCACCGTTCTGCAAGATGATGGAGGATTTTACATTAGTTTGAGTAGAATCAAAGAACTCATTGCTCATCTTTGTTGCGCCCTCAATCTTAAGGGTGGAGTTGTCAACTGTGATGGTAGAGTTCGTTTGTCGACTGTAACCTACATCCATACCGGCACGGATGTGGAGAGTACTATCATCCTTAACCTCAATCACGGAGGTGCAGCCGGCCATTCTGCCGATGATGGAAGTATGCATGTTGTTCCACTGCGGCTCTGTACCGGCGCAAACAGTGGATCCATTGTCAACAATAAGAGAGCCTTCTGCCATGTACAAGGCGCCCATGCTGCCCATGTCAAAATAAGAGCCACCGGTAACAGTCACATTACCACGGCCGTATTGACGGTCATATCCGTTTGTAGCCTGATAATAAGAGCCTTGATAACGGTCATTGATGTTGGAAGCGCTGCCCTCCGGGGTGGCGGTGGTGGCATGCAAGTTCTGAAAGCCTAAGTTGGGGATATATGTTTCGCCTACATAGCCGGGATACCCGATGAAGATACTGAAACCATTCCAATTCTTTACGGTTGCGCCATTCTGTAAAATAAGGCTGCCGCTGCCGTCAATGCCACCAACAACCAAGCCCGCACCCCATGAATCGATAGATAAATTTGCACCATCCACTACAAGTGTTGCGTCCTTAACCTTTGTGGGGTCATTTCCGTCTACCGTGCTCTTACCGGCAACGCTCAGCGGTATGTAGCCGTTATTTCCCAAGTTGTTCTGATAACCCGTTAAGGATACGTCTTTATCTTTAATGACAAGCTCACCTTCGCGTACGTAGAGAGCGTTGTTGATTGTGCCACCGTTGGAAATCGTATATGTGCCGCTACCGTCTTTAGCGGTAGGAGCGTAGCGATCCGTGGTGATTGGGATGTCTGTTGCCAGAATCTCTTTGTCCGTATTATCACCGAACGTTGCACCGATTTGATAATAGCCGGCTTGTGCCGTGCCCACTACCATAACAGCGGTTAATGCTGCCATTAACCTTTTGGGTAATTTGATTTTCATGTTATTTGTTGTTGTATATTATACGCGCGAACAGTATTCCGTAGCTAATGTGCCACAGCTAGAAGCGTCAGGGTATGCGTGGCGGGGTACTCAATCTCTTAATCATTGAGATTACATATACCCGGTGGCAACCCTGCAGGCGCATGGTACAGCATTCTGAATGCTGACGTCAAGTAAAAAAAGTGGAATGTATTAATTTTTTTCAACTTGAATTACTTTCTGAGATTAAAATCTTGTTCCAAATAAGCATTTGATTTCACTCGCTTTTCTATATAATATTGATACAAACTAGATAAGGAAAGAATCAGCATTCAGAATGCAGATGCAAGTATAAAGCTTATAACAAATTTAAATTTTTTAATCAATGCAAAAAATAACAGTTATATTATTACATTATGCTGATTATTGTCGGCAATTCGAAAAATCCCCCCGTGGTAGGAAACCTCGGGGGGGGACTATGATACGGAACATGCAACGCTGCGGCTTCAGCGGCGACGGCGGCGTGCAGCGAGGGCTGCCAGAGCCAGCAGGGAAAGCGTGGCCGTGGTGGGCTCGGGGATGGCGCGGTACACGGCGAACTCTTCCTCATTGAAGGTGATGTAGTATTCATCGTTCATGAGGTTGGTGAAGTAGTCCGCAGCCAGCACGGCATCTTGCGTGGTAAGCTGCGAGAAAGCCGTATTGTTGAGCACAAGCTTATCAACGCTCAGGATGAGGATGGTTTTCTCGCCCACGTTCAGGTCCATAATGCGTTGCAGGGTGTCCTCGCTCAGGTTAATGCCCTGTTGCAGGGTGAGGGTGCTGCCCATGGTGAGGCTGCCCTCTGCAATGGAGAGCGTGGAGCCCGTGGACAGGGTGAGGTTGGCGTTAAGCACACTGCCTGCGGCAAACTCAGCCGTGCCGTCCACTACCACGTTGGCTTCTGCCCCGCGGTTATTGACGGTGCCAGTGTAGAAGCTGAGGGTGGTGCTGCCGGCCAGCTTCAGGTCGTTGAGGTTGTAGATATCTGCACCGTACATGCTGAACGCACCGCTGTTGATGCTGAGGGCAGACACGGCGTTATCCGCATTATTCAGGTGCATGGCACCCTCACCGTTCTTGACTAGCTCTGCGCGGGCCTCGCCACCGAGTTTGCCTGTGGAGTTCAACGTGGCGCCGGCAGCTACATCGTAGGTTACGGTGGCGGCGTTGGTCAGCAGTGTATCGGCAGCCAAGGTGTTGGTGCCGGCGGTGGCGCGAATGTTTGCGGCATCTGTCACGGAGATGCTCTTGCCGCTTACGGTGGCAGAGTTCAGGGCAAGGCCGCCCTTGTTAAGCTCTGCCCCGGCGGTGAGAGCCACAGAGGAGTCTACGGCCAAGGTGGCGCCCTCTTGCACGCGGATGGCGGCAGCCTGGTTGAATGCGCTCTTGTGCTTGAGCGTGCCGCTGCCCGTAACCTCTACCGCAGTGGTGCCTTTCAGGGTAATGTTACCGGTCAAATCCACGGTAACACCCTCATTTTCACTGCGGGAGAGCAGCAGATTTTCATCTGCGGCGGCGGCTGCGGTATCAATGGTGATGGTACCCTCCTTACCGTCCGTACCCCAGCTCATGTTGTTGGAGAAGGTGACGGTATCGCCCGCGGTGCCGATGGCCCCCAAGGTGGTATCGGCAGCCATGCTCACCAACAAATTGGCGTGCTGAGTGCCGCCGGCGGCATTGAGTCGACCGCCCGCGTTCACGTTGAGCGTGGCATACACGGTGTTGTCCATGTAATTGGTTCGGCAATTACCGGTAAGCACCAAACCCTTGAGCAGATTGAGCGTGCCGCCATCGTTCACCGTAAGGGTGGCGTTGTTGTGCATCAGCGTCATGGCCGCATTGCCGGTCAGCGTGCCGTCTACGGTGATGGCGTTGGATATACCGTTCCAGTTATGACCCTCGCCGTAGTAGGCCAGCACAAAGGCGCTGTCTGCGGTGCCTTGCGTTTCACCGGCAATCACCAAGTGAGCCCCGGCATTCACGTTAAGGGCAGATTTATACCCCGCATTGGCGAAAATGGGCGACAGTTGAATCCCCTTAATGTACATGGTGCCATTGGCCTCTGCACCGCCCACGGTCATAGCGCCATCCACGCTGTAATAAGACAGGCGGGTGTCCAGCACGGCGCCGTTCTTCAAGTTGACGGTGGTGTTATTGTTGCCGGACCACGATTTGGTGTTGGCCTGTGTTTCTACAAGTGTCAGGCCATCAATAGTCATGGCAGAGCCCACGCCGTAGCTGAGGCTCTTGGTGGCAAGAGTGCCCGTGCCGCTCAACACGGCATCTTTATAGACAATATTGACGGCATCTGCCGTTGTTTCGGCATTGAAATTAACCGTAAGATTACCGGTGCTGTCGCCGGTGCGGCCAACATTGAGGGTACCGATGGCGGAGTCTGCATTGAAGCTCACCTTGCAGTTGTGCTGCCCAACGGTGATGGTGCCTATGGAGGTTTCGCCATTGAATGCCAAGGTAGAATTATTGCAGTCTACCATCACGGTACCGATGGAGGCCTTGGCCTCAAAATTGTTGGTGGTGTTATCGGCATTGATATCGAACCCACTCAGCAAGACATCCCCCTTGAGGTACAAGGTACCGCCGCCGTGGCGATTCCATGTGCCGTTTTCACCCGTAACCGTGCCGTTCACGGTCAGGGTTGTGCCGCTGTTCTGGTGAATGGCGCTTGTGCCGTCCAACACCAAATTGCCGTTGAGCGTGGTGTTGCCCGTAAGCTGGGCATTGACCCCGCCGGCCAGTTGAAGCGTGCTGCCGAAGCTGCTGCCGGTCAGGGTGAAATTGCCCTCCAGCACATGAGTGGTGCCTGTAAAGGCCGTGTCTACCTCCAACACATTATCGTATGTGGCGTTGGTCTTATCAAGGCGCAGCTGCAAAGTGCCGTTGCCTTCAACACCGGCCACCGTGGCCGTGCGGTCATTTGCAGAGGTAAGAGTACCGGTCAACTCCAGCACCCCGTTTTCGGCAATGTGCAGCGTGCCGCCGGCAGACTCGTAAGAGGCAGCCGTCAGCTTATTATTAAGCACCAGCGTGCCGCTGTCCATCTTCAGCCCGCCGGTAAGCGTAACGGCGCTGCCGCTGAAGCTGTACGACTCATCATTCACGAAGCGAAGCCCCGCTGCCGTGGCAGGGGTGTTGAACACCAGCTCTTCGGTAGGCTCTGTGCTGCGGAAGATGACGGTATTATCCGCAGCAAAAACCCCGTAGTTACCCTGCCATTCTGCATAGCCGTCTGCCAGCGTTACCGTCATTTTCAGGCCGTTGGCGTCTGCCGTAAAGCTGCTTTGCAGGTAATCTGCCGTGCCGGTAACAAGCGTGGCCTGCTTGCCCTCCCAGTTATTGGAGAGCAGCGTGTAGGTTTGCCCCAGCACCAGAGAATTCGGGTCAATAATATCAATGGCTTGAGAGGTTTTCCCCGCTGCAAAGCTCATGGTACCCACAAACTCTGCCGTGCCGTTATTGAGCGCTGCGGCGTCAAAGGCCAACACGCCGCCGTTGAGAATAAGTGTGCTTTCAAACGAGCCCCTGTTGCCCACAATGGCCAGGGTGGTACCCTCGCTCAAGCGGTAGGCATCGCCCATCTTCAGCGTGCCGCCGTTGCCCAGGTAAATGGTGTCTGTCACCACGGTATCGGCAGAGAACTCCAAACGCCCGGCATTGGCGTAAATGTTTGCCACAGAGACATTGCTGCCGGTAAACTTCTGCGTGCCGTTGCCATCCATGGCAATGCTCAGCCCATTGACGGCACCCTTGAACTCGTAGGTGCCGTTGCCGGCAATGCTCAGGGTGCTGTTGCGTGTAGAGGTGGGGGCAGAATCTTGGTTAACACGGTAAGACGCACCGCCGTATGCCAGCGTATACTCATTACCGTTAAGTCCCTGAATGCGGGCTTCATCCGTATTGACTGCCAAGGCCATATTGGCGCCTTGGTAGCCTTGCAGCTCAAGTGTGGCGTTTTGCAGCGCTTTATCGTGAGCCAGCTCCACATAGCTGTTGTAGCCGCGGCCATCTGCTGCGCGCTTGGCCACCAAAGTGCCGGAGAATGAGCTCTCCCCGCTGATGATGAGGCGAGAAGAGTTAACATCCGTCTTCGAGTAAGCGGCGGGGTCTTGCTCGCGGTCTACCGTGTAGGTGGAAACCTTGGTCTTGTTGGCCTCCCAGGTAATCGTCTCTGTGCCGGTGGATTGCAGGCCCTTAATGCGCCATTCTGCCTGGCCGGTGGTTTCGGTCAGGGTAAGGTTTTGCCCGTTGAGCTTGATGGTGCCCATATCAAGCACCTGCACATCGCAAGAGGCCGCAGATTTGATGGCCGTGACGCTCGCTGCCAGATCCAAAATACCGCCGATGCGCACAGACTGCACGCAGGGGGAAATCTCGACATCCGTAGTCTTGCCGCTGTTGCTGCCGTATGTAAAGGTAAGGTGGCTTACGTCTTCCACACGCAGCGTACCCTTTTCATCAATGGTGTTATACCCGGCGCCGTTCAGATTCCAGTTACCGGTACCGGATAAGACAAGCGTGGCATTTGCCGCAGCGCCGATGTTGGAGGTAACGGTAACATTGGTGCCGCCGTTATACATGGTTGCCGTGCCATCCAACACACCCACTGTGGATACACCGTAAATAGTGGCACCCGTGGCATCAATCACGGCGCCGTCACCGGCAACCACTGTGCCCATGTAAAGGCTCTTGCCGTTGAGGTCAAGCGTGTTACCGTTAATATAAAGACTGCCTACGGAGGCGTAATCCTGCATCAGCTTCACGTTGCCCTCCTCAATATGCAGCTCGCTGTATTTGATTCTGTCCGTAGCAGAGGTAAGGATAGAGTTTGTCAGCTCAAGCGTACTGTCGCCGTATTTGTGGATGGTGTTGACGTTGATGGAGCCCTTGAGGTCATCCATGGAGTCAATGGTGAGGTGAATCGTACTGTACTTGGTATCGGTAGCACTACTCATGCGGTCGCCCACAATAGAGCTGCCTGCGGCCAGATCCAAGCTGTTGATACGCTGGGTAGACTCGCCGATGTGCAGCGTGGCGCCTTGCGACAGGTAAATACCGGTGGCACGGTCAAGCACGCCGTCTTGCTCAATACGCAGGGTGATATTGCCGGGGGTTACACCGGAGCCCGCAGCAGAGCCCATGACACTGACGCTACCGGTAATAGGGCTGATGTTGGTGAGCTTAACGGTACCGCCCGTGTACCCTTGGGCATCTACAATGAGGTCGCGGTTACCATCCAGCGCAGATTCAATGGCAAAAGTGCCGTTAGAAGCGCTGAAGCGGTATGCTTGTCCCGCAGCCGTGGTAATGTTGCCGGTGTAGGTAAGGTTGCCCTCTGTCCCCAAGAACAAGCCGGCGTGGCGGCTCAGGTTCACATCTTCATCTGCCCTGTTTTGCAGCAGAACGCCGCTAGAGGTTGCGGTGATGTTGTTGAGCATGGGCGCCATGGCGGCGCGGTTGCCGTAGGTCAAATTAAGAGTGATTTTGTTAACGGCGGCGGGGTCTGTGTAATTGAGGGTAACGCCACTGCTCACAAAGTCTATACCGCCGCTGAAGTTGTTGGCGGTGTTGGTAAGGGTAACAACCCCCTGCGTATCGGCATTGCCGAGAATAAGCTTATTGTTGCCGGTAAGCACGTAGTTAACCACAAGCTCACCACCGCCACCGCCCAAGCGCCACTCGCCATTGGCATTGGCCTTCAGCTGCTCTGTGGTGTTGGCGGTGCCGTATTGAATTTGTTGCCCTGCCAATGCGCCGAGAATGAGGCCATTGTGGCCCGTCATGTCAATTTGCTCGTTTTGGTTCTGAGTAAGAGCAAGCACACCCGTGGAGTTGCCGTCTATATACCCCAGCGCCGTAATACCATCTGCATTTTGCGCGACAAAGATACCGCGGTCTTTCACCAGCCATTTTGCGGAGCCGGCAGCTGCGGCATCTTCCACAATAAGGGTACCGTTTTCTACACTGCGGGAACCGGTAAAAGTGTTATTGCCCGTGAGGGTAAGGCTGCCTTTGCCGGCATCCACACTCATGGTGCCGTTGCCGGTAATGTTGCCGCTGTATGTGGTGTTGGCCGTGGTATCTGCATGGAACTGCACCTTGAGTTCACCATTGTTCAAGTGGGTGTTGCCGTGGTGGCCATAGTAGGCAGCCCACTCGTAGGTATCTTCCAAGAAGGTGCCGCCCTCAATGTACTCCATACGGTTGCGCACACCCTCGCTCATAATGAAGGTGCCATCATTCACGGTAACATCGCCCAACAAGCGGGCATGCGTACCTAGGTGGAATGTGCCGCCGGCATTCACCGTCACGCTCATCTTGGCATCTGCATAGTGCCAGTCATTTTCAGAGAAGTAGACGTCATCACTGTACTGCGCGGAGCCCGGGCCGTGCTCCGTATTGGTGCCGGCCAGCACAACGGTGCCGCTGTTCACGGTAAAGCTGCTGTCTGCATGGTTGGTGAGGTCGGTGCAGATGCTGTTCATGGTCCATACGGAGCCCGCGCCGGCATCTGCCACAATTTTAATGGCACCGGCAGAGGTATCTTTGACGGAGCCCAGCCATGTACTCTCGCCGGCCTGCTTGTAGGTCAACACAGCGGTACCCTTGGTGTTGGTAAGAATGGCAGAATCTGTCAGGGTGTTGATACTGAAGCCATCTGCGGCAATAGCGGCGCTGTCTGCATGGGTGGTGTACCAATTCATGCTGTTGCCGTTCATATCAAGCGTGCCGCCGTTGAGCCCGAAGGTAAAATCACGCTCAATCTGGTTGATATCGCTGATAACCACGGTGGCCCCACTGGCAGCCATCACATTGTACGCGGCATAGCTGCCCTCACGGTTCAGGTATGTGGTACCACTGCCACCCACGGCCAGCAGAATATTGTTGTCGCCACTGCCTTCTATGTACAAATCACCCGCGCCGTTTTTGCGCCACTCGCGCATGTAGTCGGCACCGTTGGTGAGCTGCACGTGTACCTCTGCCCCGTCATTAATCACATAACCGGCAGAGTTGAGGGTGTAATCCCCGGTACCGGCAGATTCAATGGTGAATACACCGTTATTGAACTCCACATAGCCCACACCGGTGTCTACCGTTGCGTTGAGGATGATTCTGTTATCTTTTGCGCCACCACCGTTGAAAATAAGGTTATGCGTGCTGCCCAGTCCGCTGATGCCGTTCATGTAGTTGTTGCCGTAGGCAAACCAGTTGGCCTTGTCTTTTTCAGCAGAAAGGTCTTTCCAAGTATGCTTCCCGGTGTCCACACCCAGGTGCTCAATCTGCGAATCGCCCACGGTAACGGTGCCACTGCCGTTGGTTACGGCGTTGAGGTATGCCGTGTGGGTTTCGCTCATGTCCACTTGGCGGCTGTGCATGTCAAGCGTGGCATTGGCAAAGTCTATGGAGCCGTGGCCCACGTTGTAGGTGGTAAAGTTGGTTGCTCGCTCGGAGAACAAATACTCATATTGCCCCGTGGCGGTATTGTAAACGTAGACCGGGGTGCCGGAGTCACCGCCACCGGCCGTGGTAGGCAGGGGGAACTTGTCGGACACACCGCTGTCCTGGTTATTCATGTTCCAGTCGGCAAAGATAAAGCCTTCTGTGGTAATGGTGATTTCTCTGATGGAGGAAACACCGCCGATGATGAAGGTATAGGGGCTGCCGGCATCCACGCGAGAGCCGTCAGACATCCAGTAATCCATATCGCCGGCACCGGCACGGTACATAAGCTGCCCCTCCAGCTGCTCCTCAATGTCGTATTTACCATCGCCGTCAGAGTCTTGCAGCTCAGAGTCCACGCCACTGTAATTCTGCGCGCCCACTACATCGGTAAAAATCTTATTTTGGCGGTACAAAGCCCAGTCTGCCGCACTGCCGTGGTCTTTTTCCGAGGTAGCCACCATGCTGTACTTGATGGTATTCTCAGTACCCACCACATAGCCGCCGAAACACGCACTGAAGTGCGGGTTGTGCGCCACGGTGACCATATAGTTGTTGCCGAAGGCGGCGCCGGCACCGTAGCACTGCGCGCTGTAGCCGTAATCCAGCACGCCGCTGAAGTCTATCATCCCTTGGGTCTGCGATATGCGGTAATCCTCCGTATCAGGGTTTGTATCCGGTATGACAATGCCGCCGTCTTTGTCGCGTATGGCTTGCAGCATGCTGCTGACGCCGTTTACCTTGTAGCGGCCGCGGTTTTGCCCGAAGTCTGCGTATGTTTGCTGGGCGATATTCTCGTGCATGGCGCCACCCCATGCCGTGGTTACGGTGGCGACAGCGCAGAGCATCAGGATACTTTTGCGAAGTGCAACAGGAAGATGTAATTTCATAAAATCACCAAGGGGGATTATGTGACCCACTCTACCAAGTAGACCGAGGGTGCGCAAGCATAAAATTCCGCATCGGTGAAAAATTAGATGTCATACAAATGTATCAGTATGAAATAATAACGTTAAAATAAGTTTGCTTTTATTTTTGTATTAGTGTATGATATTTAAGTATTTAGATGTATTTATAATAAATAATAAAAAACATCCTGTGTCCCGCAGGTAATAGCGTGACCCCCTCTCATTTATAAACCGAAACCTACTTGTGCTCCAAGCAATCAAGCAGGCGCAAGAGTTTATTGTAGACACGCTGATGTTGACGCTCCTTGCGCTCTTGCATTTTTGCCATTTCAGAGTCTGCTTCTATCGGCGTACCGCCCAGCAGCTGAATTTGCACATTATTCATGCCGTTTTTAATAATACGGCGGGCAATGCGGCAGTCTGTTTTGGTGAAACACGGCATGGACGGCTGTTTTGTCTCTATGACATCGCCGGCTAATCTCTGCGCGGCATCGGCACGGCGGCGGCGTGCGGGGTTCTTCTTGGGGTAGTGCGGTAGGTGTTCATTGGGGGTAGGGGTAATTTCCATATACCTACATTAACACACCGCCGCCCCTTGTCAATAGAGAAAGAATTTTTTGGGGGAGGCGTTTTTCATTTTTTTTGGTAGGTTCTTTTAAAATTTACAGTTTGCGCGTGGGAACAATTAGAGAAAATTGTAATTTATCGGGCAGATGGCGTCTGCCTCGGCGAAGCCCGAAGGGCGAAGACGGGAGCCGTAGGCGAGCGGAATTTAAGAGCCTCGCCGTATGGCGAGGCGGTATATGGTAGCCCGGCGGTGCAGCCCGAAGGGCGGAACCCCGGGTTCGGAATAAACGTTATTTGAACCCCGCCGAATGGCGGGGTGGCATAATGCGAGGTGTTAGTATTTACGATGATTTTGTAATCGAAAACAATGGAAATAAATACCTTATGACATCTGGCAACCCTCTATGCCACCCCACCATCCGGTGGGGTTCCTTTTTATTATCATTATAACCCACGGTTTCGCTGCTGACGCAGCTCCACCGTGGGCTACCACATGCCGCCCCGCATGCGCGGGGCTCTTGAATGTGACTCGCTATCGCTCGTGTTAAACACCCCGCTAAACTCCGATTTATCAATCCGAGTTTTTTTGATAAAGCAATAAGAAAACACACCACCCCGCAGCGGAGGAGCGCTGCGGGGTGGTGTTGAATACGGACTACGAGGGGGATTAGTACTTGTAGTCGATGTAGAATTGGAACTGGCCGTTGCGGTCTACGGCATTACCCGTCTTGAAGGGGATGGCGTAGTCTACGGCGATGGGGCCCATGGGCAAGTTAAGGCGCAGACCGATACCGTAGTCGGCAGAGATGTGGCCGGTGTCGAAGTCGAAGCTATCACCGTTGACGAAACCGACGTCTACGAAGGTAGCGAAGCGCATGGAATCAACCACGGGCAAGGAGAGTTCGAACTGAACGAAAGCAGAGGTGTTACCACCCATAGACTCATCGCCGGCAATGGCGGGGTCTACCAGGCCTACGTCATGATAACGGAAACCGCGCAGGTTGTTGGGGCCACCGAGGAAGCACTTCTCGAACAGGGGTACCTGCTCGTCGCTGTTGACGGTGTCGATGGTTTCCACACCGAAGTTGACGCTCCAAATGGAATCCCACACGGAGTTGTAGTAGTAGGAACCGGCAATACCGACGCTGTAAGTCTCAACCGTGCTACCGGGGCCGGACCAAGAACCGAAGGCCTCGAAGTGGCCACCCTTACGCGGGGTAATCATCGCGTCGCGGGTATCGTACTCGTAAGCAAGGCGAATGTTGCTGCGTGTGAAGTCGCCGCAGTTATCCTTGAAGAAGGAGGGGGCATAGCCCTCGGGGTCGAGCGAGTATTGCTCAAGCGTGTAGGAGAGCTTGATGTTCTGGCGGTCATCCAAAGCCTTACGCATGAACACGGAGAAACCGTAATTTTGCTGCGTGTAGTAATCGCTCATGTAGGAGCTGTCGGAGTAGTACAGGTCTACGCCGAGAGCCAATTTACGGTTGAGGAACCAGGGCTCCAAGAAGCTGACAACAGCGCTCTGCGTATCTGTACCGAGTCTACCGGTAATGGTAAGGCGCTGGCCACCGCCCACAAACGTGCCATTGGTGAAGCCCATGATGTCGAAGTTACGCTGGGTTACAGAGGCGTAGGCGTAGATGCTTTCGATGGAGGAGAATGCAAAACCAACGCTGAGGCTACCGGTCTCTTGCTCTCGCACATTGACGTTAATATCGCGATAACCGGGGGTACCGGAAGCAGCCTGAGATACCTGGGCACTGCCCTGTGCAAAGTAGCCGAGGTTTTCGAGGCGTTTCTTAGATGTTTCAAGGTCTACGGCATTGAGCGGCTGACCGGGTTTAAGGGGAAGCTCTCGCAAGATAACGTGCTGTTTGGTCTTGGTATTACCGGCAACGTTGATGCGGCCCACATTGTAGCGGTCGCCCTCTGTCACCTCGTAGCAAATATCAACCAGATGCACGCCGTCGGAATCTACGCCTACCTCGTTAATATCCGGGCGCACCATAGCATCTGCATAGCCCTTGGCACCGTAGTAGTCGCGAATCATGCTGGAATCATCGGACACTTTCTGCAGGGAATAAATATCGCCATCAAGCATGCTCAAACCGGGGTGCAGCTGCTCGGGGGTGTATACGGAAATGCCCTTGAAGGAAACGCTGCGCACTTTATAGCGGGGGCCTTCATCTATATACACTCTCATGGCAAGGCGCTGAGGACCGGTCTTTTTACCGTTGTCCGTGTATTCTACCTTGGTGATCTTTGCACGCAGGTAACCATAGTTGCGGTACAGGCGCAACACCTCCTGCAAGTCGTCTTGAACCACCTCGCGGTCAATACGACCGGACTTCGTAAACCATGTGAAGAACCCGCGTTCTTTAGTCTTCATCACTTGGCGCAGGCGCACATCGTCAAAGGCGGAGTTACCTTCGAAGTAAATGTGGTCCATGGTTACTTGGCGACCTTCCTTGATATCGAAGTACACGTCTCTGTAACCGGCGCGGGCTGTATCTACATAACGCCAAGTAACGGTGGCGTCGGGATACCCGGCCTCGTTGTACATCTCAATAATCTTATCGCGCGCGGAAGCCAAGCTGCGGTCATTGAATGCCATGCCGGAGCGAATATCGAGAGCACCTTGAGTCTGCCCCGAGAGGTCAATCAATTGCTCACGCAACTCATCATCAGTAAAACGGGTATTACCGGTGAAACCCACACCGGCCATCACACCTGCGGGACGCACCTCGAACACAACGCGCAAGCCCTTGCTTGTGGGCTCTACTGCCACGCGGGCATCGCCATCCACCAAGCCACGCTCAATCAAACGGGAAAGGTCATCATTTACCGTTTCATCAGAATACTTGCTGCCGGGGCGAGTCTGAATCACATCCAACAAACGGCTTTTGGGCACCGTACCATTGCCGGAAATGTAGCGAATCTCAACAGCTGCCACACGCTGTCCGTTGTAGGCAATTTCATCCGAGAAAATACCGGTATTACCGCGCAACTCGCTATCCAGCTCATCTGTCGATGCCGCATCAACATCTGAACCCGGGCGGGTCAGATAAGCTTGGGGTTGTTCTGCTTGGGTATCATCTTCTACCTCACCACCCTTAAAAGCCTGCTCGGCCGCAGCTTGTTCATTGGCCTTTTGCTGGTCCTGAATCATGGCTTGCATGAAGGGGTCGGACTCTGCATCTTGCTGAGCATACAGAGGCATACAGATAGTTGCGGAAATTGCCATCAATGTGGCTCTCCAATAGCGCGCGCGTGTTTCCATGCGTGAGAGTTTACAGAAGACACTAACAGATGTCAAGCACATTGTTCCCGGACCCGGCACTAATTTCCTACAAGTTTTTCAGTAAGACAAGCCGAGATGGGCGCATCTGCCATCAGTTTTTACGAGGCAATGAGAATTTTGGCTTGATTTTGGGCAGAAAGAGAGTATGCTATTGCTCGCGGGGCTCTCTACACCCCCTGCTTTGTACGTTATGGCAAATGACAATCTCCAAGAAATTGAGCAGAATTACATGTGCGACCCGGACGCAGATGGCGGTTTCCTCTACACAACGGCAGAGGCAGCCATCAACTGGGTACAACAATCTTCCTTGTGGCCGATGCCTATGGGCACCTCATGCTGCGCCATTGAATACATGGCAACCGCCTGCTCTCGATATGATATTTCGCGTTTCGGTGCAGAGGTGAACCGCTACACCCCCCACCAGGCAGACTTCATGTTCATTTGCGGTACCATTACGTACAAAATGGCCATGTTGGTACGCCGCATATGGGACCAGATGCCCGAGCCCAAGTGGTGCATAGCCTGCGGTGCATGTGCATGCTCCGGCGGTATGTTCCGCTCCTATTCCGTACTGCAAGGTGTAGACAAGATTGTACCCGTAGACGTGTACATCTCCGGTTGTCCTCCCCGCCCCGAGGCCCTGCTGCAAGGTTTAATGACCCTGAAAGACAAGATTATGAAGACCGAGCACCCGCTTAAGGGCTTCTTCAAGACGCACGAGCCCCGCGAGGCTCAAAACGCCCACACCATCACAACCAAAATGTCCATCATGGACTGATACGCGGCGCAGAAACCATTTTTAAACCTTACCACGAGACAGTAACATGGCAGATCTCACCAAACTTCAACAGGAAGCAGCAGACCGCATCTGCGCACGCTATCCGAAAATCGGCCGTAAAGAGTTCCGCGGCGACATCACCCTTACCATAGCTCCGGAAGACTTATTGGGAGCCATGACCTACGCCCGCGATGCCTGCGGCTTCGACATGCTGGTATGTATATCATCCGTCGACAACTTAGGGCAAGAGCCGCGTTTTGAGACCAATTACACCATCACCCAGGCAGAAACAGGCGCCAACCTGTTGGTACGCTGTCCCATCAGCGAGTCTGAATGCTCTGTGCCGTCATTGGTACCGGTATGGAACTCTGCAGACTGGTTGGAGCGAGAGCAATACGACCTGATGGGCATTGAGTTTGTGGGGCACCCGGATTTGCGCCGCATCATGATGTGGGACGGCTACCCGTACCATCCGCTGCGCAAGGATTTCCCCGTGGAGGGCAAGCCGACCGAATTACCGGGTGTAGCCTTTACCGAGAAAGCTCCCACCTGCGGCGGACCGTTCACAACCCGCCCCGGCACCGGCACCTCCGGTGAGCGTGAGCCCCGCGCCTCTCGCTGATATCTTTTATAACCTGATTGCTGTGTTACGTATACCGAACAAGCACTCAATGAAAGCGGCTGCTATCATGGCAGCCGCTTTGTTGGCTTCATGCCAGCAAAACAGGGGTCCCACCCGCCTTGAGCTGATTGACCAAACACGTGCAGCAATTGCCCCCCAGCTACTGCAACTGGGCGCCCGTAACTGGGTAGTTATAGCAGACCCCACCTACCCCATCCCCGCAGGGGCCGGGGCATACACCATGGCGGTGCAATCCGGGGCAGCAGACACTTTCCGCGAGGTATTGGATTTGCTTGAGACGCAAGCCTCACTCACCCCGCGCATTTGGGTATGCAATGAGATGGAGGTGCTTACAGACTCACTGGCACCCGGCATTACGCAATACAAGCATGAGATTGCCCCCCTGCTTTCCGGGCGCTTCTGCTACCGTTTAGATGAAAAAATCATCTCCGCGCAACTGGCAGATGCCTCTCAAAAGTACCGCATTTTATACATCAAAACCAGAACCCAGTTACCGTACAGCACCATAGCCATTGAGCTGGATTCCGGGTACTGGGACCCCGATGCCGAGGCCGAGGTGCGCAAACGCATGGATGAGCTATCCCTGCAGCAACAACCGGAAGCCCCCGCCGCAACCAATAAGCCCTGACCCCTACTTTATACCACATGAGCACATTACCGCCGGATCTTGACCCTAAGACACGCGCCCAGGCATGGGTGGGCGATGCCATACTGGCACTGTATGTGCGAGAATGGATACTTTCTTTCAGGGGGCAGATAGACGGCAAGCTCTTCATTGAGTTTACCAGCAACGATTTCTTACGCCTGACGGGCAATGCCACAGGGGTAGAAGCCCAAATCGGGCGCATATTCAAATCTGACGGGTTAGAAGCCGCCTACGCATGGATTGAACAGAACCTGCGCCCAAAAATGGAGCAACGGTTACACAAGCTGCGTTCCCGCCATTAACCCCCAGATATCCCCTGGTGAAAAGGCCACCCGAAGAGAGCAAGTTCCCCTACAACCAGGCATGTGTAGCAGCAGCTGTGGGGATGGCGCTCATCTTGTGGGGTGCTTATCTGCACGGGTGTATAGAATTGATGAGCGCCTTTATGTTCGGGCTGCTCATTATCTGGCAAGTCATTAACGGCCTTATCATCAAGCGCCGTTTCTGGCATATACCGGAAGAAAAGGTCACTTTTTGGGCTCTGATAGCAGCCCTTGCTTTGAGTGGTGGCATGCTGTACCTGTGCATGCAAAATACCACTGCATAAAACGGGTTTCGGCACCGTGTCACTTTAATACACCTGCCACCCATTTGCGGTACTCGTACCATTAAATCAGGTACCGAATACCATAAAAAAATGCGCGAAGACGCATTTTTTCCACAATTTCAAAAGAAAATGATTGACATTTGTGGTGTATTGGAGTGTACTAGGGGTACGGGTAAGTGTACACAAATATATGAACAATGCATCAACAGTGATGTTCACGGGTAACGTGACGCATAAGCTGGATCCGAAGAGCCGTGTGGCGATTCCGGCCGGCTGGCGCGCAGCCCAAGGGCAGACGTTGGTGATGATAGCCGCCTGTAGCGAAGAGAAATACCGCATCATGAAATGCTATACCCGTGAGGCATTTGCGGAGAAAATAGCCTACATACGAGAGCAGGCACAGGCACGCGGAGCAGCCCCCGGAGACATTGATACTTACGTAGGCAGAATCACCGGTTGCTGTTTTGAGGCGGAGGTAAGCAGCCAAGGAAAGCTATTGATACCCAAGGCGCAAAGAGACAGAATAGGATTAAAAGAGCAAGCAACGATTGTGGGTCGCGGTGCGCATTTCGAGATATGGTCACCGGAAGACTTCGAGGCTACCAACACGCCGGATGCCCTCAACAAGCTTGAGCTCGACAAACTCTTCCACATGCTCACATGAGAACAGACCTGAAAGCAAGCGGCGTAATGGGCCGAAAACCGGAAGGCACCTGTTACCGGGTGCTGATGTGGGAGGCCTGTGCCCTGAGCGACGAGCAGCTTTGCACGTGGGCCACGCGCCGCGCAGACGTGCTCGCGCGTATGCGCGATGCCGGCATCAAAGGCGCCCGAGGCACCCTGAACAAGCTGGCAGCAGAGCTGTGCACCTTAACGCAGGATTGCATCGAGGCCCCTCTTATGCAGGCCCCCGGCGTTGGCTTTTCTGTCGCGCGCGCAGAGGCGCTCGTAGCATGCCTGCGCGAAACAGCCGGCACTTTGGCCTACCGTTTGGGCGAGGCTTGGGCAGAAGTTTTGGTGGAGCTTAACAACGGCCAAGGCGTGGACGCCATGGTTGCCGACTGGCAAAAAGCAACCGAGGACATGAGCTGGTGCAGCACCCCCGTAGTGCAAGCCCTCAGCCGAGAAGAAGCCACAGAGATGCAGCAAAGTTTCGGCAACCCCGAGGAAGCCATGGAAGCCGCTATCGAAGAAGCCGCAGCAGCGCTACCCTTCCACCATGTCACCGTTTTGGCAGCCGAAGCCGTAGCCGCCTTGCTACCGGCAGAGGGCAAAGTGCTCATAGACGCAACCTTGGGTGGCGGCGGCCACACAGAGCGCATGCTGCAAGCCGGTGCAGAGGTATGGGGCATAGACCAAGACCCCGCCGCCCGAGCCGCAGCAAGAACCCGCTTGGCTGCCTTTGGCGACAAGCTGCACATCGTTGCCGGCAATTTCCGCAACGCCGCTGAATTACTGCAACAGCATGGGGTGGAGCAGGCGGACGGTCTGCTGGCAGACATCGGCATCTCCTCCCCCCAAGTTGACAATGCAGAGCGCGGTTTCTCATTCCTGAACGAAGGGCCGCTGGACATGCGCATGAACCCCGCTGCCCCCCGCAGTGCTGCAGATATCATCAACACAGCAGCAGAAAGCGAAATTGCCGACATTTTATGGCAATACGGCGAGGAGCGCGCCTCTCGCGCCATAGCCCGCCGCATTGTGCAAGAACGCGCTAAAGCCCCCATCACCACCACCACACAATTGGCAGACATTATTGCAGCAGTATTGCCGCGCAAAGGCAAGCAGCATCCTGCCACACGCAGTTTCCAAGCCCTGCGCATAGCCGTTAATGATGAGTTGGGCGCCTTGGATGCCCTGCTGCGCAACGGGCTGAGCATGCTCAAAAGCGGTGGTCGTTTTGCCGTTATCACCTTCCACAGCTTAGAAGACCGCGCCGTTAAGCGCTATTTTGACTTGGTGACCAAGCCCGAGCTGGATCGCCCCGAATGGCCGGCCCCGCGCCCCAACCCGGACTACGCAGCCCGCTTGGTATACCGCAAACCCCTTACCCCCTCTGAAGAGGAATTAACAGCCAACCCGCGCTCTCGCAGTGCCAAATTGCGAGTCATCGAAAAACTCTGATACACCGTTACCATGTCATTCGAAAACGAAACATCTTATCGCTACGCCAACCGAATCAGCATTCGCATTCTGTTTTGGATGGTGGGGCTTGCTCTTGTTGCCGCCACGGGAGGTGTCACCTACACTGCGTTAAAAAACAAAGAACACGCCGTGCGTGTTGAAATTGCCCAAATTAACCGCGAAATTGCCGCCAGCAAGATGAGAATTAATGAGAATCGCGCACAAATCAACACCATGACCGGGCGTTGGAACATGCTCACTCGTCTCGAAAACATCGGGTCCGACATGCGAGAAATTGACAGAAGCCAAATACAAGAGCTGCGCACACTGCGTGATAGCGACAACGGCAAAGCCACAGCATCTCGATAATATAAAAATACTCCACCGAATATGAGAACCAAACTTCCATTTGCAGGCAGATGCCTTATCCTCAGCTTCGTCATGATGCTGGTGTCTGCACTGGTAGCACAAGAGCTTATCGAGCTTCAGATAACAGAAGAACAAAAGAGCAGTGGTTCCGGTGAGCATACCAGAATTAAAACGGAGATTTTACCGGCCCAGCGAGGCATTATTATGGACCGCAACGGCCAGGTACTCACCCACAATGAGCCGATAGCGGAAGTGCAGATTAACCGCCACGATATGCGTGACATAGACCAAGTAACCTACGGCTTGGCCTACAATCAGGTTATTCACTCCGAAGAATGGCAAAAAACAACTGACCCCGAGGAGCGTGAAAAGCTGCTGGAGAAAAAGCGCTCAGAGTTGCTGGATAATGCCAAAGTAAAATATACGCCCGAGGAGCGCGCCGAGATTCACCGTGCCAGTTTGCACGATGAGAAAGCAGCCAAAATGCTCTTAAAGTACGATGAGGCCGTTTGCGAGGAATATTTCCGCGCACATGACCGCTTGGTGGCAGAGCTGCTGGCAAGATACGCCTCGTGCACCATCAGCGGCACCGTAATGACCGAAGAGGAGATTGTACAAACTATCGGCCAATACGATAAAGAGGCCGCCATTAAGGAGGCAAAAGCCCGTGGCGAAGAAAGCACGGTGCATCTCACCCAACAGATTTACCTCATTAAAGATATGCGCCCGGATGCCGCAGCACAACTCAAAGCGGCGGTGGAGGCATCCCGCATTAAGGGTGTAGAAATTAAGATAGGTAACAAACGCAACTACTTGATGCCCCACATGGCAGCACATGTTATCGGTACGGTACGCGGCGACACCGGCACGGGGGTAAGCGGTGTAGAAGCCTCTTTCAACGCTCACTTGGCAGGTTACCCCGGCCGCAGAGAATACCGTACCGATGCCAGAGGGCAAGTGGTACCGCATGAAGATGACCGCTACCAAGAGCCCCACCACGGGCTCAACCTGAGACTTACCCTCGATATGAGGATACAAGCCATTTGCGAAGAGGAGCTTGACAAAGGCCTCAAAGAACTCAATTGCCCAGTAGGGTGCATGATTGTAATGGAGGCGGTGTCAGGCGACATTATTGCCATGGTCAATCGCCCGTCCTATAATCTTAATACGCGAGAGATTATTACCCCCACCGGCATCTATAAATACCAAACATATACCGACCGCGATGGTAAAATCAACAACGGCGAGCGCAACTACGCCTGCCAAACAAGTTACGAGCCCGGTTCTACATTCAAACCCATTGCCGTGCTGACTGCCATCGATACCAAAAAGGTAAGAATAAATGAGAGAGTGAACAGCTCCCCCTTCTCTATTGGCGGCGCACTGGTTTCGGACGGCAAGCGCAGTGGACGCCTTGCCGGTACCATGACAGCCGGTTGTGCTCTTAAAAAGTCATGCAACCCGGCCACGGTTTCCATCTTATTACGCTGTAGCTGGGAGGAATACAAAGATTATCTGGGCAGACTGGGTATCTTGGATAAAGCAGGTATAGACTTACCCGCCGTTCACACCGGTTCCATCCGCCACAAAAATCTTGAAAAATGCAGCCAACGAGAGATGGCCAGTATGGCCTATGGCTACGCCATCAGTGTATCTCCCATGCATGTATTGCAGGCATATGCTGCCATAGCCAACGGCGGTGTGCGTGTTAAACCTCGCTTGGTAGATTGCATGCTTACCGCGGGCGGAGATGTGTACAACCCCTGCGAGCCGCGCCCGGGCGAAAATGTACGTATCATGCAGCGCACCACGGCTCGAGATGTACTGGGGGCCTTGTTAAGCGTAACGGATACCAACCCCAACGGGGAAAGAGGCACGGGCACCGGCACAGCTGCAGCCATACCGGGGTACAAGGTAGGCGGCAAAACCGGTACGGCAGAAAAGGTGGTAAACGGTCAGTACGTCAGCAAATTCCACGTAGCCTCCTTTGCCGGCATCTTCCCGTTGGATGAAAACATCAACTGGGAGGCCGAAATGGCAAAACCGAAAGAAGAGCGAAAGAAGGTATATGTTGTATTAACCGTAATAGACGGCGTGGCCGGTGGCGGTGGTACAGCTGCAGCCCCCATTTTCAAACGCGTGGCAGAACGCATTATCGAGCTGGAAAATATACCGCCGACCAATCTTAAAGAATACGAAAAACACCTCCGCAAAAAAGAAGCCGAGGCAAAAAAAGCAGAAAAATCAAAAGCATAACTTCATTTTACTCATACCATGAAACAAAGCAAAAAGATTTTCAGCATACTCAACGGAGCCACCATCACAGGCAAACTGAACAAGCCGCTGACCCTGCTTACAGATGACAGCCGCTGCGTGATTCCCGGCAGCTGTTACATTGCGGTGAAAGGCACCCGTTTTGATGGGCACACAGCTATTGCAGGCGCCATAGAAGCCGGAGCCGTGGCCATCGTTGCCGAAACACCCTGCACGGAGCAAGCAGAAAAAGCCGGGGTATGCTGGGTACAGGTAGATGACACCCACGCCGCAGATGGCATACTGATGAGCGCTTGGCACGGTTTCCCCTGCCGCGATTTGGTAACACTGGGTGTTACCGGCACCAATGGCAAAACCACCATCAGCTACCTCACCAACGCTATTTTCCGTACCGTATGGCACAAGGCCGGGCTTATCGGCACCATTTTGTATGACGATGGCTCCCGCCGCGTACCCTCACACAACACCACCCCGGGTTGTGCCGAGCTGCAGGGCATGTTAGCGGATATGGTGAAAAACGGCTGCCGCGCCGTAGCCATGGAGGTATCGTCTCACGCCCTGCACCAGCACCGCACCACGGGCACGGAGTTCCGCGTGGGCATTTTCACCAACCTCACGCAAGACCACTTAGATTACCATGGCACCATGGAGGAGTATTACGAGGCAAAGAAATTGCTCTTCACGCGCATGGCAGCCAATAAAGACGTGAAGGGTGTAGCCGTTATCAATGCAGATGACGAATACGGCCGCCGCTTGGCAGAAGAGTTGCGCCCCATCATGAAGGTGCGCACCTTCGGTACCGCCAAGGATGCAGACTTCCGCGCCGAGCCGAAAATCGTTTCCTTCAAAGGCAGCCAATATGAGCTGGTATACAACAACAAGAGCTACTTAGTGCGCACCCCCCTCATCGGTGAGTTCAACGTATCCAACAGTTTGGCAGCACTTGCCGGCGCTGTGGCAGCCGGTGTTAATATACGAGACGCCATCAGCGCCTTGGCACAGTCCCCGCAGGTACCGGGTCGCATGGAGCTGGTGAGCAGTGTCAACAATGTGCAATGCTTTGTAGACTACGCCCACACCCCCGATGCGGTAGAAAATGTATGCCGCACCATGAAACAGCTGTGCCGCCAAGGGCGCGTGTTCACCATCTTCGGCTGTGGTGGCGACCGCGACCGCACCAAACGCCCCCTCATGGGCGAAGCCGCTGCCCGTTACAGTGATGTGTGCATTGTTACCAGCGATAACCCCCGTAGTGAAAACCCGGAGACGATTATCGACGAGATTATGCCCGGCATCCCCAAAGAGAAGCAGCACCGCATTACGGATCGCGAGGAAGCCATACGAGCAGCGCTTAAACTGGCACGCCCCGGCGACTGTGTCCTTATTGCAGGTAAAGGCCACGAGAACTACCAGATTTTTGCGGATGAGACCATCACCTTCTCAGACTCTGCCGTAGTGGCAAAGTATTACGAGGAGCTTAACCCCGAGGGGCGCAGCATCCCCTCACGCAAGCCCGAGGGCAAAAGATAACACACCACGCGCCACACCATGAAAAGCATCTCCCCGGAACAATTAACCAAAGCAACAGGCGGTATCATGACCGGCTGCGGCAGCCGTGCCATTACAGATGGCCTTACGACAGATAGCCGCGCCGTTACCCCGGGTTGCATCTTTTTGGCACTGTGTGGGGAGAGGTTCGATGGTAATGACTACGCGGCGGAGGCCTCTCAAACTGCGGCTGCCGTTGTCATCAGCCGCAGGGTGGGGCAATATGCACCTGAGTGTACCGTTATTGAGGTTGAAGACACCTTGGCAGCCCTCCAAAAGCTGGCCTCGTGGTGGCGGGAGATACTTGCCCCCCTGCAGGTTGTGGGTCTTACGGGCTCCAGCGGTAAGACCAGCACCAAAGACATGTGCTTGGCTGTGCTCTCCCGCAAATACAATACCGTGGCCACCAAAGGCAACCTCAACAACCACATCGGCACCCCGCTGAGCATACTCTCTGCCGAGAAAGGAACCGAGGCCGCCATTTGGGAAATGGGCATGAACCACGCCGGCGAGCTTGCCCCGCTGTGTGCCATGACCCGCCCGCAAATCGGCATTATCACCACCATCGGCTCTGCCCACATGGAATACTTGGGCAGCCGAGAGGCTATTGCAGAAGAGAAATGCACCGTGGCACGCGCCCTGCCCGAGAACGGGTTTATGATATACCCGGCAGCAGATGACTTTGCCGCTACCATTGCCGCATCTACCAAAGCCACCCCCCTGCCCGTCGGTGGGTGTAACAGCTCCGTGCGTGCCCTCAACGTACGCAGTACAGCAGCCGGCAGCAGCTACGACCTGCACATCGACGCTTTGGGCAGCATACGCATTGACTTGCCCGTGCCCGGGGCACACATGGTTAGCAACAGCTTGCTGGCCGCCGCAGCCGGTTGGGTTGCCGGTTGCAGCCTCGAGCAAATTGCCGAGGGGCTCTCCATGGCATCCCTCACCCGCGGCAGACTTGCCTGCAAAGAGGTGAACGGCTACACCGTTGTGGATGACACCTACAACGCCAACCCCGAGAGCATGAAGGCAGCCCTCGATACCGTGGCCGCTCTGCGTGGCCCCAAGCGCTACTTTGCCGTACTGGGTAAAATGGGTGAGCTGGGGCAAGGCGGCATTGCCGCACACGAGGAAATGGGGCTTTGCGCCGCCGGGCTCGGCTATACCGCCATTGTCGTGGTGGGTGATGAATGCGCCGAAACCCTCGCCATGTGCAAGGGGGCAGCAGACAGAATACCCGCCTTGTTGGTAAACACCCCGGCAGAAGCCGCAAGCGTTTTGCGGCAAATGATACAACCGGGCGATGCCATCCTCTTCAAAGGCTCGCGCTCTGCCGGCATGGAGCGCACCATGTACGAACTCTTCCCTTCACTTAAACCGTAATCTACCATTATGCTTCAGCTCATCGAAACAGACAGCGTGTATGCGAGCATGCTCATTAATTGGTTTTTACCGATTGTGCTGCCCTTTGCACTTTCCATGCTCATTGGCCCCAGATTGATAGCCGTACTGCGCGCCATGAAAGCCGGGCAACCCATACGCGAGGCAAGCAAAGGCGTGCTCGCCCCCGAGCACAGCAGCAAAGTTGGCACCCCCACCATGGGCGGCATCATGATTATCGGCCTCATCCTGCTCACCATCTTACTTTGTGCAGATTTGACGGATGCGCGCACGCACTGCATCTTGCTGGTAACCTGTGTAACCGCCTTTCTCGGTTTTTTGGATGACTATGCCAAAATCACCAAGAAGAGCACGGACGGCGTGAGTGGCAAGTTCAAGATTGCCCTGCAATTTTTGGCAGCTTTGGGGTGCGCCTGCTACCTGTACTTCAGCATCGACTCCATCAGCCATCTCTACATTCCCTTCTACGGGTATGCAGACATCGGCATCTGTTTCATCCCGCTGGCACTGTTGGTTATCATCGGTGCCTCTAACGCCGTCAACCTGACAGACGGGCTGGATGGCTTGGCAAGCGGCTGCATGATTATCGTTGCACTCATTTACATGATGATTTTGCCCGGCGCGTTCAGCCCGGTGATGTTGGGTGTTGCATCTGCCTGCGCAGGGTTCCTGTGGTTTAATGCGCACCCGGCCAAGGTGTTCATGGGTGACACGGGGTCTTTGTCCTTGGGTGGCTTACTGGGCACAGTAGCCGTCTGCAGTGGTACACCGTTCTTGCTGGTTATCATC
Organism: Akkermansia sp.; assembly: GCA_045124875.1. GTDB lineage: Bacteria > Verrucomicrobiota > Verrucomicrobiia > Verrucomicrobiales > Akkermansiaceae > Akkermansia. The sequence continues at coordinate 28,804 of JBGVMR010000009.1, forward strand.
GGTGGAGTATTTGTGGCAGAGGCCTGCTCTGTGATGATTCAGGTATTCTGGTTTAAATACACACGCAAAAAATACGGCGAGGGGCGCAGATTCTTCTTAATGGCTCCTATTCATCACCATTTCGAGAAAAAGGGGTGGAGCGAAACCCAGGTTTGCGTACGTTTCTGGCTCATCACGCTCTTGCTTTCTTTGCTCGGTTGTGGTATCTTCTTGGCAGACAAGCTCAACTGATTTTCAACACTCACGCTCAAAACGCTCATGAATCTTAACGGTAAAAAAGTTGCAGTACTCGGATGCGGCCGCAGTGGTGTATCTGCCGCGCGTTTGGCAATAGCCAAAGGTGCAGCAGAGGTATGTATTTTCGACTCCTCGCCCCATGCCTCATGTGCAGACAGCACACTGAGCTTTGTGCCGGGCGCCACAGAGGAGGATGCCCGCAACTTTGCAGCCGAGCTCGTGGTGCTCTCCCCCGGCATTGAGGCCGACATACCGTGGACCTTGGCATTCACCTGCGCAGGCGCTCCCATTATCGGCGAGATTGAGCTGGGCTTCAACTATTTCAACGGGCGTATCATCGCCATTACCGGCACCAACGGCAAAACAACCACCACCGCCCTCTTGGAGCATATTTTGTTGCAGGCAGGCAAAACAGCTAAGGCTTGCGGTAACTACGGTTACCCCTTCTGCGATGTTGTCGTGGCAGACGAGCAACCCGAAATCGCCGTGCTGGAGGTCTCTTCCTTCCAAATGGAGACCATCCATGCCTTCCGCCCCGATGTTGCCATTTGGCTTAACTTTGCCCCCGACCACATGGACCGCTACACCAAGGTGGAGGATTACTATAATGCCAAGCTGCGCATTTTTGAAAACATGAGCGCAGACCAATTGGCCATTGTGCGCGTGGGCGAAAACCTGCCCGAGATGAAGCCGCAAGTGCAAGAGTTCTCTGCCGTGGTGGGAAGCGGGCGTCTGTATTACCAGCAAAATTACATTATGGAGGCCGGCCGCCCCCTCATGGGGCTGCGTGGCACTGCTATGGAGCAAGCCCACAATGCAGAAAACACCATGGCAGCCATATTGGCTTGCCGCGCCATGGGATTGAGCGATGCCGAGATTGAGCAGGGCGTGCGCACCTTCTGCCCGCCCGGACACCGCTGCGAAACCGTAGCAGAAATGGACGGCATTCTGTGGCTCAATGACTCCAAGAGCACCAACCTGCACTCTACCGAGGCAGCCGTACGCTCTCAAACACGCCCCATCATCCTGTTGGCAGGCGGCAAAGACAAAGGGCTGGACTATGCCGCCATTAACCCCATGCTCGAGCTCAAAGCCCGCTGCTGTATTGTGTTCGGCCAAATTGCAGACCAATTAGAAAACACCTTTGCCCCCGTGTGCAAGACCATTAAGGTGGAAACCGTAGAACAAGCCGTGGCAGCAGCTGCCAAAGAAGCACAGCGAGGCGATGTGGTATTGTTCTCACCCGGCACCTCCTCATTCGACCAATTTACCGGCTACGTGCAACGCGGACAATGCTTCCGCAATGCTGTACTTAAAACCCTCAACATTTAATCTATTTTCTTAACATGCAACATCGACCTCAATCTACATACCGCAGCTCCGGACTTGCCCGCACCAAGGTCAAACAGAACAAGTTTTTTGCTCTTTGCAGTCGTATTTTTATGCAACCCAGCGAGGTAGGTTTGGTAGAAGACCGCGCTAACAGCACCACTATCATCCGCATCATCGTCGGCTTACTGTTGGTACACCTCATCATCATCGGTGGCATTATTTTGCATGGCAAGGTAGATAACACCATACCCACAGAGGCATCCGCCTTGGCGGCTCCCCCCATTGCCCCCCCGGCCCCCGCCCCTGTGGTTGCCACAAACACACTTCCGCAGGTAGCACCTGCCCCCACCCCCGGGCCTACGGCTAACCCGTCGCAACACATCACCCAAGCCCCCGGTACCTCTGCTACCCAGGGCCAAGCTCTTACCACCACTGCTACGGCCAACACCACTCCGACTGTGGCTCCGGTCGTACCCAAGGAAGACAAAGCTGACAAGCCGACTCAGCTGCCCGCATACAAAACCGTTCAAATCAAGCCCGGTGATACTCTTTACCGCATCGCTCAGAACAACAACGTGAGCGAAGCCGCCATCCTGGAGCTGAATGCAGACATTATTAAAGACCCCAACAAACTTGTCTCGGGCATCAAGATTCGCATACCGGTGGCAGCAGACTCCGAAGAGGGCAAACAAGTAGCAGCCCAGCGTGAAGCAGAACGCATCGAGGCAGAAGGCCTGCCCTATAAGGTGCAGAAGGGTGATACCCTCGGCGGTATATCCAAGAAGTTCGGCGTCAGCATCAAAGAGATTCAAAAGCTCAATAACATGAAGGATGACAAGCTCCAAATCGGGCAAACCCTCAAAATTCCTGCTACAGAGAAAGCAAAGAAAAAACTTCTCAAAAAGTAAAGCGCAAGTAGCGCGCTAAAGTATCCGCATGTCTACACGTCTGAGTATCATTTGCATTTGGTTTTGCTGCATAGCGCTGCTGATTATCGGCATCGTTATGGTGGCCAGTACCAGCACCGGTGCATCAGGCAGTTCAGAGCTTACATCAGCTCTGCTCAAACAAGGAGGATTCGCCGTTTTCGGCATTGTTGTGGCAATCTGCCTCAGCAATGTAGACTACCACTGGTTCAGAGACTACGTGTGGCCATGGGGATGGCTTTTATGTGTAGTCTTGCTCATATTTTGCTTCGTGCCGTTTATAGGTAAAGAAGTGAATGGAGAATACCGGTGGCTTGACCTGAAAGTCATCACCTTCCAACCCAGTGAAGCCGCCAAATGCATATTAATGATGACCTTGGCTCACTGGTATACCACGCACAGAGAAGTAGCAGGCAGATTTTGGCAGGGATTCGTAAGGCCGGGCATTCGCTTTGCCATACCTTTGGTGCTGATTTTGGTAGAAAAAGATATGGGTACGGCAGCAGCGTTGGCAGTATCCGGGTTCTGTGTCATGTTTGTTGCCGGTGTGCGTATGTGGATTATGATACTGGCACTCACCATCGGCACATTGGTACTCTACTACATGGCAACGGGCAGTGCCAACCGTATGGAGCGTATTTATGCTTGGCAAAACACGGAGGCGCACCAACACGGGGCCGGTCGCCAGCAATATATTGCTTACATCTCTCTTACCATGGGCGGTGTGTACGGCACAGGCTTGGGCAACAGCATCCACAAATACGGTAGCCTCCCGTTTGCCCATACCGACTTTATCTTTGCCGTAGTGGGCGAAGAGTGGGGCTTTATCGGCACGGTGGGTGTATTGTTACTCTTTACACTCATGACCCTGGCAGGCGTTGTCTTGGCATTGCAGATACGCGACACCTTCGGGCGCCTGCTGGCAGTGGGGTTGGTATGTACTATTTTCTGGCCGGCCGTACTCAACATGATGGTCGTAACGGCTATTTTGCCTAACACGGGTCTGCCCCTGCCTTTCATCAGTTACGGCGGTACTAATTTGGTATTTTCCATTATAGCAGTCGGTCTTCTTACCGGTATTCAGCGTCAAACGCCTACCATCAGGAAGAGTTTTTTACCACTACGAAGACGCCACGAACAAAAATAACAAGATATGTCTCAAAAGCTTAATATCATCATAGCATGTGGTGGCACCGGTGGCCATTTGTTCCCGGGCATAGCAGTTGCACAGCAACTCAAAGCCATGGGACACCATCCGGTTTTGCTGATTTCTCGTAAAGATGTAGATGCAGAGGCATCTAAAAAATATGGGGATTTAGAGTTCCACACCGTTGAAGCCATCGCCAAGCCTCGGTTATTATCATTGCGCACCCCCGGTTTTTTATGGAAACTGGTGCGCACCTATTTCAGCTGCAAAAAGATAATACGCAGCGAGAAAGCAGACATCGTATTGGGCATGGGTGGGTTTACCTCTATGCCGCCGGTGAGAGCCGGCAAGAAGCTGGGGTTGCGCACCTACGTACACGACAGCAACGCCATGCCCGGCAAATCCAACCGCATGACGGCCAGATGGTGCACAGCTGTTTTGTTGGGGCTTAAAGAGGCTGCCACCCACTTCCCCGGCAAGCAATGCATCGTCACCGGCACCCCGGTAAGAGAAGAGCTGCGCCACCTGCCCACAGCAGCAGAAGCCAAGAGCACCCTCGGCTTGCCGCAAGACAAACCGGTTATCTTGGTAACGGGTGGGTCTCAAGGGGCCCGCAACCTCAACTCCATGCTTATTGAGGCAGCCAAGGCAGACCCCGGCGTTTTCTACTTTGTGATTGCCGGCAAACAGGACTTTGAACGAGTGAATGACTTGGCAGCCGGGGCCCCCAATATCAAGGTCATCGGGTTCTGCTCCGACATGCCCGCTGCCTACGCAGCAGCAGATGGTGTGATAGCACGCGCAGGGGCCTCCACCCTCACAGAGCTGTCCCTCATCGGCAAAGCTTGTTTGCTGGTACCCTATCCCTTTGCGGCAGACGACCACCAGACCCACAATGCCAAAGTATTTACAGAGGCCGGTGCCGCCGCCATGTGCAAGCAAGACGCGCTGAGCAACGAGGTGGTACACAACTTTGTGCACAACGTGGTATTGCAGCCGCAAGCCCGCCAAGCCATGGAGCAAGCCATGCTTAGCCAAGCCCGCCCGGATGCGGCAGAATGCATAGCCCGCACCATCACTGCACCATAACTTCCACGCGGAAGGCATGAAACTGCAACGTAAAGATGTAAAGGCATCGCTGTTGGGCATTGGAGCAGCGCTGTGCCTTTGTTTCTATACCATAGGCATATGGGAGCCCCAAGCCCCCGAAGCGCCTTCTGCAGATGAGGCATACCGTCGCTTGGTATCCATGGGGATAGAAAGCAAGGATTTTCCCCAACGCATGCTGCACGCAGCTACTGCGGGCGATACCGATTTATTGAATTTGCTTGCCATTGTACTGCACAACAACATCCCACAAGATGAGCAGCACAACACCCCGCTGCACCTGTGCGCCTACAACGGCCACACAGAGGCCTGCGGTATATGGCCGGCCCACCACCACATCTACAACCAGCCCAATGCATCCGGCCAAAGCCCCTTGCACTTGGCAGCCATGGCCGGGCATACGGCATGCGTTGAATTACTGCTCAGCAAAGGAGCAGAAGCCGACCGACCGGATTTGAAAGGCTACACGCCCCTGCTGTACGCGGCAGAGCGTGGGCACCCGGAATGTGTGAAGCTCTTGCTGGGTGCAGGGGCATCTGTCTACACGCGCAATGCGCATGGCAAAACCCTGGAAGAACTGGCAGAAATGCACCCACAGGTGCTGGCCATACTGCCCCCAAAACAACAAACCGCCGCTACAATTGCCACCCACGCCAACAAACAGGATGAGCAGTTGCCAACCTATAACCTTTATTCCGGAGAACCCATTGCAAAAGCCATACGCAACAAAGATGCGGCAGAAGTTGCCCGCCTTATTGCCAATGGCCTCAGCTTGGACTACCGAGAAAACCACAAGCTTCCCCTAATCCATATTGCCATTGAGGAAGCTCAACCCGAAATCCTTGAAATTCTTCTGCAAGCAGGGGCCGCCCCGGACACAACGGCCTACAACGGAGAACCGGCTCTGCATACTGCTGCCGCAGCCGGCTCTGCGGCCAGTGTCAAACTTCTCTTAGCCCACAAGGCAAATCCACATGCCAAACACAACGGCAGCACTGCACTTATACCCGCAATCTGCAGCGGTAACATAGAATGCGTAGAGCTCCTCATCCAAGCCGGGCTCAGCGTCAATGAAACAACCATCCACGGCAAAACCCCGCTGATTTGTGCAGCAGAAATCGGCAATGATGCCATGATAGATCTGTTATTGAAGCATGGCGCAGATGTTAATGCCACGCCCAGAAACAACTCTGCCTTGCTAACAGCAGTACAAGGCAAACACACGGCCTGCGTAAGAACCTTGCTCAATGCATGCGCAGATATTACCTACACGCACCGGTTTTACCGCACGGCACTGCACATGGCCGCAGAGTCAGACTCCGCAGATTGCATACCCATGCTGGTACAGGCAAATGGCTATGTAGACGCCCGCGACAAGCTATTGCGCACACCCTTGCATTATGCAGCCGCACACGGCCATGTTAAAAGCCTGGAGGCGCTGTTGGGCTGTGGCGCCAACCCCAACACCCATGACCGCTACAATAACACGGCCCTGCACTTTGCGGCAGAAAAAAACTTCCCCTGCTGCATTGCTCCGCTGTGCAATGCCGGGGCTGATCCCAACGAAAAGCAAAGCAATGGACTAACAGCATTGCACATTGCCACCAAGCAGGGGCACACAGAATGCGTTGCCGCCTTGTTAGAATGCGGTGCCGACCCCACCATACCCAATGTACGGGGCGAAACAGCAAGAGATTTGGCTATCAAATACATGCACCCGGCATGTGTCAAACTCTTGGCAATGGGTACTCTTAAACATAAAGGCATATCTGCCCCCGACACCGCATCCCTCTGCGCAGCCATAGAGGCTAATGATGCAGAAGGCATCATCCTCCACATAGAGGCAGGCATTACCCCAACCGCAGAGATACTGCACACCGCCGCAGCAAAGGGGCAAACCGATGCCTTGGTGAAACTGCTTACCAACAGAAACGGTGCAAACTACGTTAACCATAATAATGAAACATTGTTGCACACGGCTGCACGCGCCGGTCATGACGAATGCGTAAAAGCACTGATACGGCTCAACTTACCCCTCAACGTCAAAAATGATGAAGGTAAAACCGCCGTCGATTTGGCCGGCGAGAATAACCACACCGCATGCGTAGAGCTTTTGAATAATGCTCAAAAACTTGCAGAACGCGGCTGCACCCCGGCCAACTATAATGAATCACTCATCATCATGGCAGAGCGCGGCGACCATATCAACCTTACCCGCCTTATCAGCTTGGGTGCAGATGTCAACTACGCCAACCAAGAAGGCAACACCGCATTGCATGTAGCAGCAAGCCACAAATCCGTTACCTGCACCAAAAAATTATTAGATGCCGATGCCCGTGCAGATGTTCTCAATATAGATAAAAAGACGCCCCTGATGATAGCAACGGAGCTGGGCTTAAGCAGCAATGTAAGAGCCCTATTGGCAAAAGGTGCCAAGGTTGATTTGATGGGCGGCATCGACACGGCAGCCACTCTGGCCGTCAAAAACAACCAAAAAGAGTGCTTGCAAATTCTGCTGGATAAAGGGGCAAATGTAAACTCTCAAGACGGCAAGCAAAAATCACTCTTGCTTTTGGCAACCATAGCTAACAACCACGACATCATGCAAGTTCTTCTGGAACGCGGTGCAGATGTGAACGCCGTTGTTAATGATGAGCCGCTCTTGTTTACAGCCATACAGGCAGCATCGCCCCACACATTACAGATGCTGCTCAAGCTGGAAAATCTGAACATTCACTACGTGACCGCAGATGGCAGAACAGCCATGCACGTAGCCGCCCAATACGGCAACGTTACCGCCATTACTCTTTTGTATAAAGCCGGGTTGCGCCTTGATTGCTGCGACCACGAGGGACAAACCATTGCCCACTATGCAGCCCGTGCCGGTCAAGCAGAGTTGCTGCGCCAAATCATTGCCGTGGGTATACCCGCAAACACACAGGATAAACGCGGCAACACCCCGCTGTATTATGCAGAACAAGAGGGACACCAAGAGTGTGTTGAGATGTTACGGCCACTCCACAACACTCCGAACGAGGAAGACGCCATTAAACAATACGAGGGTATCAGGACACCTCACAACTGACCCCGTGGTCGACTTACAAAACAGGGAATGCGCACATGGGAAGGATGATGGAGGAATCTGCACGCTGAGCCAGCCACAGGTCAGCATAACGCAAAGATGCCTCAACCACCAAGTGCATATCCAAATAGCGGTAGCAACCGAGGCGGCCGATGAAGGATACCCCCTGCTCTGCCTCCATGAGCGGCATGTAGGCGGCCAGTTTCTCGAGGTCGGCCGGCATGCGTTTGGGGTAGAAGGCGTCATCTGCGCGTGAGGCTTCGCGGCTGTATTCATAGAGCAACACGCTCTTGTCGTGCGTCTCCCAAGGGGAGAAGAACTTGTGCTCGTGCGCGCGTGTGAACGGCACGCTCATATCCGTATAATTGAGCCAGCTGCAGCCTTGCAAATCCCCCACGCCGCGCTCATACTTGAAATCTACCGTGCGGTAGCCCAGCTCGCCCTCGGCATAGTCAAAGTAGGCATCCAGCGGGCCGCTGTAGAACACATGCTCAAACTCGGCATCCATGGCACGGCTGTAGGGGGTATTGAGCTTCACCTCGATGAGGGGGTGGGTGAGCATATTTTGTACCAAGGTGGTGTAGCCGTGCATGGGGTAGCCTTGGTATTTGTCAAAGAAGTAGTTATTATCGTACGTAAAGCGCACGGGGATGCGTTTCACGATATCGGGGGCGAGCTCCCGCGGGCTTACACCCCATTGTTTGATGGTGTAGTCGCGGAAGAAGGTTTCGTAAATCTCGTGCCCCACAAAGCGCAGCAACTGCTCTTCTGCATTGGTGGGGGTGGTAATGCTCTTGTCTTGCAGGGTCTCAATGAACGCGCGCGCCTCTGCGGGGGAAAAGCGTTTACCGAAGAGCTGGTTGATGGTGTGCAAGTTGATGGGCAGGCTGAACACGCCGCGTGCATTGGTGCACATGGCGCGTGCCACACAACTGTACCAAGTATCAAAACGCTGCAAGAACTCCCACACGCGTTCATTGCTTGTGTGGAAGGTGTGCGGGCCGAAGCGGTGCACCTCTACCCCCGTTTCTTCATCGCGCGAAGAATAGCACATGCCTGCCACGTGCTCTCGGCGGTCTATGACCAGACTAGGCACCCCGGCATCTGCTAACTGCCGTGCCAGCACACTACCGGCTAAACCGGCCCCCACTATCAATACGCGTTTGTGTTGCATCTACCTGTTGAAAACTTAAAGGGGAGAGGAGAACTGAACGGTTCATCCTCTCCCCAAACCCCTGTTAAAAAATGTTACGCTCTTTAGTTGAGGTGCATGGGCATGAGCACGTACAAGAACTCATCTGCCACACGCATGACACCCGGGCTGGAGGAGTCAATGAGGTCAAGCGCAATCTCGCCATCACCCACGGCCTTGAGGGGGGCCAAAATGTAATCTGCGTTGAATGTAATGGAAATCTCGCGGCCATCGTAGTCGATGGGGACTTCTTCATTAGCCTCACCCACGTTGGCGGCGCTGGAGAGCACCTCCATTACACCCGGGGCAAAACGGAAGCGTACGGTGTTGGTCTTCTCTGCAGAGAGCAGAGCCACGCGGCGCACGGTCTCGTTAAGGTCTGCGGCGGGCATCACAATGCGCTCATTGTAACGGCTGGGGATTACCTGACGGTAGTTCGGGTAATTGCCGTCAATCAACTTGGTTACCAAGAGGGTATCGCCGAAGTCGAAAGAAGCCAAGTTGCTGGTAATGCGCACCATCACATCGCCGGCATCGCCAAGCAGGCGGTGTACCTCTGCCACGGCACGGCTGGGGATGTCGATAGCCACTTGCTGAGATTCGGGGAACTCAAGCTCATTCTCAAACAGAGCCAAGCGGCGGCCGTCTGTTGCAACCAAGGTCAATTTACCATCCTGGAAGCAGGTGTAGATACCGTTGAGCAGGTAGCGCGTGTTATCGTTAGAGATAGCGAACTCCGTATAGCGGAAACCGCGGTTGAGCATGGCCTGCGGCACTTTGAACTCGCGGGCCTCTTTGAATACGGGCAGGCTGGGGAACTCTTCCGCAGCAAGACCGTTAAGCTTAAACTGGGCGCGGTTGCAACGAATGGTTGCAACAGTACCTTTTGTATCAACAGTCACCTCGCCGTCGCGCAGCTCGCGGATGATGCTCTGCAGCTTCTTGGCAGGCAGGGTGATGGCACCGGGAGACTCAACCATGCAGGGCACCTTGGCCAAGATAGTCAGCTCCATGTTCGTGGTGGTCAGCTTCAGCTCGCCCTCGGCTGCCTCGAGCAGCACGTTAGAAAGTATGGGCATGCTCGGGCGCGTGGATACCACGCCCGCCACCTTGTTCAACCCATCGAGCAATACTTGTTTGGCTAATGCGATTTTCATCGTTGACTCCTTGTGTTTGCCATCATTTTACAGATTTTTTATGCACCTTGCAAGTAAAATCATCACAAAATCCCACATTTTCTATCAGTTTTCGCGACACCGTACAAGATATTGTGCAACAATATACCACCACCCCTGTATTTGCCACTTACCCCACACACATTTATTTAAGCAAACTTGAACATTATAACAGCACCCCATAAAAAAGCAGGTATTTGCTTACAAATAAAGCAAATACCTGCTGATTTAAAACAGATTAAAAGCGGGTATCAAAGAGCCTTGAGCGCCTCGACAGCGGCGTCGAGGGAGGCCACATCTTCAATGGAGATAACGGTTACATCTTTAGCGATGCGGGCCATCATGCCGGCAAGAGTTTTGCCCGGTCCCATCTCGATGAAGAGGGTATGGCCTTGGGCCACGAGGTCTTGCATGGAGGCAGCCCAGCGTACGGAACCGCACACCTGCTCGCCGAGCATGGCGCGCACGTCATCTGTGCTTGTCACGGGGCGGGCCTGGAAGTTGCAGTATACGGGGCAAGCGGGCATCTGCATGGGCACGGCCTGCAGCTCGGACAACAATTTCTCTTGAGCGCTCTTCATGAAGCGGCTGTGGTAGGCGCCGGCCACGTTGAGCTTCTTGGCAAGTTTAAACCCGGCAGCCTTGGCACCGGCCACGGCTTTATCTACACCCTCTACGGAGCCGGACACCACGGTTTGACCGGGGCAGTTGAAGTTGGCCACGTCGATATCGCACTCGGCAGCCAGTTTTTCCACAGCCTCATCATTACCGCCAATCATGGCAGCCATGGTGCTGGGGGCAGCTTGGCAAGCCTCTTCCATGTAGGCGCCGCGCTTCTGCACCAGCTTAAGGCCTTCCTCCATGCTGAAGGTACCGGCAGCGGCATGGGCCGTAAACTCACCCAAGCTGAGACCGGCAGCAGCCACAGCCTCAATCTCTACCTTGCTGCGCAGCACCTCATACAAGGCAAGGCCGTGCAGATACAGAGCGGGTTGGCAGTTGCAGGTGCGGGTCAGTTCGGCATCCGGGCCGTTGAACATGATGTCGGTGAGAGAGTAGCCGAGGGCGGCGTCTGCCTTGTCCATCATCTCGCGTGCGGCGGGATAGGTCTCGTAAAGGTCTTTACCCATGCCCACTTTCTGGGCGCCTTGTCCGGGGAAAAGTATTACAGCTTTCATAATCGGTATATACAGCAGGTTTGCTCCTTGCATGGTAGCGCATCCAACAATAGACGTCAAGACAAATTTTTACATATTCTAGAGATAACTCCAACTAATTATCAACCATGGCGATTTATACGGCAAACATCTTGACAAAAAAGAGATAAAAAGGCAGAATAGGCGGCATGAACGAGCGCAAATACTTTTATGTAAGAGAGGGTAGTACCACACCAGCCGGGCCACACACGCCGGCAGAACTTGCGCGCATGAAATCGATGGGGGACTTAACGGATGACACACCGGTAGCAGCGGCAGGCGCCACGAGTTGGGAAAATCTTGGCAAGCTGCTATCGTCGCTCGAAACAGAGCAGGCCACAAGCAGTTCCAATTCTATCTCCGTACCGCCGTCCACACAGTATCCGCAGACTTCTATACACCCGCAGGCATATCGTGGGCCATTGCCCGCCTATGCAGGACCCTGCCCCAACTGTTCACACGAAATACCGCTCAGCGAGCCGATGTTGCCTGAGCACTGCCCCCATTGCTACTTTACCTTACGCGCTCGGGACCCCGAAAACATGTGGCAGCAGTTTATCGTGGTATTCAAAAAGATGTTCGTGTGGCGAGGCCGCGCCACACGTATGGAATATTGGAGTTTCTGGCTTTTCTCCAACATCATATCAGCAGGCATCTCCTTATTCGGCAATATTGCAGGCTCAGCTGAGACTTATGCATACAGCGAAAGAAGCAGCTATTTGTATTCCGACATGGGGGGTATGTTCGGGCCTGCCATGATGGTTCAATTAGCCGTAAGCCTTATTTTTGTCATACCCGGCATCAGCGTCGCAATCCGCAGATTACACGACATAGGGCGCAGCGGCATATGGTTATTAGCCAGTCCTGTTCTGGCCATTATTATTTTTATATCAATATGCATGACGATAGCATCCGCCGCAACCCACTCTTCATCTGCAGCTTTCTGGCCAGCCATCATGATAATTTCCATCGTCTTATTTATCATCATAAGCATCACGATGTTTGTCTTCATGGTCAGCGATAGCGAACACGGAAGCAACAAGTACGGAGCCTCCCCCAAATACCCGTACCTGTAATACAATGAGCGAGATACGCCGAGGAGCCATATTAAACTACATCTTACTGCTGCTGCAAGTAGGAATACCGCTGCTGCTTACACCCTTTATCATGGAGACGCTGGGGGCAGCAGAATACGGCGTATACATGTTAGCGGGCACCATCATGGTGCGCTTGTACATGAGCGATTTGGGACGCACCACCACCACCAAGTTTCTAAGCGAATACTACGCGAAGGGAGACAGCGAGGGGGCAGCACATTTCTTGGGCAACATGGTTGCCCTATACACCGCCATAGGGCTGGTCATTTTGATATTGGGGTTGGCCATCTATCCTTGGCTGGGGGATATTTTCAGTAAATTTACGGCAAAAGAGCTGGGCACCTACCGTATATTGTACCTCATGACCTTGGTGAATGCGGCCATCATGTTTCCGGCGCGCAGCTTGGCCGGGGTGGCAGATGCGCGGCAGCGTTTCACCATACCGGGCATCATCGCCGTGGCTACCTCTGCCACCAATGCCATGGGCACGGTGTTATTGCTGATATTGGGGGTACGCTCCGTGGGGCTCATAGCCCTGAGCATCGGTACGGGAATCGTGGCTCTGCTGTGCAATGTTGCATACTGTTTTATAGGCCTGCGAGCCCGCATCACCCTGCGCGGGTGGAGTCGCGATATCTGCAGTGGCCTCTTCGTGTTCTCGTTGTGGATGTTCCTCAACCAGCTCATCAACATGCTCAACGCCGGCACCGGCAATTACATAGTAGCCATCACACAAGGGCCCACCGCTGCCGGCATCTATACCAATGGGTTGATGATATACGGGCACTACTTCATGCTGGCCGGGGTGCTTTCCACTCTCTTTTTACCACGCGTGGTACACATGGTAATACGCGGGGCCGGCTCGCAAGAGCAAACGGATGCCATGGTGCGCTTGGGGCGCGCTCAGCTCATGATACTGGGGGCACCGCTGCTGGCATTAATCTTTTTCGGGGGGGAGTTTTTCCGGCTTTGGATTGGGCATATTGAAGGAGCGGATGCCGCGCTGAGCTACCATATCACCCTTTGTTTGGTGATACCGCAAACATTCGGGCTGGTGCAGGCCTTGGGCTGGCAAATATCTCAAGCGCGCGATGCGCTGAAGCAACGAGTCCTCATCACGGGGTTCAACAGTCTGCTTTTCATCGTGGTCAGCTACTTTGTGTGCAAGCACCTCGGCATTGCGGCGCAGGCGGTATGGGCAGCCATCTCCATACTCATTCAGCTGGCCATGCTCAACCTCATCCACTATCGCGGGCTGGGGCTTAAGGTAGGGTATTTTTACAAGCAGACTTTCCGTGGTGCCATACCGGCAGTATTGGTGTGCAGCACCGTATGCCTGACGCTCTGCAACCATGTTCCGCTCAGCGGTTGGTGGGGGCTTGCCCTCAAACTGGGCATTTTCGTCCTCTTCTACCCCATCATCATTGCTCGTCTGTACGCCACAAAAGAGGAGCGCAGATTATTGAAATTCTCCAACAAATAAGCCCCGCCGAAGCGGGGCTTTATCATTCATCAGGAGGGGTCCACCCAGCGCCCGTGAGAGCGTATCAGCTCAATGAGATGCTCTACCGCCTCTTCTTGCGGGATATTCATCTCCACCGGGGTGTGGCCCACGTAAAGGTTAATCTTGTTGGGGGCGCCACCCACGTAGCCGAAGTCGGCATCGCTCATCTCGCCCGGGCCATTCACAATGCAGCCCATGATGGCGATTTTCACACCTTTGAGGTGCCCGGTAGCTGCGCGTATACGCGCAGCGGCCTCTTGGATATTGTAGTGCGTACGCCCGCAGGAGGGGCAAGATACATACTCGGTTTTGCTGAGGCGCACGCCCGCGGCCTGCAAGATATTGAAACCGAGGTAGGCAGCTTTGGCGGGGTCTTGCTCCAGGCGGATGAGCACGGCATTGCCGATACCGTCACACAGCAGGGAGCCGATGTTGACACCACCGGCCATAGGGGCTCCCAAAGCCTCTGCCGCGCCCAAGGTGTCTTTCAACAAAATACTGTGGCGGGTGGGGATAACCGCAGCCAGCAGGCGGAAGGCCTGCGGTACCGGCATATCCACCCCGTCTTTTACCGTCACCAGCGTGGCAGGGGCATCTGCCAAGGTGGCCACCTCTGCGGCATTGCGGGGGTCTACCTCCACGGCGGCGCAGTCCTCATACGCCAGCTCCGGCATAAAGTCTTTCATCTCTGCCGGGCTCAGCGCATCACATGCAGCCTTGGGCAGCACCACACGCACGGGCTCATTCCACCCCAAGGTCATTTCCCCACGGTTGATGATGTCTGCCTTGCGCTTGGTAAACACGTAGGGGTCAAACGGGGCGGCAGGCTCAGTGGCAAGCTCGGTTTGCGGGTGCAAGCAACCGGGCTGATACGGGGCCGCCAGCTCAAAGCCCGGGGCAACCTCGTACACGGGGTCTTCCGTAAGAGACACACGCAGCGTATCGCCAATACCGTCAGCCAACAAAGAGCCGATACCCGTGGCGCTCTTAATACGGGCATCCTCGCCCTCACCGGCCTCTGTAACACCCAGATGGATGGGGTAATTCCAATCTGCGCCCTCCTCTGCCAAGCGGCGCACCAGCAAGCGGTATGCCTGAATCATCACCTTCACGTTAGATGACTTCATGGAGAATACCAGCTGATGGTAATCGAGCTCGCGCGCCACGCGGGCAAACTCAAGTGCACTTTCTACCATACCCTCGGGGGTGTCGCCATAGCGGTTGAGAATGCGGTCGGACAACGAGCCGTGATTAGCGCCCAAACGCATGGCGCGGCCATGCTCTTTGCAGAAAAGCACCAAGGGGGTAAAAGCCTTGCGCACGCGCTCCAGCTCCTCCTCATACTCATAGTCCGTGTAATCGCGCTCCAAGAATTTTTTCTTATCCACAAAGTTGCCCGGGTTCACGCGAATTTTCTCCACCCACTTGGCAGCCTCCATGGCGGCATCGGGTTTGAAATGAATATCTGCCACCAAGGGCACGTGGCAACCGGCAGCACGCAGCTCGCGAGCAATGTTCTCCAAGTTGGCGGCATACACCTTTGTTTGGGCCGTAAGGCGTATAATCTCACACCCGGCCTCGGCAAGCGCAAGCGATTCGCGCACGCAACCGGCGGTATCAAGGGTATCGCTGGTTAACATAGATTGAATGCGGATGGGATTTTGCCCACCCAACCCCAAATTACCAACCTGCACCTCACGCGTGCAGCGGCGCGTGTAACGATAGAGACTCGGACAATGCAACTGTGTGCTCATGCCGTTATAATAAGCCCGAAAAGGCGTTTTTTCAAGCACGAATGCGCAATGTACACTTTTTAAGATTGACTTTTCCATCAAAAGAGCCTACAGTGGCGCGCATAAAAAGAGAATACGCCCCGTAAGCCCCCATGACACGTAATCTTTTAGTCATCAGCCTAAGCGCAGCAGTACTCAGTTCTTGCGTCATCAACCAGAAAAACATTGTGCCCGACATGCCGCACAATGCATCATGGCGCCAGCGTGCTCAGCAAGAAGCCTTAGCCGCCCGCACCACCACCACACCGGCCACCGCACAAACATCAACCCCGCAGGCCATACCCACCACCCCCACAGCAACGGCATCCACCCCCACAACCACAGCACCTGTAGCTACGCCCACAACCACTCCCCCCGCAAAAACAGCAAGCAGCCACATTACACCCCCTGCGGTAACGCCCCAAAAACCGGTTGCCACTGTGCCGCAGCCTGTGGCTACCCCCACACCAACGGCTGTTGTAGCAGCCCCCGTTCCCGTGTCTAAACCGGCCACCAAACAAGACCTCAGACACATTACCAACGAGGGGCAAGAAATACCCTATGCCAAACGAGTGCCCGGAGACCCCACCCGCGTGTACAATCCTTTGGCACCGGAGTTAACCATTCGCACCATTGACCGCGCCACAGGCAAACCGTTGCCCAGAGGCACCATTTTGAAGGTAAATGGTACCGAGTTCAAATTCAAAGTACCGTAAAACAATTTCATGAGCAGCCTCCCCTTTAAGACAGTCACCGTACTCGGCCCGGGCTTGCTGGGCGGGTCTGTCGCACTCGCTATAAGGCAACATATGCCCCAGTGCGAGCTGAGACTGTGGGCGAGGCGCGAAGAACCGCTCTTGCTGGCACAAAATCTCGGCATTACCCACACGTTCACCGATGCTCGCAAAGCCTGCGAAGGGGCAGAACTCATCATTTTAGCCACCCCCATCGGCGCGTTCGAAGAGTTGGCGCGCAGTATTCTGCCTGCCATCAGCAAAGAAGCACTGGTAACGGATGTTGGCTCGGTAAAAGCCTATGTGCACCGCACCACCGGCGCCCTGCTTGCCGACCGCAAGCGGCATTTCATAGGTTCTCACCCTATGGCCGGCACAGAAAAACAGGGCTTGGAAAACGCCTTCCCCGAACTGCTGCAACATGCAACAGTGGTCGTAACCAACCCACACGGCGTACCAGATGCTTACGAGGCAAGGCTTGAGCAATTTTGGCAAAACCTGGGGTGCCACACCTACAGAATGGAGCCCACGCACCATGACCGCACCGTGGCTCGCATCTCTCACATGCCGCACATTGTAGCCGGGTTGGCCGCCCGCAATGCCACGGTGGGTGACATACGCATGGCAGATTTGCAACGCTTGGCCGCCACCGGCTACCGCGACACCACACGCGTTAGCTCCGGTTCCTCCCAAATGTGGGCGGATATACTGTGGGAGAACGATGTCGCCGTACGCGAGATTTTACACCATTGTGTAGAGGACCTGCACCGCTTGGTCACCCTGCTGGAGAACCAAGACAAACCCGGGGTACGCGCTTGGCTTGATGAGGCCAAGTGTACCCGCGAACTCATTTTACAACTTAACGACAATTCAACCAACACCTAACCACCATGTTTATCTTTACCGTACCTCAAAACCATTGTGCCGTCATTGAGATGTTCGGCAAGCCCGTTTCCGTCAAAAAAAGCGGTCTTAATTTCTATATTCCGTTTTTACAAAAAATCAAACGAGTAACTTGGAAAAAAACTCACACCAACGGCAAATACATTCAACTCTCCGAGCAGTTACAGGACACAGCGCCGCGCTCTTGCGTAACAAAAGACAATGCCACGCTTGAGGTATCATGCATTATCCGCTGGCGTATTACGGATGCCAAGCAAGCACTATACGAGGTAGAAGACCTTCACCGTGCCATACACGAGCTGGTACTCAATGAACTGCGCGCCCTTATCGGCAACCGCAATTTGGATGAGCTGCTCAGCTCTCGCTCCCAGCTGTCAGAAAAAGTGGTACAAGCCATTTCTACTACCACGGCACGTTGGGGCATCTGCGTAAACTCTGTCGAGATTCAAGAGCTCTCAGCAGACACAAAAACGCAAGAGGCCATGCTCAAGCAGATGGAGGCAGAGCGTATCAGCCGCGCCATCGCGCTTGAGGCAGAAGGCAAGAGCCGTGCTATCCGCCTCAACGCAGAGGCTGAAAAAGATGCCACTATCATGCGTGCCGAAGCCACAAAAACTGCCATGCAGTTCATCGCTGAAGCAGAGGCTGCTTATGTAGCCAAGCTTGCAGAATCCATCGGCGTAGAAGGCGCCACCAAAGCTTTAATAAACCGTCAAGCTATGGAGGCTTATAAATCCATCACCTCCAACCCGGCAGACAAAGTATTCTTACCGGCAAACTTGCCTGCCATGCTCAACGTAAAAGAATAACAACATATCCATGCACACTGTGGCAGACTTTTTGTGGTGGAGTAACAGCGCATTTCTGCACTGGATGCTCGCTGTATCCATTACCCTGTTGATATTGGATATATTCTTCTTCAACACGGATTTTCTGACCCTAATCGCCATAGGGCTATTCGCCGCATGGGGTACCATGCTTATATCCCCGCCGGCACAATGGGGGCCGCTCACCTTTATCCTGTTCATAGCCATATGGGCAGGGCTGTACTACGGCATATGGCGCAAGTTGATTTCGCCGCTGATTAACGGTTACTTGCGACGCCATGCCCCCGAAGATGACTTAAGCGCCATGCTCACCGGCAAAACAGGCACCGTGTGTGGGCAGCAAGGTAACTATTGTGTCAAAGTAGGCGACCAAATGTTTCCCGTAGCCCCGGAATCGCAACAACAACTCAGCGAGGGCGATTGCGTGCGCATTACCCGCTTCTGCAACGGCATGGCTTACACCACGGCACCCCATGATCACAGCAACACTCAATGACCAACCGGAGCTTTTTTACTCCATACAGGGAGAAGGCACCCGCACGGGCTGCCCGGCTGTATTTCTGCGCCTGGCCGGTTGCAACCTGAGATGCAGCTGGTGCGATACCAAGTACAGCTGGAGCAACGGTTCGGCTATGGCTGAAACCGAGCTTGCAACCCGTATTCGGAGCTTCAACAGCCCGGGGCTTGTTATCACCGGGGGCGAGCCCTTGCTGCAAACACAGGCTATAGAGACCTTGCTACCGCTTTTGCCGGACGATTTATTCATTGAAATAGAAACCAACGGCACCATTGCGCCCTCCCTCGCGCTATCGCAACGCGTTAACCAATGGAATGTTTCCCCCAAACTGAGCCACGCATCCAACACGGTAACCGCTATCAACAAAGAAGCACTGGCTGCGTTTGTTGCTACCGGCAAAGCCTTTTTCAAATTTGTGGTGCAACATGAAGATGATTGGGCAAGTATATGTGAGCTCGGGCTGCCGCAAAACCGCATCATCTTGATGCCCTGCGCAACCAATCTCGAACAGTTGGAGCAAGCCAGAGGAAATGTTGTCAACATGTGTTTGCAACACCGCGTACGCTTTGGCGACAGATTGCACATTGCTATTTGGGGTGACAAAAAGGGGGTATAACCCCGCTACTTGAAAAAACTTGAACTTTCAGCTGTTAATTATATTGTAATTAATAGTTTTAGCTTGAATTTTGTTCATAAACATGATATAGGAAGAATGCTATGAAAAAGATTTTTTCTACCATGACACTACTGGGTGCGCTCTGTGGCACGGCATCTGCGGCTCCTTATTACTCTGCAGTTCCGCAAAGTGGAGACCTTACACCCTACGATATGCAGCCGGTATATTCTATCGATGCCCTTTACAGCATTGGTGCCGGTGATTCAGACCTCGACATGTGGGGTGTGCGCGGCAGTTTCAACCTCTATAACAGTGGAGAAGCAACCTTCCGCCATCAATTCAGCCTCAATGTAGACGCCAAATGGGGCGAGCTCGATGGCTCCGGCCCGGATACGGACGTATACATGCTCCCTGTAACTGCAGGGTACGATTTAAACATTGAACTGGCAGATGATGTGATGTTCTACATCGGCGGTAAAGCCGGTTACAGCTGGGTAGACATCGACTCCCACCATGGTAATTCCAGTGACGGCGGCTTTACTTGGTCAGTAGGCGCCGGCATTAAGGTACAATGCTCCGACGACGTCTATGTGAAAGCCGGCTACGAGTTCGGCCGCAGCTATTACGACGGCAAGGTAAATGATATCTACGGCGCCCACACCTTCATCCTCGGTGTTGGTGTCACGTTCTGATAATATACACAGCACCTGTTTATTTCACCCCCGAGCATTTTACATGCTCGGGGGCTTTTTTAACATGAAAAGTAGGCCACCGCATGCTTTTTTCTTGCGTTAGAGCAAACTCTAAGGTAGAATAAGAGTGTTATGAACAGACTCGCAGGAAAAACTGCTATAGTAACAGGCGCCGGTCGCGGTATCGGCAATGCGGTAGCCCGCCGATTCGCAGAGGAGGGAGCCAAGGTTGTACTCATTTCTCGCAATCCCGCCTCTTGTGGTGGTGCAGCAGATGCCATTAACGCCGACTTCCCCGGGAGCTGCAAGGCTTTCCCGTGCGATGTGGCCGATGCCGCTGCCGTTGAGGCCTGCGTGAAAGAGATTTTGGCAGAATACCCCACGGTGGATATCTTGGTAAACAATGCCGGCATTACCAAAGACACCCTCTTAATGCGCATGAAAGAGAGCGATTGGGACGCCGTTATGGACACCAACCTTAAGAGCGTATTCCTCTTTGTGAAAGCTCTGCAGCGCACATTGATGAAGAGCGGCGCCGGGCGCATTATCAACATGAGCTCCATCGTAGGTCTTTCCGGCAACTTGGGCCAGGCCAACTACTCTGCCTCCAAGGCAGGTGTCATCGGCTTCACCAAGTCCATGGCTCAAGAACTTGCCAGCCGCAAGGTAACTTGCAATGCCATTGCCCCCGGCTTTATTGCCACAGAGATGACAGATGCTATCCCCGAGGCAGCAAGAGAGGCCCTGCTCGCCCGCATTCCCCTGCGCGACATGGGCAAACCGGAAGACATCGCAAACTGCGCCCTTTTCCTCGCATCCGACGAAGCCCGCTACATCACCGGGCAGGTATTGGTATGCGATGGCGGCATGTGCATGTAAGCAACGCCCCCGCAAAACAGATATACAAGCCGTGGTCTTTATAGGCCACGGCTTATTTTATTTGACCGAGGCCCCCAATTTCGCAAGAAACATCGATTTTTCTTGACTTGGGCGGCATTTCATCTATACTGATAGTATATCGGCAGATAGTCGTTATTGCAGATTTTAGAAGTTAACGGAAGGAGATACCGCATGAAATTCTCACAGCTCACAACCACGGCCTTACTCATCAGCTGCAGCTTGCCGCTCGGGGCTCAACAGCCCGCAACCACAAACAAGCCAACGCCCGCAACCACGCAGGCCCCCGCAACACCCCCGGAGGAGGGACTTGACGAGCAAGAGCAAGGAATCAGCCCCAAAGATGCAGCCATCTCTGCACTGGAGGCCGCAGGCATCCCCCGCCGTCAATTTAATGCGACTCTTGTACAAACGGCATACACCGGTAATGATGTAACCATGCAAACACTGCTGGATGCCGGGGCAGATGTGAATGCAAGAGATTACCGAACCCGTGGCACGGCACTGCATGCCGCTGCGCAAGAAGGCAACGAGGCCTGCTTGCAAGTACTCATTGCACATGGAGCAGATGTACACGCCCTGAACCGCGATGGCGAGACCGCCTTGTTTGTGGCAGCCAAGATGGGCCACACAGAATGCGTGTTGGCATTGGTGGCAGCGGGGTCCGATGTGCGGATGAAAGACGACAACGGCAAATCGCCTCTGCTTTGGGTAGCAAGAGAGGGTAATACGGAATGCGTTAAGGCTCTTGCAGCAGCCGGCGCCGTGCACGATTTGATTACGGCTGCCACCATCGGCGACCACGTTACCCTGCAATATTATATAGACCACGGTGCCAAATTAAACCGTACGGACGATGAAGGCAACACGGCGCTCATTATTGCCGCAGAGTTCGGGCACGTAGAATGCGTACAAGCATTGATTGCAGCCGGGGCAGATGTTAACGCAGCCAACAAAATGGACTCTACGGCACTGCATGAGGCCGCCATGATTGGCGATGACGCCTCCCTGCAGCTCTTAATTGCAGCAAAAGCCAAGTTAGACGTGCAAGACTCTTACGGCAACACCCCCATGCACAATGCCGCCACCAATGGCCACAGCAAATGCGTGGCTCACCTCATCAACGCCGGTGCCAATGTACATGCAAAAGAAGTGTACGGCGCAACTCCGCTTGCGTGGGCTGCTGCCAATGGGCACGACCTAGTCATCAAAATGTTGCTCACGGCTAAAGCAGACCCCAACGCCGCCAACAAATACCAAGAGACCCCCCTGCACGAAGCCGCAGGCCACGGGCATGCTTCTGTCGTAAAAATCTTGCTTGAGGCCGGGGCTAACCCCAACGTGCAAGACATCAATAAAGTAACCCCCTTGCAACGCGCAGAAGTACATGGGCATGAAGAATGCGCACGCCTTCTTCGCAAGGCCATGACAACGGCACCCGCTGCTGCAACACCTACCACAAAGCAGCCCGCTGTGCCTCAGGCACCTGCCCCCGCAGCAAACTGACCGATTTTTCTCTCAACCCCATACTTACACCTAAAGCAGCAGCTGTTCCAAAAAACAGCTGCTGCTTCATCTTTAATACTTATTTTTCGGTCGCAAAAACTCCGATTTATCAGACAAAAAGTACGACAGCATTTACGGTTTGAGAAACGTATTTTCTTTACACTTGCCAAAGCGATAGAGGGCTATTATAATAAGTGCATGCAAACACGTGTAATAGTACCGCTGGAGGAGTTTCCCGAAGAAGGGCTTGTACTGCAAGGCGAGGCAGACGGTGCCATTTTTGACATCGACAACACGGGCGCACGCAGCGTTAGCCCGTTGGAATATGATTTGGAAGCCAAGCTCTACGACACAGAGCTCCTCATCACCGGCAGTGTGTACGCCACATTCAGCATGCGCTGCGACAGATGCTTGGAAGAATTTGACTATGAAGTGGAGATAATTGACCTTGCACTCTCTTACGACACGAAAGGAAAAATTGAGATAGATTTAACGGAAGACCTGCGAGAAGAGGTGCTTTTGGAACTCCCCGGATACCCAAAATGTGAAATTTCAGGCCTGAAATGCAAAATAAATGACACTTTTGGTGATTTTAGGCTGGACAAAGACCCCCAATCGGGTGTAGAATCCCCTGCCCCGAGTGGACAAAGCGTCTGGGATGCCTTGGATCAGTTTCCGAGTAAGTAGGCACCGTGGCCCCACTCAACATCACAGTAAATCTTAACACACATACAAAACTATGGCAGCTCCGAAACGCAGAACGTCCAAGATGAAGCAGCGCTCCCGCCTGGCCGCTCAGGCCTGGAAGGCCCCCAAACTCGGCAAGTGCCCGAAGTGCGGCGCCGCTGTTCCCGGTCACACTGCTTGCATGCAGTGCGGTACCTACAAGACCCAGAGTGGTGCTGAGGTAGTGGTAAAACTGGTAGACTGATTCTGCCGGAACAGAAAAACCCCTGCTGAAAGACTTCAACCGCCCCGCAGAATATGCTGCCGGGCGGTTTTTTGTTGACAAATAGCATAAAAATGTGCTAGAGTATACACGAACTTCACAATAACAGCATCTATGAAGCTAGCTCTCGATGCCATGGGCGGCGATAACGCGCCCCAAATCAATATAGACGGTGCCAAATTGGCACTGGAGAAAATCAACACACTCGAAAAGCTTTACCTGGTGGGTGATGAAAGCACCCTGAAACAGGCATGCGACAACGCCGGCATCAGCAGCAATCCCAAGTTGGAGATTGTGCACGCCGACGAGGTAGTAACCATGGAGGAAAGTGGCCTTGTGGCCGTGCGCCAAAAGAAGAAGTCCTCCATGAGCATATCGGTAGACATGGTCAAAGACGGCACCTGCGATGCCGTACTTTCCGCCGGCAACACCGGGGCCGCAGTGGCAGCCAGTACCATCAAATTGCGCTTGCTCGAGGGCGTGGAGCGTGCGGGCATCATCTCCCCCCTGCCCAGCCAACACGGCTATGTATTGGTGAGCGACACCGGCGCCAACCCCGATGCCAAGCCCAGCCACTTGGTGGGCTATGCCGTTATGAGCGCGCTGATGGCCAAGTACGTATACAACCGCCCCACGCCCAACGTGGGTGTGATGAGTAACGGTACAGAGGACTGCAAGGGCAGCGCATTCTCGCTGGAGGCCTACCGCATCCTCAAAGCCTTGTCCGACAAAGAGCTGCTGCCGTTCAACTTCATCGGAAACTGCGAGGGGCATGATCTGTTTGAGACAGACCTTGACGTAGCCGTAACAGATGGTTTTACGGGCAACATCTTGCTCAAGAGCGTAGAGGCCACGGCAAAGGCATTCGGCCACTGGCTCAAGGCGGGCATTATGTCCAGCTTCATGGCCAAGATGGGTGCCCTGCTCATGAAACCCGTGTTCAAGAAACTGGGCGTACGCATGAGCGCCGACGCCATCGGCGGTTGCCCGCTCATGGGTGTGCGCGGTGTTTCCATCATTGCTCACGGCTCTGCCAACGGCATTGCTATCCTCAACGCCTGCCGCATGGCAGACAGCATGTGCACCAACAGCATCAACGAGCACATTGTTGAGATTATGGCCAAGATTAACGAGGCCATGCGTACCGAAGGCATTGTCGGATAATCATAACAATTTAACCATAAACCAAGCCACTGCTCAGCTATGCTCAAGCAGTGGCTTTTCTTTGAAAAAAATGCGCAGAAGTTTCATCTTGTCAGCATATGCACTCGCAGCCATGGCTGAGAGCTCTTGCACCTCATTCTACCAAAAAGTGATGGATTACGGTGCTGTGTATGAAGGCGTGGTAGTAAAAGATATAGAAACCTGTTATACGTACCAAGGGCAACGCTATGTCAAGGGGCACAAGGCGCAGTATCGACGCAGCAGCACTAAACCGCCTATCACCCTATTCGGCGGTGATTATTATGAAAACTTCAGCCTGATAGAAGGTACGGAAGGAGAGGCCGTTTACCATGTAGCAGACCAAGGAATGTGGCCGGCAAATGGCTATGATTGGGTCCGTTTACCGGAAGATAAAATCTCAGCTGAAAGCTCCGGCATCAAAATTGCAGGGTACGCCGGCTGCGAGGCGCTCCCCGGCTTGCAGCTAGAGAGTTACCAAGAAAGAGAGCCGTTTTCTCGAACATTCATCACCGGGGAGCGAGAGCTGACGGCCCACGCCCTATACTCCTACCCACTGGGCGTCGTGGCAGGTGTATGCGTAGATGTTCCCATCACCGTCATCAGCAGTTGTGTATGGGGCGGCATCTGCCTCGTCGATCAAATTTATCTACAACAGCAAAGCTACATGGCCCCCCCCGGAGCCAACGCCCAAAGCAGAATAAATGCTTACACTGCGGCTGATAAATTACAGTTTAACGGGGTGTTTAACACGCCTGCCTCGGCGAAGCCCGTCGGGCGAAGACGGGAGCGATAGCGAGTCAAATTCAAGAGCCCCGCGCATGCGGGGCGGCATATGTTAGCCCACGGTTCCGTCTTCGGACTTTCGTCCTACGCCGCGAC
>JBGVMR010000010.1:0-4683 GCA_045124875.1 Akkermansia sp.
CCATTCGGCGGGGTTCAAATAACGTTTATTCCGAACCCGGGGTTCCGCCCTTCGGGCTGCACCGCCGGGCTACCATATACCGCCTCGCCATACGGCGAGGCTCTTAAATTCCGCTCGCCTACGGCTCCCGTCTTCGCCCTACGGGCTTCGCCGAGGCAGGCGCCATCTGCCCGATAAATTACCATTTACAGGGCTGGCGCATCTATTCACAAAAAAGCGAGCCACTGCACGATGAATGCAGCGACTCGCCCTGTTATATTATGATTTTCTTGATTAACGGCGGCGGCGACGCACGGCCAAACCTGCCAATGCCAACAGAGAAAGCGTAGCCGTGGTAGGCTCTGGTATCTCTTCCACTCGTTCAATAGTGGCGTAGTTAAATGAAGTTGTGTGTGCTTCCGACTCTTTTGTGATTTTAAACGTAATGTTGCCGTTGTCATCTGCTACAATGCCATCTACAACAAAGAGAGTAATTTCGCGTACCTTAATAGAGGCAGATCCTAATGCTACGCTCGATGTTTCATAGTCATTGAATAGATTCATCTTGTTCCATGAGCCTGCACTTTCAAAAGGCACTCCCGTTACAACGGAAACATTGTATTTGGCGCCGGCTGTTAACCCGGAGAATGTTAATGTGAGGGTAGAGCCCCAAGTCTTCCCACTGGCTGCAATGTAGTCATACTCCGGGCCGGTTTTATCTGCCCAGTTGCCGCCTACAAGAGTAAAATTCTTCCCGGGTTCGCCAACGGAAATGGAAGCCTGAATCAAGGTTTCCGGGTCCGTGTATGAGATGTTTTTGAGACCGGTTTCCGTTAAGTCTGACGGCTTGAAGTCAAACGTGGCTGTGCTTGCTGCACATACCCCGGTCATTGCCATGATTGTGAGAAGAGCCTTTTTCATAATGAGATGTCTCAGTTTATGCTTCAGTCTACCTATTTTTAATGGTGTTGTCGAGTAAAAAAGTTTTTTGGTTAGGTTTAATAATCTTATTTATCACTATTTCTGGCTTTTATGTCTGTTGATACGGCAAGCCTACTTTTTCTGCTTGCAGACAGAGGATGGAATATGTTAGTCTGAAAGAGCATACATAACATGAAACTGAGTAAAATGAACAAAATGCTGGCATGTTTGAGCATGCTGGCGGCGAGCACAACGAGTTGGGGATTCAGCTCTGATTGGGAATTGGTGTTCAATGATGAATTTTCCACAGCCTCCTTCAATGGTAATAAGTTGGATTGGAGTGACGGGAATTGGAACAAAATAAGTTATGTGAATTGGGGCGTTTCTGATTGGCGTAAATACCAATCACGCGATGACTCGTTGGTGACAAAAGGTCAGAGCAATGGCGTAGATTATGTAACGCTGAAAGGCTCATACGGCGACTATACCAGCCAGAACGATCAATCCGGTGCGAATGATACCTTTGCCTGCGGTGGTATCTTTACGGATCAAACCTTCAGTTTTCAGTATGGTTATGTAGAGGTGCGCGCCCGCTTTGAGAGTGCGCAGGGGGTGTGGCCGGCTATTTGGCTGATGCCCAAGAGCGGCGGCTGGCCGGATGCCGGCGAGATTGACATGATGGAGCATTTAAATTTTCAAAATCAGATATGGCAAACCCTGCATTTAACCGGGAACCACGGCAGTGGGGATGCCGCTCCGTCTGTGCAAACGCAAATTTCCGATGTGAACGGCTGGCATACCTATGGCATGGAGTGGACGGCTGATTCCATCAGTTTTTACATCGATGGTAATTGGACGGCAACCTTCAATTCCTCTGATTTCACTTATTGGCCGTTTGATGATGGCCGTGAGTTTTACCTTCTCATCGACCAGCAGATTGGCGGCTCTTGGCCGGGGGATGCCAATGCCAATACTCTGAAAAATAATAGTGCCGACTTTGATATAGACTTCGTGCGCGTGTACTCCACGGAGAAAAACAGCCCGAGCGCTGCCGTTTGCCCCTCTTGGGGCACCAATGGCCCGGTGGAAAAGAACGGAGCCGCTATTCAGTATACCGAGGTTTCCGGGGTGCATAACGGAGCCTTGGAGCAGGCAACGGCAGGTAACTATAGTTACAGCATTAACGGAACACTCGGGCGCATTTTGGCGGAAGATTCCAATATTCGCATAGCCGCTCAAAACGGGGGAGATTCCCATAATTGGGTGGGTGATATGGTGCAATGCCGATCTCTTCATATTGCCGATGGTAAATTCTCGGTGCAGGGTAATTCCACGTTTGATGTGGATACGCTGTATGTAGTAGGTGGCTCGCTGGAGGTAGGTGCTGCCAACGCCCTCAATAGCGTGGAGCATTTGTATTTGGGTATGGAGGCGGATGCCATTACTCAAGCCGCCCAGCGCAATGCGGCTTTGTATATTACCTCAAACCAGCACATCAAGGCTGATGTTACCTTGGTGGATGACAGTAAGATTGCCGTTGCGTATGGCCGCACCCTGAAAATCTCCGGCGATATTCATGCTGCCGATCATACTCTTAATATGGTGGGTGTAACCAACGAGGGTGCCGGTATTGTTGAAATATGCGGCAAGGAAAATCACTTGGGGCGCCTTTCTCTGGGCGTTGCTGAAACTACGCCGAATGGCAATACGTTCAACGGAGCCGGGCAAATCTTGCAGGTGAACTTGGCACAGGGTAGCCAAACAACCGTGGGTGATTTGGTGACCAATACTCCCAGCAGCGTTGCCGCCTCGTCGCTGACGATTGCGGGTGGCGCTCAGTTGACGGTGACGAAAGAGTGGAAAAACGCTTCTTCCGCAAATGCCTACAATGTGCATATTGCCCAAGATGGCGTACTGAGCATTGGTGACGGTACACAGGCTGCCAAAGCGGTGAATCTTGCCGGAGTGCGCATCACCAACAATGGTACGCTGCATGTGCAGTCCGGGGCAGAGATGGCGGTGGATTCTATAACCGTGAACTGTGCCGCCAATGATTCGGGACACCGCGCTGTGCTGAAGGTGGACGGCAGCTTGACAGCCTCCGAGGTGTTTGTGGATGCCAACAGCTGGCACTCCATTGGTACGCTGGATGTTTTGAATGGCGACAATGTGCATATTTCTACTTTGCGCACCGGTGCCAACGGTCAGGTGGATGTTAATGTGCGCGGTGGTCATTTAAGTTTGCAGTCACTCAATCTCGGTAATGTGCATCCTGTGGTGTTGCAGGCAGAATCCCACGCCGTAGGCACTGTATCCGTGCAAAATGCCGTGCATAATACGCAATCTATTCATGTGCGTGCCGGCAGGGTGGAGTTTAACGGTGGCTTGAGCGGTGGCGGTACGCTGGAGATTAAGAACAACGCCGTGGTATCTGTCAAATCCTCCGCCGGTTCTCAACACATTAATCTGGAGAAAAATGCCGTATTGGAAACGGCCGGTAACTATTCCGGCGGCACCGTGAACGGTAGCGGTACCATCCGCAAAACGGATGCCGGAACGGCCACGGTGCAAGTGGCCGGTGAGTTCAACGGCTCCGTTCGGGCAGATGCCGGTACCCTTGCGGTTCGGGGCTCTTCCTCATACTCCGAGTTGGAGACCCGTGGTGGTGATGTAGTATTGAGTGGGGCAGACCAAAGTGTCACTACAACTGCTCTCAGTGTGGCGGGAGACGGTAACGTGAGCGCTCAAAAGTCGGATTCCTCGGCAGCAAAACTTACCGTGGCTTCCGGTGGCACCGTGCAAGCCGATGGTGGCTCCGTCAGTGCAGACCTTATCCTGAATGACCATGTTACCCTCAGTATTCTTCATGAAGATGGGCTTGTCGTTAACGGTTCTCTGAGCTTCAAGAGCCTCATTGCCCTTACGGCAGATTCCCTGCAAACCAAGGCAGAGGATGCGGCCCTTACCTTGGCGGTTATTCGAGGCGATTTTACCGTAAATGGGCAAGTGTGGCAAGTCGGTGAATCTGCCTCGGCAGATAGCCTCTTTACCATGGCCGGGGTAGATTTGAGTGACTATACCGTTCACTACATTGTCCCCTCTACATACGCCGTCAATGCCCCGGCATATCTGGTGCTCACCCACAATTCTATACCTGAGCCCACCACTGCTACGCTGAGCTTGCTTGCTCTTGCCGGTTTGGCCGCTCGCCGTCGCCGCAAGTAAGGCTGTTTTTCATATAAGCACAACACCATTGCTCTTCCACAGGGCAATGGTATTTTTTTTGCAAGGCTTTGTTTAGGTTTTCAGTTGATAGATGTAACAGCCCGACAAATGATAATTTATCGGGCAGATGGCGCTTGCCTCGGCGAAGCCGGGAGCCGTAGGCGAGCGAAATTTGAAAGCCCCGTCCAGGGGCGATAAGAGGCATAGCCGGTGGTGCAGGGAGCCCGCGACAGCGGGCGAACGGAACCACCGGTAGTGATACAAGTTGAATGGAACCCCGTTGAAAACGGCGGTGACAGAATGGCCGCCGCAAAATGAAAAAGCGGATGAATTATTCCGTTATTGATTTTATGAAATTATATTGAGACTCAATATTTTGATGGTCGTAAATCATAAAGCCACGCTTTTCTGTCGCCACCGTTTTCAACGGGGCTCCTATTTTTTATCTATCTGAACCGGAGGTTTCGTTCGCCCGCTGTCGCGGGCTCTCTTCACGCTCCGGCTATGATTCTTGCCGCCCCGCTATCACGGGGCTCAAAAATTCCGCTCGCTAACGCG
>JBGVMR010000011.1:0-5106 GCA_045124875.1 Akkermansia sp.
GCCGGGGATTTCCCCCTCGAATACAGACGCAAGACTAAGGAGCGGGTTTGGTGCATTAACCGCGAGGATTTTCAGGCATACCTTGAAAGTCCGATTCAGGAAGGAGAACTCGATGATTTTTGCCCGTTCTAAGGCTTTTTCAGCTATGACATTTGGGGTAAACATGACAGGTGCAAAACCACATGTCATGCCTAAATGTCATACCTCTAACTTCTCTAATCTTAACCTTTTACACTTCACTATGACATTTATGACATTTGATAGTGCTAAATTAGTAAATAAGGAAATAATGGGTATGTGTAATGAGTGTGTATATAAAATTGAATTTGATTTTATGTATATAGGGGGGAATAAAAAACGCCAAATGACATGTCATAGTGTCACGAAGTGTCACACCCCGGCATTTACCCTCACCGGAAAGGAGGTGACGTATGAGCCGTGACGATTACGCCAAGCGCGAGGCCTACCGGAATGAATCCTACCGCAAAGCCTATCGCTCCGCCGAATTCAAAGCCTGGGTGAACAGCCTTTCCCCGGAACAGCGTCTGCATGCAGAAACCCTCGGATTGCTTGCTCCCCGGATTGATGGTTCGTCCGTGCAGCCAGGAGTAGAAGATTTGTCCCCGGCGCAAACCCCAAAAACAGATGGCGAATTCGGCGGGCTTATCGATGGCAAAACCAAACTGCAAGACCTCTATGCGTCTCTGGATGAATACCACCGCCGGATGTTGCATTCGTTCATTTGCCGCAAGGGGCGTCCGAGGCTCCAATGGTCATGCCTGAGCTACCTGTGCGGGAACGGCACCTGTGCCAAACACGCCCGCCAGCTTGGTATGAGCAAGCAAGCCTTCCACTACCACGTCCGCAGCGTACAGAAGCTGCTCGGTTTGCCCCCGCTGGGGAACCAGAAGAGTGAAGCCGCCCGCGAGAAATACCGCCTGACGAACAGCCGCCGCAAGAAAGTCCAAGATTGATTTTTGACACGATTCCATTGGTATCATGGAATCATCAGAAATCGACACCTCAATGGAAACTCCCGCCACAGTCCCCGCACAGCCTGATTTTAGATGTCGCGACGTCGCGACGTCTAACCTGACGGCTGTTGTCGCAACCGGGATTGATGGCATCCGATTTACCCCGCTCGGGCTCCAGCTTGAGACGGAGGAAATCAGCTCCGAGAATTACAACAACCTGTTCCGCTCGGTTCTGTCGCTGAGTAAGTCCTGCAACTGGCTGCTGGGTGACACGCTTCTGCTGGGCGAACGCACATGGGGTAACCGCTACGTTGACAGCAAGTATGAGGAGGCCGAAAAGGCCACCGGCATGTCCCGCAGCACGCTCCGCGATATTGTGATGGTTTGCCGCGCTTACCCGCACGAAACCCGCCACCCCGAGCTGTCCTTCAGCCACCACCGCGAGGCCGCCGCGCTAGGTGAAGATTTTACATCCCGCGACAACATTCTTACTCAGGCCGCTAAGGAGAAGCAATCTGTCCGAGATTTTCGCAAGGTCGTTCGCCAGCATCAGGCAGAAACCATGACCGAGGAGGAGAAGCGAGACATCCTGCCCAATGATGACCGCCCGTTCGGCCACATCAATCTCCCTACCAAGGAGGAAGCAGAAGCCGCGCTCCCCATTGCCTACGAACTCGACAAGGTCTTGCTCTGGCTCTCCAAGAATCCCCCGGAAAAGCTGACCGAGCATCACCGCGCGGAACTGAAACTGCGCCTAGTTCAGCTTGTGGAGTATGCACACACTCTGGAAGATTTTGACGCCTCCCTTAATATATGAACAAGAGCGTTTTAACTACAATCTTCAATCCGAGTGGAGTCCTGAGTATGGGGGCTCTGTATAGGAGAAGGCTTCCACAGGCTCTCGGCTCTTTCTTCCTCCCTCCTTGCTTAAGCAAATAGCGCAAGCAGCATTTTTTTCACTTCCCACTTTTTAACAGTCCCCGCTGGCAGAAAATCACAAACTCCCAATCTGCTTGTCAGCAGGGAAAAAAGAAGCAGATAGGGTAATGGAGAATGAGTAGTTCCGGGCGGGAAATGCGGTCAGTATTTCCCGCCCGGCTTTTCCCACAGTTCTTCCTATTTTTTCCTTAGCAATAAGACGTAACGCGCCATGGCTTTTTTGTGGCCGGGCGAGTAATTTTGTTCTACTATGCATACAAGTCGAAATCAATCCTCTGCTGGCGGCGGTTCTTACGAACCTGCCGAGACGCTCCTTCGTGAACTGGCCGGAGACATCCGCCATATCTGCATCATGATGGGCGTAAAGAAGTTTTACCCTCTCGACCCGGTGGCTGATAAGCACCTCGGGGGCGTGGCATTCCGGTATTCCCGGAAACTGGTTAAGAACAAGAGTAACCTCGTCCGCATTTACGCTCTGTCCAACGGGCTCCGGCGTATGGAGTGGCTGCACATGGGCGAGTTTGCTAGCCTGAGCTTGGTCGAGAGTGAGGACAATATCTCCCCCGAACGCATGGAAGAAGTGTGGTGGAATCACACGGCATGTGCTGTTCGTCCCCCGTGGATTCTCGACTGTTTCAAGCAGAAGTTCCAGCTGGGCAGAACACTCATGACACCCGCAGCGCAAGACACCTTCACGGAGCAAGAGCTTCACAAATGCCTGACCCGCCATAGCTCCGGTGATTGGGGCGATATCTGTGATGAGGATAAACGCTCGAATGATAATGCCCTGAAGTATGGCAGCCGACTCCTCTCCGTATACAGGTTTGACGATGGCCGCGTGCTCTGGATTAACACGGAAGCGGAGGACGATAACGGGCAGCGGGCAGCCACCACGATGCTGTTGCCAGATGAGTATTAAAAAACTTTGAATCAAAAGCTCCTATAAACTAAATACAAACAGCTTACATCTAAAAAACTTGGCTTTTTAGGATTGCTTTTTAGGGCAACGGAGAGTAATTTTCTGCCACATACAAACCTAAACCTCTTAACCGCAATGGATTACCTGTACAAGTTCGAAGTAATGGAGCGCGTGACTCGTCCCGCAGAAGAAGAAATGCAGCTGCGAATCAGCGTTCTGATTGGTGAAACCTACCTCGTAGAAGTCACTCGGGAACGCTGGATTCACCGCAAGGCCTCCAACTGCTTCACCCCGGTTCACCGTACCCGCCAACTCGCTCGGACAATATGTGGGGACGAATGGTTCCTGCAAGACATCCTGTTTGACCTCTTCGAGGGGAACATGGAATCCGCTACGATCCAAGATGCTCACTCCCGAAAAAACGACGATGAACAGTTCTGATATTCATTTCATATTTCGTGAGCGAATCCGAGCCCGCTATCTTGCCCGGCTTGCAGACTACCGGGCAGCCCGGGCGATGAATGCCTCCCCGGAAACAGTCCGGACTCAGGCCTGCCTCCTGTCAGCCGCCGCGAGGTCGATGCAGAGTATTGGGGAACCTGTCGATTCTGCAACCGTAAGAGAGGCGCGAGAGCTGTGGCAAGAGTACAAGTAAAAAACTTTGCAACAAAAGCTCCTATAAACTAAAAGCAAACGGCTTACATTAAAAAAACTTTGCTTTTTAGGATTGCTTTTTGGCATAACGGAGAGTAAATTTCCGCCACACACAAGCCTAAACCTCTTACAGACAATGACACACGAAGAATTGCAATACCGCGCCGGATTTGACCTCGCTTCCTTTTTTGCCGCTCTGGATTCGTTCACCGAGGCAATGGAATACCTCCGCAAATATGATCGGAAGAAGGCTGTCCGAAAAGCCGCTATAGACCTGATGTCCGCCCGGGTTGCTGAGATTGGCGGCTACGCGTTATCTCGGCTCGAAAATGAAAAGGACGATAAAGACTCTTTCCGTGAGAGCTTTCTCGATTCTGCACAATTTACCGCTCGGAACCTGCTGCATCAATACGCTAAGATATCTGCATACCAGATTCCGGTAGACCCGGCCATTATCGAAGAAGCTCAATCCATCCTGTAAAATCCTTTTGACACCGGGCATCTGGTATGCCCGGCACAATTTCTCAGGAAGCCGCCGACAAAATCCTGTCGGCGGATTTTGCTAACATCGTCCAGAAGGTAAAATCCGGTAAGCCGCTCTCGACAGCCGAACGCGCCCGCGTGCAGGCTCAGGCCGCCGGAAGTACCGAGACTCTGGCCGTAGCCAATACCGTTGTCGAATTGGCCGCCGCGCTAGGCGTAACCCGCCGAACCATCAACAATTGGCGCAAAATCCCCGGAGCCCCGGAACCGGCATCCAACGGGAGCCACAATGTGTCGGCTTGGCGTGATTTTGTCCGCGCCAACTCCCTCAAGGGCGGAGAGGATTCCGTAGGGGCACGCACGGATGCCCTGAAAGCTCGCAAACTGCTGGCCGAGGTAGAAGAACGCGAGCTCCGCGTGGCCGTGAAAAAGGGCGAGTATCTTCCGACTGAGGAAGTCCGCCGTAGCTGGCTGGTGCTGGTAGGTAAGGCAATCTCTCTCATGCGAGCGAAGTTCGAGAACGAACTGCCGCCCATCATGAGCGGGTTGGATGCCCAAGGCATCCGCGAAGAAGCCAGCCGAGCCATCGATGAAATCTGCAGCATCCTGCATACCGGAGAAAGGGGAACATCCGAATGAGCTCAGTATTAGAAGACCGATTCATCCGGCTCTGGGAACTGCTGGGCGGAGCCCCCTTGGAACGCGAATACCGCTTCTACCCGCCGCGCCGATGGAAAGCCGATTTCGCTCACCTGCCAAGCCGTACCCTCATCGAGATAGAGGGCGGCGTCTGGAGCCACGGGCGGCATACGTCACCCAAGGGATTTCTCAACGATGCCGAGAAGTATCTGACCGCTACCTTAGCCGGGTGGAGCGTGCTGCGTCTGACAGCCCCGCAACTGGAGCCCGACATCATCCGGCAAATCATTCGCTATGTACATGAACGAGAAGCTAATCAGCATTTGGCGTGAGGCTTGGAGACCTCCCGACCGTCAGCCAGTATGGCAATGGGCGGAGGAGCATATTCACTCCATCCCCTATAGCCCCATGCCCGGGCGTTTCCGTATCGAAAACTCCTTCATGATTCGGGATGTCATGGAGGCCATTGTTGACCCGCGCGTGCGATTGGTGAGCATC
>JBGVMR010000012.1:0-33547 GCA_045124875.1 Akkermansia sp.
AATAACGTTTATTTCGGACCCGGGGTTCCGCCCTTCGGGCTGCACCGCCGGGCTACCATATGCCGCCTCGCCATGCGGCGAGGCTCTGAAATTCCGCTCGCCTACGGCTCCCGTCTTCGCCCTGCGGGCTTCGCCGAGGCATGCGCCATCTGCGCGATAAATTAAAATTTATCGGGCGGTAGCAACCATCGGTCATCCACTTTGACAAAGCCTTTTAATTTTGCGAATATGGCACCGAAGTGTCAGACTTTGAGCTTGAAAGCGGGCAAATGAGGTGGTAGGCTTGTGTTGATGAAAAATTTTATATTAACAGCCATGGTAACAATGGGGGCTGCCGCCGTAGCCCAAGCCGCCCCCCTGAGCGCCGCTGCTAAAGAAGCCCAAGTAGCCGCCAACGAGTACCGCGCCGCCGTGATGGCCTGCGATATGGGCTGGTGCTACGACTACATGTACCCGCCCATCAAGCGCACATTGGCAGACCGCTTGGCCAGCCGCACCCAAGGCGATAACACGGATTACATTACCGGCAAAAAAAAGATGAGCACCGCAGAAGCCCAAGCCCGCATGCAGAAGAACTTGGATGCCCTGCGCGCACAGTATGTGGAGATGGGGCGCCAGATGAAAGCCGGTGGTTTCAAGGTAGAGAAGTTCGTCATCGGTGCGCCCTATGCAGAATACGTGCTGGTGAGCTCCAGCAGCGCGCTGGACTCGGTGCGCAAGGGCTCGCAGGCCAAAACCTACAAAAAGGCAGAAGATATTGAACTGAGTGGCGACCGCAGCCGCTTGGTGGTGCTGCCCACCACCCTTTGGTACAGTGTGCCGGACCCCGCCACCGGGCGCCGTATACGCATGGAGCGCCGCGACTACATCTACGCCGTGCGTGATGAAGCCTACCGCGACAACATCAACACCCGCGGCACAGAGCCCAATAAATGGTATTTCATTGACAGTAATACCAATGTGAATACCCTGCGCACCTACTTCCCCACCCTGCCGCTGAATATCAAGACGCCGGATACCGGCGACCGCCCGCTGCAATAACAGGCAGCAGGTGCAGTGGCACCCTTTGCCACCCCCGCCGCATGCTCTTATCGCAAACAGAACTCGACTTTTCGCCCACCGGGTTATTATCCGGCGGGCGTGGGTTTGAGTACCGCCCGCAGCAGCAAGAAATGGCCATGGCCGTGGCCGCAGCCCTGCAGAACCGCGGTTCTTTGCTGGTGGAGGCAGGCACGGGGGTAGGCAAATCATTGGCGTACCTGATACCGGCGGTACGCTATGCGTTGGATAACAACCGCAAGGCCATCATCTCAACCCACACCATCAATTTGCAGGAGCAGTTGTTCCACAAAGATATACCCACGGTACGCAAGGCCCTGCAAAGCGATTTCTCTGCGGCCTTGCTCAAAGGGCGCGCCAATTACCTGTGCCGCACCCGCCTGAAACGCGCGCTGGAGCAGGCTACGGACCTCTTTAACCAGGCAGAAACCAAGCAATTGCATGATTTGATGGCGTGGTCGCGCGATTGCGGGGAGGGCTCATTGGCAGAGCTACCGCCCGAACTGGGTATCACCCACAAGGTATGGGCACAGGTTTGCAGCGAAAACCACGTATGCACCCCGCGCAACTGCGGCCCCGATTGCCCCTACCAGGCAGCCCGCCGCAGGGTAGATGAAGCACAGGTGGTGGTGCTTAACCACACGCTCTTCTTCGGCTTGCTCTCGCTGGCAGACCTTATACGCGCCGAGCAAGACCCCCATGATGAAACGGCAGAGCCCCTGCCCTCCTTCATCTTCCCCAATGACTTCGTGATTTTGGATGAGGCGCACACCATAGAGACCGTGGCCGCCAACCAATTCGGCCTCTCGCTGGGCGAGGCAGAGCTGCACTACGACCTGCTGCGCCTGTACAACCCACGCACCCACAAAGGCAGCCTGCGCCACTTTGCCACACCCAAGTTACTGCATTTCATAGAAGAAGCCCAAACCGCAGCAGATGAGTTCTTCCGCTGCGCGCGCCTGGATTGCCGGCTGGATGAGCACCACGGCTGCGTGCGCCTGCGCCAACCGGAGTGGACCGAGGACATCCTCTCGCCCGCGCTGCACGCCGTAGAATGCGAGGTAAAGCAAATGGCACAGGTGGAGGAGAACGAGGTGAGCCGCGCTGAGCTTATGGACATTGCAGCGCGCCTCATGTCGTACCGCAACTCTGCCGCAGAGCTCATACGCCTCAGCGAGGCAGACACCTCGGTATACTGGGCAGAGAGCGAGGGCAGCGAGCGGCAATACATGACCCTGCGCTCTGCCCTCATCAACGTGGCAGACACCCTGCGCGAAAAGCTGTTCGAGACCGGCAACACCTGCATTTGCACCAGCGCCACCCTGTCTACGGGAGAGCGTGGCATGGGCTATTTTGCGGGCCGTGTGGGGGCAGAAAGCGCAGAAACGCTGCAAATAGGCAGCCCGTTCAACTTTGCGGAGCAAATGCGCATTGTGGTGGCACGCAGCATGCCGCCACCCCCGCCCGCCAGCGATGACGATACCTACCGCCCTGCCCTCTTTGATTGGATTTGCCGCTCGCTCACCGAATCCGATGGCCGCGCCTTCGTGCTGTTCACCAGCTACAACCTCATGCGCGACATGGCCACCCTGCTGCGCCCCTTCTGCGTAGAAAACGGCTGGCCCCTGCTGGTGCAGGGCGATGGGCAAGACCGCAGCGCCCTGCTGCGCTCGTTCAAAGACAACATCGGCAGCGTGCTGCTGGGCACAGATAGCTTCTGGACCGGGGTGGATGTGCCGGGCGAGGCGCTCTCGCACGTCATTGTCACCAAAATTCCCTTCGAATCCCCCACCAACCCGCTTACAGAGGCCCGCACGGAGGACATCACGGCCCGCGGTGGCAATGCTTTCAAAGACTACGCCCTGCCCGAGGCCCTGCTCAAGTTCCGCCAAGGAGTAGGGCGCCTCATACGCTCCAAGACAGATACCGGCATCATCACCCTGCTGGACTCTCGCATTACCTCCAAATTCTACGGCGCGCGCTTTATGTACGCCATGCCAAGCGCCGCACCACGCAGCTTTCTGTAACACGCAATCCCCCGTTGCGCGGTATGGCAACGGGGGATTTTCAAATAAACTAGATGAAAAATTTTTACGATGTGGCGGGGGGCATCAACGCCCGAAGGCTAGGCGGTCGTACATTTCATTGGCGTATCGGTGGCGGGGGTGAGAGGTGCGCATGTAGGCCTCGTGCAGGGGGTGGGCGGGGTCGTGAGCAATGCGGTGGGCCTCTGCGCGGGGGTCTGCGGGGGCGCCGGTGTGCATGGGGGCTTCCTCCACAAGCGAGGCGGCGGCCAGCATGAGGCGCGCAAAGTCTGCATCTGCCCGCAGGGCGGGGTTGTCCATAAGGTTGGCCACATTCACCCCGGCGCGGGAGCCGAGGGTACGCAGCACATTGGCCACGGCGTTCATGTTGGCGTCAAAGCGGCTGCCCCAGTCGTCTCGCAGCTCTGTCTCCGCGTGTTCAACGGCCTCTTGTTGGGCGAGTTGGGCGGCTTGCATGGCAAGGCGGCCCTCTTGGGAGTAATGCTCGCACAGGGCGGCCATGGCGGGGGCGGGCACACCGTGCTCGTAAGCCACGCGGGCCAGAGACTCAGCCAGAGAGTCATCCCAAATTTCATCCGGCGTATTGTCGGGGCGGGTCAGGGTAAACTCTTGGGGGGTGGGGGGCAGGCCCACCGCTTGGCGGAAGGCCTCCATGCGCGGCGAATCGGTGGTGGCGGGGTAACCACGCAGGCGCTCGAGGTTGGCGTAGCTTTTGGCAAGGGCCTCGGGGCGGCGGAACTTGGCAAGGGTGGCGGCATAGGGCTGCAGCTCTTCAAAGCGAGTGTACCACTCGGGCGAGAAGGCGCCGTCGGCATCCGTAATGGGCGGCGGCGTGTCAGCGGGCATGGGCGCGGCAGGGTCGGCAGTGGGTGGCAGCACAGGCGCGGGGGCGGCAGGGGTTGCAGCGGGGCTTTCGGCTGTTTGCATATCATGTTTTTTATCGGTTGTTGTTTTCATGGTTATAAATATCAGGTGTGTGTGGGGTGTGTTTCTTTTTCTGCAAGGGCCAGTTGGTGCCTAATGACCAGAAACACCTCTCTGTGGGCGTCTCTGCGCATGGCATCAAGCGGGTCGTAACTGCCGGCCTTGCCCTGAAAAACGGGCAGGTCGGTTTCGAAGCGGGCCTCAAGCTCGGCCAGCACCTGTTGGCCTTCGGCAGTGCCGAAAAGGCTGCGCAAGCGGCGGCGCTCTGCACGGGCACGCTCCACAGCTTGTGTATTGGGGGCGGGTATCAGCATGGGCGGGGGTGCGGGTTAAGCGAGGGGTAGGTCTGCTTGTTCATATTTGGGGCGTTTGGGGCGGCGGGGGGTGCGCGGGGCGGGTTCTGTCCCCTGCCCGGGGAGCAATTCTGCCAGCGGTGGGCCGGCATCCCCCACCGGTTCTCCAACGGCGGGAGGCTCCCCGGCAGCGGTGGCTGCAGCGGCGGCAGTTGCTTCCTCTCGCTCGCGGCGCATACGCAACACGTGGTGCTCTGCGCGCAGCACATCCTCGGGCACGCCATCCAACCTCGCCGCAATGCGGAACGTTTTGTCTGTGTCAAGATGGTCAAGCAATTGGGGGTCTATGGGCAGCATGCTTTGCATGCGCTGCAGGGTGCGTTCTATGCCCTCTGCGCGCACACGGCGCAACACCGTGGCAATACGCCCTTGGTATACCACATGCGGCTCTGCCACGCTCAGCTCACCGCGGCGGTCTGCCTTCAGCACGCTTGCCGGCGGCTTGGGGAACTTGCCCATGCGGCACAACTGCGCAAACACACGCTCCATCAGCGGGCGAAAATCGCAGGTAAACAGTG
The DNA here is from genome assembly GCA_045124875.1 of Akkermansia sp. Classification (GTDB taxonomy): domain Bacteria; phylum Verrucomicrobiota; class Verrucomicrobiia; order Verrucomicrobiales; family Akkermansiaceae; genus Akkermansia. The sequence continues at coordinate 4,900 of JBGVMR010000012.1, forward strand.
TGAACGACGGTGAAAACTGCATGACGCGCTCATTCTCGCGGGCATACACCTCTGCGGCGGTCATTTGCGCTTTGCGCTCGGCCCACAGCTCGAGCATGGGTACAAAGAAGGCGCGGTTGATGGCCTCTTGCTTGGTGCGCAGGCGGTCCATGCCCACATCGTACCTGCCTTGGGTGGCCCACTCTCTCGGGAACCCGAGGCTGGCGCTGTCCGGGCTGATGAGGGTGCGCCCGCCGGCTCGCAAATCTACCTCGCCCACTTGGTTAGCGAGCTCCAGAATACGAGGGAAGGCGGCCACCTCGCCCAGCATATCGAGAATGCGGTTGAGGAACTGCGCTTGGCGAATATCCGGGTACACCAAGCGGGCGGGTGCCAGCCCGTAGGGAGACTCCCCCCACTTGAGAAAGCGCGTTACCATGTAGGGCATTTCGCGGTAGCCGCCTTCCTCTACCACGCAGTTGTCATCCAGGCTGTAATAGAGGCTTTGCCACGGCATGTGGCGGGCGGTATCTTTGCGGGGGTCTCGTTTTTCTCGCGGGCGCACCACATGCAAGAAGCGCAGGCAACCCTCATGCTCGCTGCGGGCGTGCTCTGCAAGAGAGCGAGCGCGCGGCCCCAATGCTTTGAGGCCGAACTGCGCCACCGCTTGGTGCGGGGTGAAGGTAAACTCGCGCATGTAGGTATCAATAACGCCTTCATCATTCTCTGCACATACAAATTGCCCGCAGGGCACGTGCCGAAACAGCAAATGCCCGCTGCGCGTATTGCCGCAAAACAGGCTGCCCGTGCCCAAGGCCACGCGATCCAGAAAACACTCGTGCAACTCCGTATAAAAATTGCTCAGGGCCAGCTCGCGGTTGGCAATCTCGGAGCATTGCGCGTACCAAGAATCGGCCTCGTCGCCGGCGTGCGGCTCGGGACTGCTCCACTTAAACCACATTTCATTGCCGGGGCAAATGTAGCTCATGTGGCCACCGGCCAGCTTTTGGCAAGCCTCTACGGCCGTGGTATCGCCCAGGGCATGGGCGTTCTCAGCATCGGGCACGCTCTCATCCTCATGCAGGCGAGAGGGCAGCACATAATGCCGCAGGGTATCCCACCAGCCCTCCCACGGGGAACGCGTGGTACACAGTGCTTGGTAGCTGCTCAGTATCTGATCTTGTTGCATGGTGTATCAGCCCAATGTGGTGTTAGGTGCAGGCGGCGTGGCAGAAGCCAAGCTGCCCTGCTTGCCGTTGCGGGTGAGTATGGTAGACAGCAAGCCGCGGCGGCGGGCAGATTTCTGCTCGTGGTCGGCCTGTGTATCGGTCTCCTGCGTATCGGCCACCACGGGGGGCGTGGTGTCAACAGGCGGAGCTTTCGGGGTTTTCATGGCAAAGCCCATAATGGTATCTTATTTATTGTTGATTGTTTTACTGTTATGAGAAAGGATGCGCACCCAAGGCAGGCGGTGTGGGCGGGTATTGCGCCGCCCGCGCTGAAAACATACCCAGCGGTATGCCGGTACCCAATGCGCCAGTTGTGCCGCCAAACTTAATTGGCCAACCAACAGGTGTACATACCAAGCATCCGCTTGCTGTGGGCTGTGTGTCAGCTGCGCCCAGTCTTGCGGTTGCCTGCTGTCTGCAGGTTTCATCATCACCACCAGCCTTGGGGTATACAGCAACACGCCTTGCGGGTTGCGCGCCAAGGCATGGACATCAGCCGCAAAATCTCGGCCGGCCCATGCGTAATACCGTTGTGCGGTGGTGATGGCATCCGTGTTCATTGCCGTGCAGAATACTCGCATCCTCCACTCGGTGCAAGAAATTTCGCTCTTTCGCAGCCTGTGCGTTATTTTTGAAAAGTGACGGCGTATCAACGCTTTTTGTTGATTTTTGCAGGTGCTCGTGCAACATAGTAGCCGTTAATCATCACCTGCCATTACACGCCATGATCAATACCTCAGATACCACCCCGTACTCTGCACTGCAAATATGCAACCTTGCCCTCGCTAAGCTGGGCGAGGCCCCCTTGGCCGGCATCGACCTCAACGGCTCGCCCGCCGCCAGACTCTGCTACATGCACTACCACCCCACCCGCCGAGAGGTGCTGGTGACCAACCGCTGGAGCTTTGCCATTGCAGAGGCCACCATCACCAGTGCAGAAGAAGCCTCCCCCGACTCCTCAGACCTGCCGCGCTACCTGCCGCACACCCTGCCCTTGGACTGCCTGCGCGTACTCGAGGTATCATCCCACGGATGGACCCTCCGCGGCCGCGCCGTCTTTTGCCCCCAAAAGAGCATCCGCCTGCGCTACATCAGCGATGTGGAAGACCCCGCCTTGTTTGACCCGCTTTTTACGGATGCCTTTTGCACCTTGCTGGCTTGCAAGCTTTGCGTACCCCTCACCGCCAGCACCACCGCCCGCCAAATGTTGATGGATGAGTACAACCGCATTGTGCTGCCTAAAGCCGCGCATTTCAATGCCGTACAATCACACTCCAACGACACGCACCCCCTGCACCATTTGCTCAAACGCTCTGCCCATTCTCGCAACCATTTGTGAATAAAATTGTGAATAAGTATGATAATAAGTAATCTTATCAATTTACCGTTAAACCATTAAAAAACTTATTCACAAATGTGAATAAGTACCCCTTTTTATTATGAAAGCCATTGATTTTGCGTGTCATTTACTGCGCTCTTTGTCAGAGGAACCCCACACGGAAAGCATGCAGCGCGTGCTGCTCGGCCTGGCTGCCGGGCTTGAAACCAGCGCCGATATTGCAGCCACCATGGGGCTTACCACCAGCACCTGTACCATTTGCCTGCGCCGCCTTAAGGCTGAAGAGCTGGTAACAGACATTTGCGGCGATTGGTGCTACTACCGCCTTACCGCCAAAGGCAAGCAACTTGTAGCCGGCATCTTCTCCTTTTTGCCCGCACCCAAATAACCATGCGTAAAAAAAGACACCTCAGCATAGATGAAAAACGTGACTGGCTCGCCGTTATCTTTCGCGATGACAGCGGCGAGTTCAGCCAGGCAGATAAGTTTAAAGCGCTGGCAGAAGACACCAAGCTTGCCCAGTTGCAAGCCGAAACCACGGCCAAAAACACCCCGCAGCCGGAACAAAAAAGCACCCCCGATGCTGCAGAAATTCTCAACCTCCTCAACTTTCTGCCCCCGCCGCTGGAATACCCCGAGGGCTCTCAACCCAACCAAGCCTACAACCCGCTGCAAAACGGGTAGAACACGGCCCGGCGCTGTTATGGAGTTTCTCAGGTTGCGTGGACATTGCAACATTATAAAAAACAAGACAGCCTGCATCGCTGGATGCAGGCTGCCATAATAAAGAACGGATAATGGTATATCAGCTTTCCTCGCCGGTGGTATTTGCGGTTTCCTCGGTCGTGGTCTCTGCTGTTTCAGTTTGAGTTTCCTCGGTCGGGGCATCGGTTTGCTCAGCACGTTCACTGGCAGCACTTACCATAAGTTCGCGCCCCATGAAGGGCTGGCCGTGCAGCACCTCTGCGGCTTTGCAGGCATCCTCAAGCTTGTGCATCTCAACAAAGGCATAACCCTTGCTCTTATGCGTGCGGGGATTATAGATAACATCCACACTCTTAACGTAGCCGAAACCTTTGAAAAGGTCTTCCAACTCTGCTTCCGTAGCCTCGTAAGAGAGATTGCCTACGTAAAGACGGGCATTACGGGTGGGCAAAGTAGAGACTGCGCGGCGTTTTTTGGGGGCAGCGGGGTTGCCGCCACGATAGTTTGTTTTGGCTATGCGTACCTTTTGAGTAGGTGTGTGTTTTTGGCCTTTTTCTCCCCTTTTACGGTTGTATTCATCTTTGTCCTTCTTCTTGCCGAAACCGAAGAAGCGCAGAATGCGAGCCAGGAGTGAGGGCTTTTTGGCGGGGGTGTCAACCGGGCGCGGCATACGCTGTCTGCGGTGGCGTCCTTGATTATGGCGGCGGCGGGCACCCTGACCCTGCCGACCTTGCGTGTAATGTTCAGACATGTGTTATGGAATATTGTTACTGGTGGCTCAATGTGCGCGAAGAAAAACACTCTGTTCACGCAAGAGCCCATCTTCATGTATATGTTAATGGAGTGAAACAATGCGGCCGACAACGGCGCGTGCCTGCGCACAGCTCGCCAAAGCCGACTGCACCTGCTCTGAGTATACTCTAGAGATAGCTCAATTCAAGCAAAAAATATGCCATGCATGATTTTTTTGCTTGACGTTTATTTTTATGCTTGCAACATTCGGCAAGCCAAGGTAATGTAAGGGTAGCCATGTATATTGAAGACCAGTTAGCAGAGATAAGAGAAAAGATTGCCGCAGCAGAAAAGAAAGCCGGGCGTGCTGCGGGCAGCGTAGCGCTGCTGGCTGTCAGTAAGACTTTTCCGGTAAGCGATATCATGCATGCCTATGAGGATGGCCAGCGCTTGTTCGGCGAGAATCGCTTACAGGAGGCGATGGAAAAAATGCCGGCCATGCCCGCAGATTGCGAGTGGCATCTCATTGGGCCCCTGCAGCGCAATAAGGTCAGAAAGGCGTTGGAGCAAGGCTTTACGTTGATAGAGGCGGTGGATTCCCGCAAATTGGCAGAAGCCATTTCTCGCATTGCCGGCGAGCTGGGGGTAACGGCTCGCATCCTTATCGAGGTGAATGTTGACGGCGAAGAAAGCAAACACGGGTTTACCCCCGCCGGTTTGCAAGAGGAATGGGCGGCCCTTACCGCTTTGCCCCACTTGGAGATTAGGGGGCTTATGTGCATACCGGCCCCTACAGAATCGCCTGAGGGCGCGCGCCCGGCCTTTGCAGCGCTCAGAACATTGGCAGAAACGCTGCGGTCACGTGGTCCCTTGCCCTTGCCGGAGCTCTCCATGGGCATGAGCCATGATTACGCCGTAGCGGTAGAGGAAGGCGCCACCATTGTTCGAGTGGGCTCCGCTATTTTCGGCAAACGTGTTTATGCCGCAGAATAAGGCAGCGCTTACAGCAAACAGCCCCCTCAAAATACCATTTACCTACGGTACACTCCATTCGTCTCTGAGAAAATAACAAGGCTCAGCAAAAAGCAGGTAAAGGGTGGCATTTTGACAGACAAAAGTCTTGCCATGGTGTGGCAATATGGTATGCTTAAGGGAGATGAGACTCTTGGCATACCTGACGACGGTGATGCTGTTGAGCCATACGGCTGTGGGTCAATTATTGGACCCGCCCCCGCTCGACCTCAATCCACTGATTGGAGGTACCCCCACCACAGAGGGTACCACGCAGAGCGTGTCTCAACCGCGCGTGGAGATTGACACGCCGGATATCACCCCCGTACAGGCACCGCAAGTAACAACCCGAGACCGATTCCGCGGCGATTTGGTCGCAAAGGAGAAGACGCGCGTGGCCGTGCTGGGCTACCACAATTTCAGCGAGACCAAGAGCCCCACACGCATGCTGTTGCGCACCTCTGAGCTGCGTAAACAAATGGAAACCATACGTCAAAACGGCTACACCGTTATCAGCATGCAAGAATTTTTGGAGTGGCGCTTGGGCGAGCGTTTGTTGCCCGAGAAGTGCGTGCTCATCACCTTGGATGACGGCTGGCGCAGTGTGTATACGGATGCCTACCCCATCTTCAAAGAATACGGTTACCCCTTCCACCTTTTCCTCTACACCGAGTACCTGAGCGGCGCGGGCGACAGCATGACGCCCGAGATGATACAGGAGATGCAGCAAAACGGCGCCAGTGTGGGCAGCCACTCTGCCAGCCATCCCTACCCATCGGACTGGAAGAAAGAGCAAAAAAAAGGCGAGCAGGCTTATAACCAAAAGCTAGACCGCGAGATTGGCGACACCCGCCACAAGCTGGGCGGTATGTTCGGTTCCATCAACACCTATTGCTACCCGGGCGGCTATAATGATGCTGCCATGCACGCCAAGCTGCAAGAGCACGGGTACAGCGCAGCCTTCACCGTGTTGCCGGGCAAGGTAGACAGCCAAGAAAACGTGCTCACCATAGACCGCTACATGATACTGGGCACAGACCACAGCGTGTTTGAAGATGCCATGGACTTTACGGTGACAGCCGTAAACGAAGGCTTAACCACAGGCTACATACCCGGCGCATTGCCCCGCAACACTGCACGCCCCACTTTTGCGGTATACCCACAGCAGGATGCCACGGTACCAACCACCGTTCCCACCATCAAGGCCGATTTGTCGGAGCTGCAAAATATTGACATGAGCTCAGTACGTATGAGTGTCAGCGGTTTCGGCGAGGTTCCCCTCCAAATAGACAAGACAGAGCGCACCGTGCAATGGACCCCACCGTGCCGCGTCTACATGCCCCTCCTCTCCGTCCACATCTCCTGGAAAACAACAGACGGAACCACCCACCGCGCCGCGTGGTCGTTCCTTATAGACCGGACTGTGACGGCTGATTAACCATACCTACATTACCATCGTTTATCATTAACCATGGACGCAGAAGAAACAAAGACCCCCGCCAACGCAGAGGAAAAGCCCGCTGCCAAGAAGCGCGCCCCGCGCAAGTCTGCCCCCCGCAAGGGTAAGGAGCAAACTGCCCCCGCCGCCAACGCAGCAGAGAGCGCCCCTGCCCCCAAGGCCTCCCGCAAGCCCCGCACCGGCAAGAAGGCCGGCACCCCCGCCGAGGAAAAGCCCGCCGATGCCACCCCCGCTCAAGGTGATACCCACGCAAAAGACAAACAACAGCGTACACCTAAAAAGAAGGCTCCCAAGCAGCCCCAAGAGAAGCAAGAGCCGCCCGCAGAGGCCCCCCATCAAGAGCAACCCGCCCCCGCTGCCAAGCAAGAAGAAGCCCCCAAGCCTCAACCCCAAAAACCGCAACAGCACCACCACCAGCCACAACAGCAGCAGCCCCGCCCCCAAATCTCTGACGAACAGAGGTTTGAGGTAGAATTCGAAACCCGCGACTTCCGCGCCCCCGAGCCTGCACCCGGCTTTGCTGCCCCCGAAACCGTCGGCGGTGGCGAAGGCAACAACGGTGGCGGCAAAAACCGCCGCAAACGTCGCCGTAACCGTAACCGTAACCGCGAGAATGAGCAAAACCAGCAGCAGCTCCAGTTCACCCCCGAGATTGATACCGATGAGCTTGTGCGCCGCGCATGGAAGATTTACCTCGGCGAAGTTACGGAAGAGGGCCTTGCCCTGATGGATGACCGCACCGCTGCCGAGGCCTCTCGCCGCGCATTCCGTGTGGCTGAAATCTTCTTGACCGAAGCCGCACGCCATCGCCGCCCCGCAGCTCCCCTCGCACCCGAGATTGAGCTCGTCTTCGACGACGAAGAGCTGTAAAGCCGCACCTGCGGACCTCATCTTTTTATCATAATATCTTTATACCCAAGCCGCGCAGTCCAGCTGCGCGGCTTGTTTGTTGGGAGAGCCGAGCTGAATGTGAAGGCACCGAGGTGCAAACAGACTGCGGACGCGAAGAAAGAGATAATACGGCAAGAGCCGCGGTCCGGGGGATGGACTGCGGCTCTCGGTTGAAAAATCGGCGCTCGCGTGCGCGTTGGGGGCGTTACTCGCCTTTGAGGATGGCGAGGCGGGCGGGGTCGAGCTGCTCCCAGGGGAGGTCTTCCTTGGTGAAGTGGCCGTAATTGGTGGAGCGCGTAAAGATGGGGCGGCGCAGGCCGAGTACGCTCTCCATATCTGCCGGCTTGAAGGAGAAGGCCTTAAGCACACGCTCAATGATAAGAGCCTCATCCACATGGGCAGAGCCGAAGGTCTCTACATCCACCATAATGGAAACCGGGGAGGCCTTGCCGATGGCGTAGGCCACCTGCAGCTCGCAGCGGTCTGCCAAGCCGGCGGCGATAATGTGCTTGGCCACCCAGCGGCACATGTAAGCGCCGGAGCGGTCTACCTTGCTGCAATCTTTGCCGGAGAAGGCGCCACCGCCATGGCGGCCCATACCGCCGTAGGTATCCACAATAATCTTGCGGCCGGTAAGGCCGGAGTCGCCGTGCGGGCCACCGATGACGAAACGGCCCGTGGGGTTGATGAAGAACTCTGTCTGTTCGGTCACCAGCTCTGCGGGGAGCACGCGGCGGGCAAGGGCCTCGCAGAAGGAGCGAATGGTCTCAATGCTCACATCCTCTGTATGCTGGGTGCTGAGCACCACGTTGAGAATGCGGGCGGGCTTGCCGTCTGCACCGTATTCTACGGCCACTTGGCTCTTGCTGTCGGGGCGCAGCCAAGCAACCTCTCCACTGTGGCGCACGCGGGCCAGCTCGATCATGATGCGGTGGGCAAACATGATGGGGGCGGGCATGAGCTCCGGGGTCTCGTTAGAGGCATAGCCGAACATGATACCTTGGTCGCCGGCACCCTGCTCTGCACCATCCTTACCCTCTGCGGCACAGGCATCCACACCCTGGGCAATGTCGGGGCTTTGGGTGGAGAGGTAGTTGGTAACATCCAGCGTCTCGGCGTTGAACACCTCGTCATCTGCCGGGGTGGCATAGCCGATGGAGCGCACCACATCGCGCACCAGGGCATCGTAATCTATCACAGCCTTGGTGGTAATCTCGCCGGCAAGGATAACGTGGCCGTCTTTCACCAGGGTTTCGCATGCCACGCGGCTGGCGGGGTCTTGCGCAAGGCAGGCGTCCACCACGGTGTCGGAGATGAGGTCGGCCACCTTGTCAGGATGCCCCTCACCAACGGATTCGGATGAGAAAATACGGTTGTTCTTCATAATTTATTCGTAGTTTGTGAATTTGAATGCCTTAAGGCCGCTGGGCATGTCTTTTTTGGGCTGGCCGAAGGCGGCCATCACAGAGCTGGCAATAAGGGCGGATTTGTTGCTGAGCTCGGGGCCGTAGTCGAGCGTGCAGCGGAAGATGTCCCAGAGGAGGGTCATCTCGTTACGGAACTGGTTGCCCTGCACAATGTAATGCCTGAACCCGGCGGCATACAGGGCAGCCGTCTCGTTACGGGTGAGGTTGCAGGTGGCTTTTTGTTGCAGGTTGGCGGCATCTACCTTGTGCCAGCCATCGCGCTCCACCATTTGGGCGCGGCGTATGCAGAGGTCCGCATTGTAGGGGTCTTTGCGTATTTCGGCCAGCAGGCGCAGGTGCTCGCGGCGCAGGGCACTGTTACGCGGCAGGGGGTCATTCACCACGATGGAGAAATACTCCGGGTGCTCCAGTTGGGAGAAGATAGCGGGGCGCGTGGCGTCTACCGGGTGCAGGCAAACGTTGGTGTACATCTCTGCCAACTTGTTGTAAAGGGCAGGCGTGCGGCGGTTGGGCTCTGCCACAAGGCGGTTGGGGTGGCAGCAAATCATCATCTGCGGGCAGAGCTCGCGTATGCGGGCTGCCAGGCGGTCATTGGCCACGCACACGCTGTTTTTGCGCACGCGATCGCAGCGGTACAGCTCTTTCACCAAGGTGGCGCAGTAGGTGTCGTTGAGCGCGTCCTCGGTAATATACGGGTTATCAAAGGTGAGCATCACCCCCACATTGAGGGCGGCGTACTTCTCCAAGGTAGCCGCAAAGGTGGCTAAGCCCATGGGGCGGCGCTCCGTGTACCAATCCAAAGACCACTTGCAGGCGGGGCAACCGGCCACACTGAACGGTTTGCGCAGCGGGAAGCTCTTGCCCAGGTTCTCGATAACCACCAACAGAGAGGCATCGAAACGGAACGCTCCGCCGAAGGTCCATTGCGTTTTGGGCAGGTGGTTATCCACCATGAACATCAGCTGCTCTGCTGTAACGGGTTTGATGATGGAGCTCATGCAGGTTGGTGCGGTAAAATGGATTCCCAGAAACGCTGGCTGATGGCATGCATAGCATTTTCATCTGCTGCATCATTGCGCAGCACCAAGCGCAGTAAGTCGAACAATATGGAAGAAGCATTCGCATGGCCACGCCCCTGCATCTTGAAATGGCGGAACCCCATGTCGCGCAGGCGCTTAATCTCTGCCACAGTCAGAGCCAGCACGCTGTGTTTCTCGTGCGTGAGCAAGGTCCCCATGTCTTTGCAACCGTTGTTGTTCTGGCGTTTATCAAAGGCAGAGGTGTCGTAGCTGAAGTAGTTGAGCGACATCTCAGACAATGTGCTGTAATGGAACGGGCGCAAGGGGCATTGGCGTATGCAATACTCATTCACCAGCAAAATATGGCGCTCCTTATCCTCTATCTTCTCCAGCAGGTCATAATTGAGCACGTCATCGGGGTGCACCATCACCTCGTCATACTTGTCGGCCAAGCGTTGGTAGACCTCCAGCTTGCCTTTGCCACCGCCATTGGTGATTTTGAGGATGCTCGACACCGTGCGCAGCGTGGGGAACTCTCGGCGCACGTGGTCATACAAAGCATCACTGGCCATGATGACGGAATTGCGCTTGGTGGGGTTGTGGTTCACGGCAAAGGTGAGCATGGCATTGCCGAAGGGGTCCTTCATGTGCTCCTCTTTGAGGTTGAGGTTGGTGAAGGTGTAGTACATGGCAATGTTGCGTGCGGCGTACTCCAACCCGGCGGCGCGTATCTCCTCTGCATCGCACATCAGGTGCTTAAGCACGCGCCCGCTGTTCCATGTGCACAAGGGCGACCCGTGCACGATGTTGAAGGGCTCAAACCCCAGCAACATTTTGCAAAAGTCATAAAATGCTATGAGCTCGCGGTCGTTGACGAACGCGCCCGATACATCCCACACGGCATCCGGCCAATCGGGATTCAGATATGGTGAAACAGCTGCCATTTTTTCCGCGGGCGAGTATACCACGACATTGATATGTTGGCAAGATAAATCACTGATTACAGGCACGAAAACACCGGGCACAGCCCCTGATTTCGCAGCAAGAGGGAATGCTGCGGGCACATCATACCTTTTGGTCAATACCGCGCAGGCGGTCAATGGCGTTGAAGACCCCGGCCAGGAGGGTGCCGGTGATGCTGTGCCACACGCAGCAGATGGCGGCAGCCAAGGCCGCCTCGGGCATGGCGGGGAAGTGGCGCGCGGCCAGCACAGTGGCCAAACCGGCATTTTGCATGCCTACCTCAATGGAGAGGGTGCGGCGTTTGGGGCGATTCATGCGGGTGGCGCGTCCGGCCAGGTAGCCGAGGATGTAACCCAAGGTATTGTGTATGAAAATGGTGAGAAAAATAAGAACCCCGCTGGTGAAGAAGCCGGCACCCTTAGCAGCAGTAACACCGCCCACAATGCAGGCAAGCCCAAGCACAGAAAGACTGGGCATGATGCGGCAAACCTCGGCATACCCCGCACGCTTGCCGAAGCAGCCGTTGCAAAGAGCCCCGATACCCACGGGCAGGATGGTGACAAAAAGAATGCTGCGGAACATGCCCATGGCATCCACATCGATGCTTTCGCCGGCAAGCCAAAGCACCAGCAGTGGGGTAACAAAGGGAGCCAGCAGGGTGGAGACGGTGGTCATGCCCACGGAATAGGCCACGTCTCCCTTGCAAAGGAAGCTCATGATGTTGCTGGACACCCCACCGGGGCAGCAGCCCACCAGAATCAACCCGGCAGCAATGCCACGCGGCAGGTCAAAACCTGCCACCAGCGCCCAAGCTATCAGGGGCATGATACTGTACTGCGCACAGGCTCCAATCAAAATATCCACCGGCTGCGAGGCCAGAATGCGAAAATCTGCCGGGCGCAGGGTCATGCCCATGGTGAGCATGATAAAGCCCAACACCAGCGCTTGCACATCCCCCTGCACCCAGGTGAACATGCCCGGTACAACAAAAGCCAATCCTGCCACCCCTATCACAAAGGGGGAGGTATATTGCGCTACCCAAGCGCTGGCTTTTTGTATTTCTCGCAGCACGCCCGCGTATTCTACCACCCTGCCATCAAATTTCAAGCGTAATGTGTGCTGCCACCCCCGCGTGCCCCTTAGCTGCCCAAGAAGCATTCTTTCTTCAGAATGCTTTTGGGACAGCTATGGATAGGGGGCGCTGACCCGTTGAGGAATCAGTATTGCAGCTCGCCGCTGAGCACGCGCTGCTCAAACTCTGCAATGTCTACCACCTCGCCGGTGCGGCGGGCATGCTCTACAGCAAAGGCAATGACGTGAGAGTGGGCGCTGGCCTGAATGGGGGTGGTCATGAGGGAGACATCGTCCACCACGCGCATATCGTTATACAGATTGCTTACCAAGCCCCAGTCGCCGCCGCCATGGCCGGCATAGCCACCGGCAACTTCTTCTACATCTACCTTGCGCATGTTGCCCGAGAAATGCTCTGTAACGGTAATTTCGCCGGGGCCGTTTTCTTTGTAGAAAGCACCGGCGCGCAGTTTGGCTTTGGTGCCGTAGATTTCAATATGGCGGCCCTGCTCAAAGGCGGTCATGGTGAAGGTGCCGGTAATACCGCCCATGTAGCGCAAGATGGCCACCAGGTGGTCCGGCTGGTCGTTGTCCTCGCATTGGAAGGCGTCTCGCCCCCAGGGGGAGGTCTTGAGCCACTCGGTGATATCCTCGGGGGTGGCCTCATCCACGCCGTCCATCACCATTTTGAGCCAGCGGCGGCAAGATTCATCCGTAATGTACTTGCGGGCATCCCAGGGGTCTTCGCCGATGGGGCCGGTCCAGTCCGTGCAGCGTACGGGGCGGGGTTCTTTGAGGGTTTCTTTGCGGAAGAAGGAGAGCTCGCCGAAGGAGGAAACCTGTTGGCAGGGGCGGTCGAGCAGCCAGTAGAGGATATCCATATCATGGCAGCATTTGGCCACAATCATGGGGGTGGATTTAGCGCTGTTGCCCCAGTGCCCGCGCACGAAGGAGTGGCCGAAGTGCCAGGCGCCCACGCCCTCGTTGGCGTTGAAGGTCATGATTTCACCCAGCTCGCCACTGCGTATGATATTGCGTATGGCATTGTAAAACGGCGTGTAGCGCAGCACATGGCAAATGGCCACACGGCGGCCGAGTTTGTCTGCCAAGTTGCGCAGTTCCAAGGCCTCTCGCAGAGTTTTGGCGATGGGTTTCTCAAGCAGCAGGTCGTAGCCCAGCTCCAGGGCGCGCTTGGCGGGCTCGAAGTGGTAGTCATCTTGCGTGCCGATAATGGCTACATCTGCCATTTTGGGTTGAGACAACAAGGCATCCGCATTTTCAAAAAGGCGCACGGAGGCACGCTCTTCTTCCGGCGCAAAGTCGCGCACCTGCTCGGCGCGCACGGTGACGGGGTCTGCCGCGGCCACAATGCGGAACTGCTCCGGGTGCTCCATAGCCAACTTCATGTAGGTGCGGGTGCGAGAGCCGCAACCGATGCCGACGAGTGATATTCTGTTACTGTTCATAAGTAATAAATAATGAAAGATTTAACGGGCAAGCACCGCCGGGGTGCCGGCTTGCCCGCAGGCTGAAATGGGGCGCACTGCTATGCGAGATGCCCCCTTGAAGAACGAGGCGGGCAAGGTTACCTTGCTTTGCCCGCCGGGCAACACGCATACCGTGTACCAACCGCGGGATGTACCGGCCTGAATCACCCACTTGCGTGCCAATTTGTCGGGTGCTTTCCAAGAGATTACCACCTTGCCCCCGCCCTCTGTGGCAGTGGCGGTGGGGCGGCCGGGTATGCTGTCTTTGCACCAGGTCATGGCAGGCGGAATCGCATAGCCGGTATAGCGCTTGGCGAGCTCTTTTTGCACGCCGCCGCGGTTGGTGCCGATGGAGCGCCAGCTCCAGAAGATTTGGCCGCAGCTTTGACGGGCCAGCTTGCGAGAGGCATCAATCTGAGCGCCGATTTCGGAAGCGGGGCGGCCGGGGTCTTCGGTGCTGTTGATGCGCACACTGGCAATACCCGGCCACACGGGGCGGCGCGTGTTGATATTGGCCCACCATTGCATGAGGGCAGTGAAGCTTTGCGGGCCCTCAATACGCCAGTAAAGCTGCGGGGCCAAGTAGTCTACCCAGCCTTTTTGCAGCCATTTGCGGGCATCACACGCAAGGTGCTCGTAGGCGTTCACCCCGGCTTCTACCCCCGAGGGGTAGCCGGGCTGCCAGATACCGAAGGGGCTGATACCCACACGCACCCAAGGCTTAACTGCTTTTACACTACGGTACAAATTCTGCACAAAGCCATCTATGGCAGCACGGCGCTGCGCAGGGGTTTTACCATCATTAATATCATTGTGCGGGGGGTAGGGGTAAAAGTAGTCATCCAAATGCACGCCGTCAATATCATAGCGCCGCACCACATCCATAATCACCTTGAGCACGTGCTGCTGTGCCGCTTGGTTGGACGGATTGAGAATTTGTGTTGTACCGGCCTTTTTGAGCCACTTGGGGTAGCGCAGGGACACGTGGTTTTTGCCTACGCTTTTGCCGCTGATGGTGGCACGGAACGGGTTGAACCAAGCGTGCACCTCTATACCGCGTTTGTGAGCCTCGGCTATGGTAAAGGCCAGCGGGTCATACCCGGGGTTCACCCCTGCCCCGCTCAACCAGCAGCTCCAGGGCTCGAGCGATGATTTATAGATGGCATCTGCATTGGGGCGCACCTGCAAGACGATGGCGTTTATCTTGAGTTTTACTGCCGTATTCAAGATATTGAGCATCTCTTTTTTCTGTTGCTCAGCAGATAAACCCGCTTTCGACGGCCAGTCCAGATTGAATACGGTTGTTACCCACACCGCGCGAAACTCCCGTGCGGGCTCGGGCGCATTCTCATTCACCTGTTGCCAGGCTTGCGCCACCATGGTGGTCAACAGCATCAATAACAAGAGCAATCTCTTCATACACCGCAGCATAGCAGCCCTGCCCTTTCATAGCAAGTACCAATCACGGCATTTTTTCATTTGGAGGCCGATTTGCGAGTGCCGTTATTCAGGCAAGCATCTGCCGCCACGGTGTGGATGAAATACTACGGCGAGGGCTGCAGCACCAGCACGGTAATCTCCGGCGGGCAGAACATGCGTATGGGCAAACGGCTCAAGCCAAGGCCGCGAGACACATACACCGGGCTGCCGCTTTTGCCGCGGTGCATGCCGGCGCGCTCCGTTTGGCGGGTCCATGGCTCAGTAGCCACCAGGGGCTCGCCGCCGGGGGCGCATACCTGCCCGCCGTGCGTATGCCCGGCTACTGCCAAATCTACATGCACATTGCCATACAAAAAGCAATACGGCGAGTGCGCCGCCACTATCAGCGGCATGTCCTGCGGTAATTTATCGCGGGTAAAACGGCGCTCTTGTCGCTTGGCATAGGCGCTGAGGGCGCCGACGGTCTGAGGCTCGGGTGTGTAGGGCAAGCCACGCCACTTCACTTTTTGCCCGTTGGAAAAGGTCTGCACATGCTCCGCATTCTCCAACGGTACAAAACCTGCCTTTTTAAACGCGGCGCGTAACTGCTGCCCGGGCGCCCCCACATCATGATTGCCGCACACATAATACA
Organism: Akkermansia sp.; assembly: GCA_045124875.1. Taxonomy (GTDB): domain Bacteria; phylum Verrucomicrobiota; class Verrucomicrobiia; order Verrucomicrobiales; family Akkermansiaceae; genus Akkermansia. The sequence continues at coordinate 20,283 of JBGVMR010000012.1, forward strand.
CCTTGCACTGCTTGGCAAGCGGCGCCAAATAGGCTGCCACCTGCTCTGCGGGCATGGCATTACCGAGCTTGAGGGCGCTGAAATAGTCGCCCAACAGCACCACAGCCTCGGGTTGCTGCTCCAAAGCACAAGCCACAATGCGCCCCAAGCGCGGGCCATCCAGCGCGGTGGCATGCATATCTGCCAGCAATACCACCCGCACCGGCGCGGCCCCCGGCGCCCAGCCACGCATCTGCACCGGCACCTCTTCTACCGTTAAACGCAGCGGCTCCTCAAAAAAACTGAACCACACCGCCAGCAATGCCAGCATGGCTGCTATGTACGAAAAAAGCACCCAACGCAGCCCACACCGCCACCAGCGGCGGGCCTTGCCTGCCGCAGTTTTCTGCCGCTTGGGCAGCTTAGCCGGTGTGTCTGCTCCCATGCGCGTGGCTTGCCGTAGGTTATGGTTTACCCCTGCCGGGCTCTGCAACTGCAGCTGCGGCGGCTCAGGCGTCTATCTCTACGGATACCGGGCAGTGGTCCGACCCCGTAATGTCGGCATGTATGCTTGCAGACTTCACATGCGGCAGCATGCGCTCGCTCACGCAGAAGTAGTCTATACGCCAGCCCACGTTCCGCGCGCGGGCACCACCGCGGAAACTCCACCACGAGTACGCATCGCGCGCATCCGGGTGCAGGCTGCGGAAGGTATCTGCAAACCCCGCCCCCAGCAACTGCGTAAAGCCCTCTCGCTCTTCATCCGAGAAACCTGCGCTGAAGTGGTTGCTGTCCGGCCGTGCCAAATCTATCTCTTGGTGTGCCACATTCAAATCGCCGCAGAACACCACCGGCTTCTTCTCTGCCAGCCCGCTCACATAAGCGCGGAATGCGGCATCCCACTCTTGGCGGTAGGGCAAGCGCGCCAGCTCGTTCTGAGAATTGGGCGTATAGCAATTTACCAGATAAAAATTCTCAAACTCCATGGTAGCCACGCGCCCCTCGGTATCGTGCTCCTCAATGCCTATGCCCGTGCTCACGCTCAGCGGAGCCACACGTGACAAAATCAATACGCCGGAATACCCCGGACGCTGTGCCGGATTCCACACGGCATGCGGCCAGCTTGCCAACCACAAATCTGCCACCTGCTCCGGGCGCGCCTTAATCTCTTGCAAGCACAGCACATCCGGCGCCAAGGCATCCATCTTCTCTGCCAACCCCTTGCCCAAGGTCGCGCGTATCCCGTTCACATTCCAGCTTACCAGTTTCATATACCGCATTTTACCCTCACCCCCTCACCCTGTCAAAACAAATCTCGTTTTATAATCATTCTAACTTTGTCATCCCCCCTTTTCTCCCCCTTTTTTGCAAAAATTTGAAAAAATTACAAAAAAATGCAAATTTAGTCTTGCCAAAGCGCTTCTTTTCATGTATATTCTTCTCACGCGCTTCATGCGCAGCCAAACGGCAGGGTAGCTCAGTGGTAGAGCAGAGGACTCATAAGCCTTTGGTCGGGTGTTCAAATCACCTCCCTGCTATTAAAAACCTCCGATACGCAAGTGTTGGAGGTTTTTGCTTGTGGCTGAACGCGACATTTGCTACAACAAATCCTCAATCTTTTCGCATATATGGCTGATGAACTGACACCCACAGACTTTCCGCAAGGAGAGCTCCTTTTCTACACTTCCAAAGATGGTAAGGTGAAGATGGAAATTCGTGTAGAGGACGAAACCATCTGGATGTCTCAGCAGATGATGGCAGAGCTTTTCCAAACATCTAAACAGAATGTAGCAAAACATTTGAAGCGCATTTTTGAACAGGGAGAGCTGCCAGAAGAATCAGTTGTCAACTATTGGTTGACAACTGCGGCTGATGGCAAGAATTATTCTGTGACTTATTATAATCTGGATGCCATTATCTCTGTAGGCTATCGGGTAAACAGTATACGCGGCACCCAATTCCGCATCTGGGCCACGCAGCAGCTGAGCGAACTGATGCGCAAGGGGTTTGTGCTGGATAAGGAGAGATTGAAGAATCCACCCATCAAGGGAGCAACAGCGTTGCCGGATCATTTCGATGACTTGTTGGAACAGATACGCGATATTCGAGCCAGCGAACGTCGCATGTATCTGCGCATTCGAGAAATTTTTGCGCTTGCCGCAGACTACGAGCCCAACAATAAACAGACGAATGTATTCTTCAGCACCATTCAAAACAAGCTGCACTACGCTATCCATGGCCACACCGCAGCGGAATTAATTATGCTGCGAGCCGATTCCTCTCAACCCAACATGGGGCTTACATCTTGGCAACGAGATAGGGTACTCGCCACGGATGTGATAACCGCAAAGAATTACCTGCACGAAGAAGAGATTGAGGCTTTTAATCGTCTCACCTCCATGTGTTTGGATTTTGTAGAGGATCGGGCTAAACAGCGCAAGCTGGTCTTCATGAATGAATGGGAAGAAGCGATTGACAGCCTTTTGAAACTCACCGGACGCGAAGTTTTACAAGGAAAAGGCTCTCGTTCCATGACTAATGCCCGCAACCACGCTCAGGAGCAATACCGTCTTTTTTGTGAGCGCCGTCGCGAGGCTGCAGAACAACTGGGCGAACTGGAGCTACAAAAGCATCTGGAAGAAGAAATCAGGCAGATAAGGCCATAAAAAAATGTTTCCACTGAAACTGTTTATACGCAGTACCTAGACGCATATCGCACCTAAAACGAAAATAAATACAATAAACTAAAATTAAAACAATTGGAATATTATGTCGAAAAACAAAATAGCCCAAGAAAGTAAATATTTTATTCCGTGGAAAGTTTGGTGGAGAATATGTATAATGGCGCCTAATTTTAAGACAGCGTCCTTCCCTCACACCCCCATCCGGGCTGGGCAGTTTGGGCACTTTTGGGTGGACTTTTCAGAGGTGCTCCGGTGTCGCATTTGTTTTTACACTTCTCAGATTTTTGTGTCATGCTCAAAAAAACTTGACATCACTTTAATAAACTAGTATGTATAAAGATTATGGTATGTAGTTTATCAAAAATAATGTTTGCTCTAAGTGCGCTAATTTTTCTATTCTCTGAAATTGGGCTATCCATGGATAGCTACCATATAAATGAGAAAACTGAAGTAAGCAAGGAAGAAACACATTTCCCCGTTCCAGCATCTGCACATTATCTATTGCAAATAGATGCCATGGCAACAGAAATAGCGGAAAAGTATCCTGCGTATTGGAGTCAAGGACAGGATAAATTAAAAAAAGAAGTAACGGATAGACTTTGCTCTATAATAGCTAAGGAAAAAAGATCATCTGTTTTGTTTGCCATTCTTGTAGGCATACACGATGGTTACAGTGAATCGTTTTCAGAAAATGCGCATGATTATATTATAAGCGATTTGGTGTATTGGTATATTGTAGAACATTTATGTAAAACAGGGAATGATGATGCATATTGGTATTTTAATCAATTGAGAAAAATACATGGAGATGCTGGAGCGTCACTGTTATTTAAGCGGTATGAAAAACAGTATTTTAGTCAATTCTAATTCCATATAATCTTAAACTTTTTTCAAAGATACTTTAATAATAAATTTCTGCAGAAACTTAAAAGAAGGCAAAAGAATTGTAAAACGTTGTTATGAAGAAAAACGGGAATACTATGCAAACTGTAATGTTAATGCGTTTTATAAAGCTTTGTCAATGAGTATTTTCCAAAACTTCCTGCAACCGTTATGAGTCGAGCTGAATTTCGGGGTGATTTTCAGAAAATGATATCAATTTTCATAAGTTGTTTACACACAACGTATCAGAGTCGATAAAAATCACAGTCACAAAAAGGCTATAAAAAACCTCCGATACGCAAGTGTCGGAGGTTTTTGCTTGTGCTCATTCCACAATGTTAGACGAAGAGCGCATCTTTGCCGGCAACAAGGGCCAGCAGCTCATCACTGCTGAGGTGGAGGAGCAGTTTCTCGAGCCCGCCGCTGAGGAGCGAATCTGCCATATCAGACTTGCGGGAGAGCATGTTATGGATATTCTCCTCTATGGTGCCGCGGCAGATAAGGGGGTGAATCACCACGGGATTCTGCTGGCCGATGCGGTAGGCGCGGTCGCTGGCTTGGTTCTCAACGGCGGGGTTCCACCAGCGGTCGAAGTGGATAACATGGCGGGCGCGTGTGAGGGTAAGGCCGGTGCCGGCAGCCTTGAGGGAGAGCACAAAGAAACGCGGGCCACCGGCTGCTTGGAATTGCTCTACCAGGCGTTTACGCTCGCCGATGGGGGTGCCGCCATGCAGCATCAACCCGGGTGCGCCGAAGATATCGGTCAAATACTCATGCAGGGGCTCAATCATGCTGCGGTATTGGGTGAACACCAAGCAGCAATCCCCCGCTGCGGCAATTTGGCGGGCAAGGTGACCCAGGCGCGAAAACTTGCCGCTGAGGGCGGGGTCGAACCACGCCTCGCCCACATATTGTGCGGGGTGGTTGCATATTTGTTTAAGGCGGCCCAAGATGGGCAGCACTAGGGTAAGGCGCACTTTGGGGTCGGGCTCGGCCATGATGGCGCGCAGGGTTTCCACCTCGTGCGCGTAGAGGCGTGCTTGCTCGGGGGTAAGCAAGCAGTAGGCCGCCTGCTCTGTCTTGGGGGGCAGCTCGGGCAGCAGGGCGGGGTCGCTCTTGAGGCGGCGCAGCATGAAGGGGCGCACCAAACGGCGCAGCGGGGTGTAGTCGCTGCCCATGTCGCGCACCATGGCATTGAACTCTTTTTCCGTACCCAGCAAGCCGGGGTTAAGAAACTCGAACAAACTGCGCAGCTCTGCCAAAGAGTTTTCCACGGGTGTGCCGGTAATAGCCACACGGCGCGGGCTGTTCAGGCGGTTGATGGCCACCGCACGCTGGGAGTCTGCATTTTTGATGGCTTGTGCCTCATCCAACACCAAAGCGGGGTATTCTGTGGCAGCCAGCAGCTCATTGCGCGTGGCAATACCATAGGTGGTGAGCGCCACATGGGCGCGGCGCATCAGCCAAGCGGGGTTGGTGCGCAGGTAATTTTCATCTACACGCCCCAGGGCATAGGGGTGCAGCAGCACCACATTGAGCTGTGGCGCAAAGCGCCGCAACTCCTCTTGCCAGTTGGTCAGCAACGAGGCCGGCGCCACAATCAGCGCACAGCCCTTCCCCTCCCCCAGTGTGCCGGTGTTGCAAAGGTGCACCAGCCAGCTGATGACCTGCAGGGTTTTACCCAAGCCCATGTCATCTGCCAAGCAGGCCCCGAACCCGGCCTCTGTCACATTCAGCAAAAAGCGCACGCCATCTCGCTGGTAGTGGCGCAAAATGCCCTCCAACTGCGGGGAGAGCTGCGGCTCTGCCTGCCCGAAGTGCAGGTTTGCCAGCGACAACGCCAGCCGCGCACTCAAGGCAAGGCGCATGCCGTCCTCCTCCGGCGGCAGGTCGGGCAACGCCTCGCTGCGCTTGCCCAACAAATAACGCAGCCCCACCAGCAGGGGAATCCCCCCGGCGGCCATGCGGGTGGCCTGCCGCCAGCTGTCGAGCAGTTTTTGCAGCTTATCGCGGTCCAGCCTAATCCATTCACCCCTAAAGCGCACCAAGCCATCTTCATCCATAGCAAGCAGCTGCTCCAGCTCTTCATCCGTCAGGTTATAATCCCCCAACACCACGCGGGGATAAAACCGCAGCAAGGAGTTGATGTTGACGGAAGGGGATGAATCTGCCTTGCCGTTGCCACCGCCCTCTGCGGTGTCGAGCTGCACCTCAAGCTCCACACGGGGCGGGCGTGTTTTCCACAAATTCACCATGCGTGTTTCAATACCGGCAGCCTCCAGCAGGGGCAAGGACTCCAAAAAACGGTAGGCCATGCGCGCCCCCCAGCTGCACGGTTTGTACACGGCTTGAGAGTTGATGAGCTCTGCCAAAAATTCGTTTTGAGAAGCCACCGTTTTAAGCGGGCGCAGCAACGAGAGCAGCGCAGCGCTATCCCCCGCCAGCAAGCGCGGCGCCAAGCCCAGCGGGGCATGCTTGGCCTTGCCGTCTTGCCCGGCCTTGTGTACAAAGGTAGCCAAAAAAGCAAAGGGGGCCTCTTGCGCGGCATCGCCCGCATTCTCTGCCAAGTGAAAGCACAGCATGCCCAGTTGTTGCCAGCCCTCGCCCAAGCGGCTCAGCCACGCCTCTACCGTGCAGCACTCCCTTGCCGCCAACCACTCTACCGCGCTGTGCAAGCTTTGCAACCAAGCCGCAATATCTGCCACTGCCACGGGCAAACCGCCCACGGGCGGCAAGCCGTCTTGCAGCTTCAGCAAATCTGCAGCGGGCAGGCACAGCGCCGCCTGTGGTTCTTCCCCACGGCGCAGAGCGGCCAAATACGCCATCATACGCTCCCTCGCGCGCTCGCGCAGCCAGGCCAGCACAGGCTCTGCCCCGGCCGGTATACCATAGCGCAGCAAATCAAGCATACCGCGCCCCGCAGATGCGGCAAAAGCACGCTCCAGCCGCGGCGCACACCCCGCCGGGGTAATGCGCAAACCGTTCTCCGTGTGCTCCAGCCCAATCTGCATGCGCCCATTTTACTGCACCCCGCCCCTGCGGAGCAAGCACAAAGTAACCGTACACTCACACTCTTTTCCCTTTTTGTACTCCCCTTGTACAGAGAAAGCCGCAACCAAACGCTTATCATTCCCGTTGTTAAACTGTTGCTCCAACAATCCACCGTTGATATTAACGCAAAAGACGAAAACGGCAAAACGCCGCTTGACATTGCAGAAGAAAACGGCCATACTGGATGCACTGATATCATTCGCACAGCAGGTGGCAAACGTGCTGCAGATTTTTAATGTTTAAAGTTTTTTAACATCATGAAACAATCACTCTTACTACTGTCACTACTGGCCATGCCTTGCGTCATTAGCTCTTGCAAGGATGATGCAGAGAATCAAAACGCCCCCGTCACACCCGCTGCCCCCGTTACACCCACTGCAGCTACAAGCCCCTTAACAGACAAAATTGCTCAGCAATTTGATAAAAGCATACCGAGCGACTCAATGCGAGCCGCTTTCCACGCCGGGTACAATGGTGACACCTCCAATTTGGAGGCTTTATCGGGAGGGGATATGAGTTATTATTGCACAGGTGCCGCCGTTGCAGGGCGTACAGACCTTGTTCTTAAGTGCATAGAGCGCAAAAAAGGGGCAAGCCCCAATGCTGCCCTTAAAGGCGCCGCAGCCGCCGGGCACCAAAAGCTGGTGCAAATGATGCTTGATAAAGGTGCCTCCCCCGATGCCGGGCTTTGGGGTGCAGCGTTCGGCGGCCACATGGCCCTTGCACAATCAATGCTGGAGCGCGGTGCTAAGGACCTCTCAGACGGGCTTATCAGCGCTGCTTGCAGTGGGCACTGCGATATTGTGCAATTAATGCTCGACAATGGCGCAGACCCCAACCGGGGGCTTCATTTTGCAGCAGAAATGGGCCATACAGATGTGGTTAAACTGCTGCTGGCACACCCCGGCATCAACGTTAATGCAACGATACGCCAAGACAAAACACCCCTCGACTGGGCTGAAGAAAACGGCCATACCGAATGTGCCGAGCTCATCCGCGCGGCGGGTGGCAAACGTGCTGCAGATTTTTAATGTTTAAAGTGAGCCGACTGCCCAATAAGTTATCATTGGTGGGGCTCAACATCCATCTATGAAGAGCAATCCAAAAACGAACAGCTGCTACCGATTAAGCGAGGTAGAGCGCGATTAAGCTTGCACATGGGCATAAAACGCGCTAAGATAGGCGCAAGCAAACTGAAAGTCATGACAGAAAACAACGGTCAGCCCGTAGAAGAGTTCGCCACAGTGCAGGCAATATTTGTACGCCATCGTAATTGCCTGATGCTGAGAGCAGAGTTTACCCCCCTCTTTGTAGATTATTATCTTAATTTGATGCAACACGGCAACCGCAATGCCGAGGCAGAGGACACCATGTTCAAGCAGTTGCTGGCATTTTTCACTCTGCACTTGGTATCTCGTCCGTGGCAAGAGTACCATGCATGGACCCTCAACATCAAAGAGCCCATGCTGGCCAATTATTTTGTGTCCGGGTCCTCGCTTACGGAAGATGTGGTGGGCCGCGTGTTTACCGAAGACGTGCGAGAGCCCGAAAAAAACATGCTTTTTGCGCAAAATATACGCACGGGCAAAGAGCCGCACACCTCTGTCATTACCCTGCCGGGTGAAAATGTTATCGGTTGGGTAGAAGATTTTTACCGCCAGAGCGAGCAGCGCGTGGCCCGCGCTTTTGAGCTGGAGAACGATCAATATGTGCTCATCACCGCCCAACCGGGGGCAGATATTGATTGGCTGAGCGAGCTGACGCTTCAAGATGCGGCAGAAATTGACGCCCATGAGGAAACCAAGCAGCTTGAAACCCGCAAGTTCACCTTCCGCTGCGGTTGCACGGCAGAAAAGATTCTTCCCACGCTGCGCGCCATGAAGAAGGATTTTGCGGATATCCTCTCCGAGCAAGGCTTCTTAGAGGCCTCTTGCCCCCGCTGCGGCGCCAAGTACACCATTACGGCAGACATGCTGTAAGCAAGTTCAGGCCACAAGAACCGGCAAGACTTATTTCAAGAGAGTCCCGCAACAGCGGGGCTCTTTTATGTTAACCGGGCAACAGCATTCAACCACGCGCCGGTGGTATTTATGCATCCAATGCGTATCTGGCGGCGGATATCGCCATGAAAACGGCAGTTTCTACGCGCAAAATGATGGGGCCTAAGCCGGTGGGGGTAAAGCCGGCAGCCTCGCCCTCTGCATATTCTGCGGGCGAGAAATCGCCCTCGGGCCCGATGAGCAGCACACAGCTGCGGTGGGCTGTGGCGCGGCCGGCCTCAAGCACGTCTCTCAGCGGGCGGGCGTGGGGCACAATGGCGCATTGAACGCGCAGAGCGGGCAGGTCTGCGCGTTGTAAAAAGGCTTTGTAGCTTTGCGGTTCTTCAACCACGGGCAGGTGGTTGACACCGCATTGCTTGCAGGCCTCCATCACGGTGCGGCGCCATTTTTCTGCCTTGTCGGCCGCCTCTGCGGGTTTAATGCGTACAATGGTGCGCTCTGTCACCAGCGGAATGATGCGCGACACGCCCAGCTCTACCGCCTTTTGCACAATGAGGTCCATATTGCTGCCCTTGGGTATGGCGAGTGCCAGGGTAATATCTGCCAAGGGTGGCATGAGGGGCAGCATCTCTACCACCTTAAGGGTCATGGAGTTGTTGCCTGTGGTGGCCACCAGTTCTGCACGGGCGGCTTGGCCTGCGCCGTCAAACACCTCGCACAAGTCGCCCACGCGCAGGCGCATAACGCGCAGCGCGTGGCGGGCTTCGTCACCCTCTATCTCAAGGGTACCGGCGCCGAACGGAGCTTGCGGAAGGTAGCAACGGTGCATGGCTTATTTAAGGTATTTTGCCGCGCGCTTGGCAAAGTCTTTGGCGTCGGGGGTATTGCTGTCGCTGAGGGTGGCGGCAAAGGCCTCCATAGCCTTCTTTTGGGCAGAGCTGAGCCCCGTGGGGATTTCTACCTGCAACTCTACCAGCAAGTCACCCTTGCCGCTGCGCTGGGTGGAGGGCATGCCCTTACCGCGCACGCGCTGCACGGTGCCGCTGGCTGTGCCGGGGGCAATTTTCACCTTGGCACCGCCCTCAAGGGTGGGCACGGTGATAGTGCCGCCCAGCACGGCATCTTGCAGAGATACGGGGATGGTGCAGTGCAGGTCCATACCCTCGCGGTGGAAGATGGGGTGCGGCTCCACCTCCACAAAGATGTAGAGGTCGCCGGTGCTGCCGCCGTGCAAGCCGGCATCGCCCTTGCCGCTTACTCGCATCTGAGAGCCGCTGTCAATACCGGCAGGTATGCGTATGGTGACTTTCTCCTCGCGGTTCACGCGACCCTCGCCATGGCATTTGGAGCACGGGTTAGAGATGGTTTTGCCGGCACCGTGGCAAGTGGGGCAGGTGCTTTGCTGCACAAAGAAGCCGCTTTGGCGGGTCACCACGCCCGAGCCATGGCAGGTGGGGCAGGTTTTGAGGCCGCTTTGGCCATCTGCAGAGCCGGTGGCACCGCACTTGTCGCAGGGCATCAGGCGCTCCAGCTCAATGGTGCGGGTGCAGCCTACGGCTGCCTCCTCCAAGGTTACATCCAAGTCATAACGCAGGTCTGCCCCGGGTTGGCGCGGGTCTGCCTGGCGGCGCCCACCGCCGAAACCGCTGAACCCGCCGAAACCGCCGCCACCCATGCCGCCGAAGAACTGGGCAAAGATGTCCATGGGGTCAAAACCGGCACCGCCGGCGCCACCTGCACCGCCCATGCCGCCGTTTTTGAAGGCATCGTGGCCCATGCGGTCGTAAGCAGCGCGTTTGTCGGGGTTGCTGAGCACCTCGTAGGCCTCGCCCACCTCTTTGAACTTTTCCTCGGCCTCCTTGTCATCGGGGTTGCGGTCCGGGTGGTACTTCATGGCCAACTTGCGGTAGGCCTTTTTGATAGCGTTGTCGTCTGCATCGCGCTCAACGCCCAGCACCTCGTAATAGCTTTGTGACATGGCTGTAATGAAGGGGAAAACGGGTTATGCTTCGGGCTTTTCGTCTTTGGGGGCAGCCACAATCACATTGGCGGGGCGCAGCAGGCGGCCCTTCAGGTTGTAACCACGGCGAAGCACGCGCAAGATGGTGCCCTCTGCCTCATCCGACGGCTCACTTTGGATAGCCTCGTGTATATTGTGGTCAAATGCCTGGCCCACCTCGGTAGCAATGGGTTCTACACCCTGAGAGCTCAAGAAGTCGTTCAACTGCTTCTGCACCATGCTCATGCCGATGTAAATCATGGACGAGGTGTCTTGCCCGGCCATCATCATGCCCATCTCAAAATTGTCAATCACGGGCAGCAGCTCTTCCAGCAAGCCACGGTTGGCATAGCGGCAGAACTCCTCGCGCTCTTTCACGCAGCGCTTGCGGTAGTTGTCGTACTCTGCGGCTGTGCGCATGGCCAGCTCTCTCCACTTGGTGAGTTCATCCACAGCGGCTTCGGCCTCGGCAGCATCAGACTCATCTACGGCATCGGCATGGGCTTGCTCCGTCTTTTCGGGCTCCTCGCAGCAGCAATCTTCTGCTTTGCAGCTCTCTTTTTCCAAATCTTTTTCGTTCATATCCTTTTTCATGCGGATATTATACACCCAACTGCCCCCTTGTCAACGTTTCGGCAAGTCATGAATGGGGTATTATGTCCATGTATACCTTTTTTGAATGTCTTTGGTTATGTTTGAGGATTCAAAGTCTGTTCGCTTCTTCTTATTCTGCCATAAGAAGCTTAATTTCTGCAAAATATGCTACGCAGATTATTATAACAGCGGAGATTCAATCACATTCTTGACCGATGAAACGATTGTATCCCAATGAATTAAAATGCAACAGATTTTATACGTACCTTCCCTTACTCTGCGGTTACCAGGCGAACATCCAACCCGAAAATCTCCGTAAAGAGGTCCGCCTTTTTGTTCATCACGATATTCTCGATAGTCAGGTCATGCACGCCGGGCACCAGCAGCTCCAGGCGGCGACCATTATAACGCGTGGTGAACGAGGCAATGCGGTGAGAATGCGCGCTCTCCATGGCATCTGCCACGCGCAACAGGGCCGCCAGTTTCTGCACGCGCAGGCGGGTGGGCAGGTCAAGCTCGGCGTAAGAGCTGTCTTTATCCGTAGGCACACCGTGGCGGTGGTAGCGGGCCATAAGGCCGATAATCTCAACATCCAGGCGAGAGAGGCCGAAGATTTCCGAATTAAGGATAATGTATTGCCCGTGGCGGTGGTGGTTTTTGGGGCTGATGAAGGTACCGATTTCGTGCAACACGGCAGCCACATTGAGCAACAAGCGGTCATGGCGAGAGAGACCGTGCAGGTCTTGCAACTGGTCAAAGAGGTCTGAGCAAAGTTTACGCACCTGTTGGCTGTGGGCGCGGTCAATTTTATAGCGGTTGGCCAAAAGGCGGGCAAAGTGAATCACCTCGCGGTCCAGGCCATGGGCATCTTTGCGGCTGGGCAGCAAACTGCGCAAAAAGGCGTGCGAGTATTCCTCTTGCGGCAACATGATGCTGCGCGCCTCGTACGCACCGGCAAGGGTCTGGTAGGTAACGGCGGCGGGCAACAGCGCGTTGACAGAGGCGTAGTCCACATTGTACTTGGCCATGCGCTGGGCATGCGGGGTGTTGGCTATCTCTTCCACCAGTTTTTCCAGCGTTTCAATATCTACCGCATACTCATCTAACATGGGCGATTGAATGTGCCTGAAATCAGGCCCGAAGATGATGAGGGCATCGGGCTCTGTGGAGATGGCACCCTCCGAATCATGCAAAATTTGCTCTACCACGCCGCGAATTTGCTCGCGAATGAGCGAGCACTCATGCCCGGCACTGCTTAAATGAGAGTCTCTTATCGACATGGCCGTGCGGTGAGCCCCCATGCGGTACCCCGCATAATAGGTAATCCGCCCGCGGTCAAACAACAAGAGGCGGGTATTGCCGGGCCCCACATGCAGCACCAACACGCGCTGTTTTTCAAGCTCGGCGTGCTGCTCCAGCAAATCTCTGGTATTGATGTAAAGCAGACGCGCCATCTCGCCGTCGTCCAGCACCTCCATACGCAAGCCGCAGGCCGTTTGCAAGCGGTTGGTAACGCCATCCATATTATTGATATTAAGCAACACATTGGTAGCCAACAAGCGCACCAAAACCTCGCCGCTGCTGCGGTACTCTTGCAACAGGCTGTTGAACCCCTGCACTATCTGCACGCAGTGGTCCATCGTTTCGCGAGATATACGCCCGTTGCGGAAGATATCCTCTGCCAGCGCCAGCGGTTGAGACAGCACATCCAACACCCGCAGCTCTTCCCCCTGCTCTTCTGCCACCATCATAGAGACAGAACTTGCCCCCATGAAGATGACCGCCTGCATTAACGGTGCTGCGGCCTGTTTCTCATTCACCTCCATCGCTGTGCCCACAGTGTTACTCATACTCCCTATATTACCCCCCAAGGCCACTCATGGCAAGCATGTTTCGCGTGAGCATGAAGAAAAATATACGCGCCGTTAAACGTTGCGGTTGATAAATCGGAGTTTGTCGGGCAGAATCATCCGAGCGTAAGCGAGGCGAATTCCTTAGCCCCGCAAACGCGGGGCGGCATATGGTAGCCCACGGTGGAGCTGCGTCAGCAGCGAAACCGTGGGGTATAATGATAAT
>JBGVMR010000013.1:0-5577 GCA_045124875.1 Akkermansia sp.
CCGCCATTCGGCGAGGTTCGAATAACGTTTATTCCGGACCCGGGGTTCCGCCCTTCGGGCTGCACCGCCGGGCTACCATATGCCGCCTCGCCATGCGGCGAGGCTCTGAAATTCCGCTCGCCTACGGCTCCCGTCTTCGCCCTGCGGGCTTCGCCGAGGCATGCGCCATCTGCCCGATAAATTATCATTTATCGGGCTCTCTCATCTATCAACTGCAATCTTTAACAGTGTTATTGATTTTAGAAATTATATTGCAATTCAATATGTTGACGGTACGAAAAACACAAAGCCACGCTTTTCTGTCGCCGCCGTTTTCAACGGGGCTCCTATTTTTTATCTATCTGAACCGGAGGTTTCGTTCGCCCGCTGTCGCAGGCTCACTGCACGCTCCGGCTAAGATTCTTGCCGCCCCGCGTACGCGGGGCTAAGGAATTCGGCTCGCTACGCTCGCTTTCTACGCCGAGGCAGGCGCATGCAACACCCCTACAACCTCAAATTGCTCAACCTCTGACATGAAGAGAGCGAAAGAAAACGCCAATTCATACCAAAGAGCTTGACATTTTAATAAACGGCTGATAATTTGAATGCAGAAGGGGTCACCCCCTTTTAATCATTAACCGAATACACGAGATATGAAAAAAATATTCAGCGTATTGGCAGCCATCCTGTTGGCAACAGCTGCAACACCGGTGCAGGCAGAGTTGAGCCACGATGGTATCATAGCCGTAGAACAGTTCAACAAGCTTGAGACCTGCTTCAATGATATGACCGCCGTCTTGATGAAGGTGACGGATAAGGAGTCTGCCGATGCCCAGGCCCCGGCATTTATCAAAGCGGCAGAGGCGCTAACAGCCCAGCTGGCAGCCATGCAAAGCTTGGAGCACCAACTCACCGGGCAACCCAATGCAGATGATGAAGCAGCTTTTGAGCAATGCCGCAACAATCTGCACATTGCCGGTATGGCCATGCAGGCCGAGCTGCGCCGTTTGGCCATGGTGAATTTTTATGATTCCGAGATATTCGTCAAGGCTCTGTTATCCTTGCAGCAAGCCGCTGAATAAAGCATAACTGCCTGTTGCTGACACAGCATCAGCGCTTTTCGCTTGACAAGAGGCAGCGCGCTTGTTATCCTGCAGCGCGCTGCCGTTCAGGCGGTGTCTCTTACATAACATTAATCGGTATTGGGTATGAAAAAACTGCTCCTCATTCTCGCATTCGGCACAATGACAGCCCCCGCAAACACTTTGGTGGAAGGTGGAATATCCGCAAGCGGGCAAGCCGCCGTAGACTCTTACAATGCCTTGACAATGTGCATGAATGATATGGCAGCATGCCTTGCCCGCATTCAAGATAAAGAGACAGCAGCCATAGAGGCACCCACCTTACTTTTGCTGGGTCAACGCCTCAAAGCCATGTTAGACAGCATGGACGCCCCATACAAAGTAAGAAATAAAGCCACAACTACCGAAGATGACAGAGCTTTGGGAAATTGCAGTTATTACCTGCGCAAAGCAGGCATGGCGGTGCAAGATCAGATGATTCGCTTGGCTAAAGAGCAGTTTTACCATTCCGCGCCCCTTATCAAAGCATTCCAAGAACTGGAAATGCTGGGGTCTGACACCGATGACCTTATTCGTTGATATCTCTTCACTTATCAGCGTATGAACATAAGCCATAAATTTACCGCTCTTTTGCTTTGCCCTGCATTTGCGGGGGCAACGGCCACGGCAGAGTTTACCGCCGCAGCACAAGAGATTTCGGCAACTATTGAAGCTTACTGTGACAATTTGAGAGAAATTAACACGCTGATGCAAGGGATAACAGACCGCGCAACGGCAGATGCAGCCACCGCCCCCTTGCGTATCAAAACCAAAGAGATGATTCTTAACCTGCGCAGCATTAAAGAATTATCCATCGATTTTGAGCCCAGTATAGATGACCAAAAGCGCTTATCCCACCAAGTGCTGGAGCTGCAAATCTTGCAGGCAGATTTTGAAAGAAATTGCATACGCTTGGCAGAAGCCAATTTCTATGATTCCGTTAAGCTGGCACGCCTCTTTTATGCTATTGCAGATATATACCGGCAAGAGCAAGAGGGTAGCGTAACTGCCGCAGCAGCTGCCGACACTGCAGAACGCACCATCACAGAAGAAGAGCGACGCCACCGCGAACAGCGGCGCAACGAACGCGCCAAGCTCTACGGCAATAAATAATTTTGGGACAGTGAGTCTGCTCGCCGAAGCGCCAACTCTGGGCGAATCACTCATAATGAAAACCGCCACCCCGAACACCAACGGGATGGCGGTGAAAACTGAGTGGCCTATGCGGCAGGCTTAAGCCTTAAGCTCATTGCCCAGCTCAATGATGGAGTACTCGCCCTCGTGCAGGCGATATACAATCTGCAACACATTGCGGCGTGCGTTGCGATACAGCACAAAGGGCTTGCCGGAGATTTCGAGCTCCATGATGGCGTCCTCCTTGTACATGGTCTTGAGCACGTAACCCTCGCGGGAGATGCGCACAGGCTTGGGATCTTCGGGGGCATCATAGTCCTCGTAATCCAGTACGTCTTCCTCATACACCTTCTCATCCAGCTTGCGGATGCTTTCGGAGCGGTGGGGACGGAAGCGCTTCATGAGGCGCGTCTTATGTTTGCGCATACGGCGCATAATCTTGGTAACGGTCTCATCAATGGCAGCATAGAGGTCGGAGCCCACGGTAGATGCCTGAATAGTGATGTGATCGGCACAGAACAGAACAATTTCTGCCACTTGGCGATCTTTCTGCACATCTACTATCACACGAGCTTCTACAATACGGGGGTAATCAATGTGAATGCCCTGAATCTTTTTGGTAGCGAACTCGCGAATTGCATCCGTCACTTCAACGTGACGACCGGTTACAACAATGTTCGTGTCTACATTTGAGGTCTGCATGGTTGTGTCCTCCTATTCTATGTTTATGGTTGTTTCTGTTGCAGAATCGGCATATTGAAACACCTTTCTGCAATACTCATACTATACCTGAATACGAGAAAAAGCAATAAAAAAAATGTTGTACCGGCGTTTTTTTCATACTTTTTCAGGGGGCAAAATTTTTTCCTGTAAATTCCGCACCACTACTGCGATTTGCGGCTTGACAGCGGGGCATTCATGGTGCAAAATAAGCCAAATCGTTTATGCTTTATTATCTGAACAAGGCTCAAACACCCTGTGGACCGCACAGGGAGGAGGAGCTTTTTACCATGCTCAGAAAAGGCAAATTAGCCCCCGATACCTTGGTAGCCGAAGATGGCGGAGATGCATGGTACACATTGGCGCAAAAATATGAACAACACCGGTATACCACCCCGTGCCCGAACTGCAACAACAACGTAGTGCCCGAGGCAGGCACCAAGCCCCTACTTTTGCCACTGTATTGCCCGCACTGCGGTGACCAATTACGCCCGGTATGCCCGCAGAATTTTTTCTCTAACATAGCATTTACTCTGAAACACCCATTCCGATTCAGCGGCAGAGCAACACGACGTGAGTTTTGGAGCGCTGTATTATGCAGCATACTAGCCATACCGATGCCCCTAGGCATCATATTATCGCTACTCGATTTCTATATAGGAGAAGGCACACAAGTAGTAAACAGCATACTCGCAATAACATTTTGCGCATGTATTAGCTATTGTGTAGGCATGGCAGCATTGTGTACCCGCCGCCTGAGAGATGGCGGCATGAATATCAAGCTGGTGTGGGGGTTGCTGGGTTACCCGCTGTACCTCTTTTTGATGCTGATAGCATCAAACTTTAATGTTGGCATAAACTTTGACTTTTTCGCTATCGCGGCTTCCATCCTATTCTTCATAAGCATTGTCTGCACCATGATAATTGCGGTACTGGCACTGGCGCCCTCCAAACAACCAAGCTGATTTTTTCACGGACATGCAACCACTTTTCATCCTCGG
This sequence comes from Akkermansia sp., assembly GCA_045124875.1. Lineage (GTDB taxonomy): Bacteria > Verrucomicrobiota > Verrucomicrobiia > Verrucomicrobiales > Akkermansiaceae > Akkermansia. The sequence continues at coordinate 3,956 of JBGVMR010000013.1, forward strand.
GCCTACGGGCAGCGGCAAAAGCGCCATAGCAGTTGCCGTAGCACAGCAACTGGGCCGCGCCGAAATCATTAGTGCAGATGCCTACCAGGTATACCGCGCCATGCCGATACTCACCGCTGCCCCAAGCCCCGAAGAGCAAAGCGGCATACCCCACCACCTTATCGGCAACATGGAGGTTCATGAAAATAACGATGCCGCCACCCACGCCCGCAGCGCACAGGCCTGCATAGAGGCCATACAGGCGCGCGGCAATACGCCCATCATCACAGGTGGCAGCGGGCTGTATGTTAAGTTCATCTCCCATGGCATCTCCCCCGCCCCGCCGAGCGACCCCGCTTTGCGCGCAGAGCTGATGGCCTTGCCGGCAGAGGAATGCGTGCGCCGTTTGCAAGAGGCAGACCCCGAGGGCGCCGCCGCTACCAACCTGCAAAACCCGCGCTACGTGGTGCGCAACCTGGAGATTGTTCTGCTGGGTGGCAAGCCCCTCTCCTACTGGCGCAACAACTGGCAACCGCAGGCATGCGGCCCGGGATTCACCATTTGCCGCGATGTGCCCGAGCTGGACGCCCGCATTGCCGCCCGAGCCCACCAAATGCTGCAACACGGCGCTATCGAAGAAGTCGCAGCCCTGCCCGCACAGCTCTCCCCCACGGCAGAAAAAACGCTCGGCCTCTCCCTCATACGCCAATACCTCGGCGGCGAGCTTACCCGCCCCGAGCTGGAAAACGCACTCGCCTTGGCCACCCGCCAATACGCCAAACGCCAGCGTACTTGGCTGCGCCGAGAGCCTTGGGCCACCCCGCTGCAACTCACAGCCACCACTGCCCCGCAACAAGTCGTTGAGAGCATCTTGAACGCCATTGCAACCCCTAATTAAGAATTGGGATTTTCCGCAACGCTCTGTTAAACATTTCGGTGGATAAATCGGAGTTTGTCGAGCAGATGGCTCGCGTAAGCGAGCGGAATTCAGGCGCCCCGGAGTGGGAGCAAGAACATAGGCAGGGGCAAGCGCATGGCAACAGCCCGTAAATTATCGCTGACACCCCGTAGAAGCGCGTTGAGAGCTCTTTGGTGGCTACCACACCCTACAAGCGCAAAAAGCTCGGCTGAGGCCATTTAACGGCTTTTGATGGTGATTCGCTACACTTTCAATATTACAAAGGCGGAGCATCGCCTCATACCGTGGCTTCACGCTACATTAAACATTAAAAATTCAACATCAAACATTAACGAAGAAAGCCGTCAACCTTTCGGTTAACGGCCTTCGTTATTCCTGGCGGCTATCTACTCCCGGAGAGCTCCGCTGGAGCTCGTAGGCCTCGGCGTAGCGCCTTCAGGCGCGAAGACGGGTCGCGGAGCCATGGCACAGCAGAAAACGCAAATCTATCTCCCTTGCCGTGGCACCACGCCACTTTAAACATTAAAAATTCAACTTTCAACTTTGTATATACTCGCGTTGCTCGTAGTGAAGAATACGTCTGGCGACGTATAGTGAAGAGCTCGCTGCGCGTGCAGTGAAGAACGCCTCTGACGAGGCGTAGTGAAGAACTCGCTGCGCTCGTTGACGGAATAACGAAGAAAGCCGTCAACCTTTCGGTTGACGGCCTTCGTTATTCCTGGCG
>JBGVMR010000014.1:0-14062 GCA_045124875.1 Akkermansia sp.
AACGCCCCCGCGCCTTATAAAAACGCGGCCCCGCCCCCCTCCCTCAAACCCACCGAGGAAGAGTTCTATAATGACCCGCTCATCGAGCAGGCTCTCAAAACTTTTCACGCAACTCTCATTAAAAACTGATTACCGCACATAAATTATGGATATCAAGAAACTCATGAAGCAAGCCCAGGCCATGCAGGCCAACATGGCTAAAGCACAGGCTCAACTCGCAGAACGCAGCTATGTGGCAGAAACCGCAGGCGGCAAAATCAAAGCCACGGCAGATGGCACGGGCATGATTACTGCCCTGAGCATTGACCCCGCCGTGGTTGACCCCGATGATGCAGAGTTCCTCTCTTCTCTGGTGCTCAAAGCCGTACAAGATGCCCTCAACGGCGCCAAAAACATGGCCGAAGCAGAAATGCGAAAGGTAACGGGCGGGCTCGGCTTCCCCATGTAACCTCACCCCACCTATGATGCGCCACCTGAGCATCAGCCTTATTTGCGGACTCACCGCTGCGTGGAATGCGGCCGGTGAGTCCATCGTTGTCGGCAAATACCCCGCCAAAGTAGTGCCCGAGCAAATCAGCGAAATTCACATCAAAGAGTCAGGCACTATCACCCTTTGTGTGGAACCGGGTACCCGACTCAAAAAAAATGAGGTCATCGCTGAAATTAATCAGGAGCAAACCGTACACGACCGCGAAGACCTGGAGCTGGAGCTGGCTCGCGAAACCATCTCCAAACAAGATGAAATCCGCAAACTGGAAGCCCAGCGCCGTAAAGTGAAATTTTACCTCGACCTCAGCGAGGAAGAGCGCCGCTACAACACGGATTTTAAGGGAGAAGACACCCTACCCACCCCGGAGGCTCTGGCAGACATTGAGCACCGCATCTCATTGCTGAAAAAAGAGACAGAAACGCTGGAGAGGCGCAAGCGCCACGAGTTTGACCAGAAACACGACCAGTTGGTCATCCGCATGCCGTTTGATGGGATTTTGCAGTTCAATGTACCGCTGCCCGAAAGCGAAGAAGAGCGTCGCAAGGGGTTTACCCTGCCGGAGAACAACATGCGCACCTTCGCCACGGCTTGCGATGACTCTGCCTATTACATCACCGTCTCCATCACGGAGGGGGAGCAATCTCTGCTGGATGAAAACAAGTTCAGCGTCAGCATCTCGCTGCCCGAGGGTAAAAAACTGCAAGGCAAGTTTGCCCGCCGCATGGTGGAGCGCGCCGGCAATGGAGATGCACTCATCTACTACTTCCGCATACCCCAAGAAGACCATGCCACAGCCCACCGCATGCTGGGCAGCCGCTACACAGCAACCCTCAACTATGAGGTGGAGGGCGAGGTAGTGCGCGTCAGCAAAGCCCAACTGGCAGCCCACCCGCAAGCCGGCCAATGCGATGACTGGGAAGAACTGGTAACGGTGGCATACCCGGGCTACGCCATTGTTATCATCGGCACACGAGAGCTGGTACTCTGTAAGAAAAACTGACCCTCCGCACCCACGGCGTATGGAATTGAGCTGCAAGAACGTGTTTTTTTCGTACAACCGCGAATTGCCCGTCATCACGGACTTTACGCACACGTTCAGGCCCGGTATAACCATACTGAAAGGGTATTCGGGCTCCGGCAAAACTACGCTGCTAAAGTTGCTGGCAGGATACCTCAAGGCAGACCGCGGCAGCATCTGCACACCCACGGGGCGCAGGGTAACAAGCCGCCGCTACCACCGCACGGATGTAGCCTACATGTTCCAAAGCATCAACCTGTTGCCCTTGGTCAGCGTAGAACGCAACCTGAGACTGGCGGCAGAGATGTCTGCCTTACCCCGCAAGGAATGGCGCCCGCGTTTTGAACATTTGCTCACCGATCTGGGCTTGCAAGAGCTGCGCCACAGGCGGGCGGATAAGCTCTCCGGCGGGCAGGCACAACGTGCAGCCTTGGCCCGCACCCTCATCAAAAACGCCCCCACCGTTTTGCTGGATGAGCCTACATCCGGCTTGGATGACAGCAACACCGACATTATAAAAAAGCTCATCTCGCAAGATGCCGCAGAGCGCATCTGCATTATCAGCACACACGATAGCCGACTCTTTGACCTGGCAGATGAAATCATTGATTTTGACAGTACTGTATCTCGCTAAAGATACGCTGCACCGCTGGGTAACGCGTATCTCAAGCCCGCTGGCTCGCATGCTGGTTGTCTTTTTCCTGACACTGGCCGCGCTCGCAGGTATGGGCAGCTACGCTATCTCTGCCAAAATCATTACGGATAAAATCATCAACAACGGCGGTGATACCATCATGGTAACCGCCATGTCTACCCCTGAGAACCCCACGGTGTTTCCCACTGCGGCAGAGCTGCAAGAGCTGTTGGGCACCGAATCTTACACACTGACGGCGGTGGGAAGCGCAGAGGACGAGAACGGGCACATGCCCGTATACAGTTTTGATTTTGCGCGCATGGGGCAAATGCTGCCGTTGTTAAACCAAAACGGGGTACCCACCTTGCTGATTAATGAGGCGCACAACCACTTGCTCGGGCCTTGCACCATCACTATCAATAATAACAAATGCAATGCCTTTGCCAAGAAGCTGCCCGCCGGGCACCTGCTCAACCGCGTTATACCGCAACGCGCCTTGGTGATACCGCCCGACAGCCTGCCCTACGGCACAGAACTGCACCGCGGCACCCCTATTCTCATTATGCGGCTGGCGCAGGTAAACTCTGCCCAAGATACGCAGAAGGTAGAGACCTACTTCCGCAACTACATGAAGCTGGAGGGCAAACAGGCAACCATTGCCTCGGCTGCCTCCATTTTCAACCAATTGGAAGAAGCCCTCAACAAGCAGCTTCAATGCCGCATTGCCTTCTGCTTGGGCATCAGCATCATTGTGGGTATTTTGCTGACCGCATTGGCCGGCATGGAATACCGCCAAAATGAGTACATTTACACCTTGATGAAAAGCTTCGGCATACGCCCCATTTTGCTGGTGGGTGCCTTTTTGGCAGAAAACCTGCTGTTGGTATTCGGCTCTGCCGCGGTGGCACTGCTTACCTTTATGCACGGGCAGCGATTCATCGTAACGCAGCTGTTGCGCTTGGGTAACTACCATATTTCCCTCTGCGAAATTCAGACAGAGATTCACATTATCGGCCTGACTCTTTTGGTTTGCGTATTTATTTCAGCCATACCCGTTTTGATTGCTGCAAACCGAGCCATCGGCAAGGTGCTTAAATAACCCCCGCCAACAAATGAGGATTGCCAGCGCCACAAAAATCTGATATAGTGGGCGTGGCGGTATTCCCCGACAACAGCGCAACACAACACCAACCATGGCCAAGATACTTGTAGCACTCAGTGGCGGCGTAGACAGTGCCGCAGCAGCAGCCCTGCTCACCGAGCAGGGGCATGAGGTTGTAGCGGCTTATATGAAAAACTGGGTGAACGAAGAAAACATACCCGGCGAATGCCCGTGGGAGCAAGATATTGAAGATGCCCTCGGGGTGTGCCGCAAATTGGGCATTGAGCTGCGCGTGGTAGACCTTATAGAGCAATACCGCAACCGCGTTGTTAATTATCTGATAGAGGGCTACCGCAATGGGTCCACCCCCAACCCGGATGTTTTGTGCAACCGCGAAATGAAGTTCGGGGTCTTGCTGGATTATGCTTTGGAGCAAGGGTTCAGCTCGGTAGCCACGGGGCACTATGCCAACAGGCTTGATGTACCGGGCGAAGGCAGCTACATACTACGCGGGGCAGATCGCAATAAAGACCAATCATACTTTCTTGCCCTCATGCGCCCCGAGCAAGTGGCCCACGCCGTGTTCCCCGTAGGCCAAATCACCAAACCGCAGGTAAGAGAAATTGCCCGCCGCTTTGCCTTACCCAATGCAGAGAAAAAAGATTCTCAAGGCATTTGCTTTATCGGGCAAGTGAAAATGAGCGACTTTTTGCGCCACTACCTGCCCGATAATCCCGGGGATATTGTTGACCTTAAGGGCAAAAAGCTGGGCAGGCACAACGGGCTGCACCTGTTCACCATGGGGCAGCGCAAGGGGCACCATGTGGCATCTCCGCGAGAGGGGGTGGCCTATGTGGTTGTGGGTAAAGATTTGAAACGCAACCGCCTCATCTTGGGGTACGAGGGCGAGGAAACCCCCGGTCTCTACTCCCGCAGCGCCATCATCGGCTCTGTCACCAACACCTTGTTGCCACTGCCGGAGCGGGTAATGGCACAGCCCCGCTACCGTGCGGCAGCCGTACATGCCACCTGCACCCCCATTGCACCCGGGCGTTACAGGTTGGACTTTGATACCCCCGTGCGAGCCTTGGCCTTGGGGCAGGTTTGCGCCGTTTACGCCCCCGATGCCGACCGCGGAGAACGATTGCTCGGCGGCGGATTCTTTGAGGAGATTATGTAAAAAGGCACCAAGATTAAAGAGGCCTGCAAAATATTTTCTTGCCACCCGGCAGTGCCGTGTGTTAACATACGGGGTATGAAACACCACATTCTACCCCACGTGTTATCAAGCATAGCCATCTTGACCGCACCTCTTTACGCACAGGAGGGAGCCCGTCACCCGCTGCCGCCGGCAGATGCGCAACCCGCCCCCAAAGCCGTGGTGGATGTCTTATTGGCCATCAACACCTACCACATGAATGAGGTGTTTCAATCCCCGGAAAAGTTGCAAGAGCAAACAGAATCTGAAATCAGGCAGCTGATACAAAACTCTCGCTTGGGAGAGTATGCAGAGTTTCGCATTGTGGGGGTGTATTGTTACAGTGTACCCGAGACTACGCTGCGCGATATAGGCATGGCAGATAGCCTGAGAAACCAATACAAAGCCGACTTGGTATTGGATTTGGGGGTACTGAATCAGTACGGCACCGCGGGGCAAGCCTACACCGTGGGGATGTATGGTGAGTTTGTGGGTGGAATCACCCCTAACCCGCAAGAAGATTCCTATTTGGCAGAGGTGGATGTCATACAGACCAACCACGTCAACACTACATGCAGCTTTACTATTGCACACGAGCTGGCACACTTGTTCGGCGGTGGTCACAGTGCCACGCAGAACACCCAGCCGTGGTGTGGCTTGTACCCCTTTGCAGCCGGGGCTGTGGATAAACAGCACGGCGCCGTGACATTGCTCAGCTATGAAGACCGCCGAGAATACGGCATGCGCGGCGGACAATTCCGCAATCTCTGCGTTCTTTCATCGCCCGATACCTTCGAGCAAAACGGCATTCACTACAACATCGGCAATGCACAGGCAGACAACCGCAGATGCTTCCTGATGTCGCTGCCCATGGTAGCAGGGTACAGAGAGGGCTCTGCCACCGTCGTGCTCAACGACTCGCCATCCCGCGCATTTGAGGTTCCACCCCTGTATACCACAGCCTACTATGCTGCGCGTTTTAAGGAATGCGCTACCTATAATGCAGATTTTCTCCTCACCCTCATCTCATGCAAAGAGCACGTGCCGCACATGTTCTGCTGCAACCATTTTACGCGCCTTTGGGGCAGCACGGCCAACGCCACGCATGATACCACACCCGGCACCGCACCCAACGTATGGTACCGCATTACCGCCCCCCACACTGCAACCTACACCGCCGGTTTCCGTACCAATGCCGGGCCGCTGCACCACTGCCGTATCTACCGCAAAGAAGGCAACGAAATTGTGGAGCTCGCCGTAACACCGGCTGCCTCCTCAGAGTACGTGCATGGTGCCCTCAGTTTCTGCGCCACACAGGGGGATGAGCTGTATATCGAAATATGCCCCGAGCAAGCAAGCGGGGTCTTCAACTTCTACTTGGGCTCAGATGCCGCCGTGCCCGCTCTGCCCGATTTTCCGGATGATTTCAAAGCCGCTGCTTGGGAGAACGAGCACGGGTTAAGCGCCTTGGAATACGCTGTACTCAACCCCGACCCCACCGACCTCAAAAAACTGTTGCAATGGTGTGAAGATGATTTGAAAGAGGATTCACAAAGCATCGAGCTTCTTGCCGTCGCCGCCTTGATGGGGCATACCGAGCATTGCCGGCTGTTGTTGGCTGCGGGGGGTACGGCAGATACGGAATCAAGCCACGGTTCCCCCTTAGCCATGTCCATCATAGCCGGGCAAGAGGAAACGGCAGCCATACTGCGAGAAGCCGGTGCCAACATCGATTGGACAGACGCTGAGAAACACGGTGCGCTTCTCTATAACCTTTGCAACAACAGTTGCTACCGTGGCATCATGAAATTGGTGGACGCCGGGGTATCCGCAGATTCCCCCGTGGGGCACAGTGTACGCATTGTTAAAACACCCACCAAATACAAAGAGAAAGACGAAGCCGCACCGCGTGAAATGCGCATGCTGCACTTTGCGGCAGAGTCCGGCAACACAGAAGCCGTGCGCTACCTGCTCAGCAAAGGCGCCACGGTAGACGCCCTCACCCCGCGCGGAGAAACGGCCTTGACTTTAGCCGCCCGCAAGGGGCACACAGAGTGTGTTAAGCTGCTGCTGGCGGCCGGCGCCTCCCCCAACAGCACGGAAAAAGACACAACAGCTCCGCTGGCAGCGGCCGCCGCCCAAGGGCATGCAGAGTGTGTCAAGTTGTTGTTGGACGCCGGCGCCACAACCGCCGCAGACGCACACAAAGAGAAGACCCCGCTTATGCATGCCATAGAGATTGGCAACACCGCCTGCATAGAGCTGCTGTTACCGGCTACGGAAGATTTAACGGCAGCCACCGCCAGAGGCAACACCACCCTTATGGCAGCAGCCACGCTTGCAACACCCGACCTGCTCCGCATGCTGTTGGAAAAAGGCGCAGATGCCAATGCCCGTGCACTGAGTGGCAGAACCGCCCTGCTGATGGCGGCACAACACAGCCGCATTGAAAACATGCGCCTGCTGATAGCGCATGGAGCCGACGTTAACGCCCAAGATAACGATGGCAACACCCCGCTGCTGTTGGCCACCCTGCGCGGTAACACGGAAAGCACCATACTTTTGCTTGAAAACGGCGCAGATGCTACCTTGGCCAATAAAAACAAATGCACCCCGCTGATGCAGGCGGCGAGCAACGGCAATGCAGCATGCGTTAAAATCTTGCTCGAGCACGGTGCAAAAGATTCGTATACCCGCCGCCAACGCACCACTTCCCTCATGCTGGCAGCAGCCAAGGGCTCTGCAGAGTGCATACGGCTGTTGCTGGAGGCCGGCTCAAAAGTCAACGCCCGAGACGACAACCGCATGTCGCCGCTGTGCTTTGCGGCGCAATATGGCAACGCAGAATGCCTGCAATTGTTGATAGATGCCGGTGCCAAGGTGCAAGTGCGCAATGCAGAGGGCGACACGCCCCTCATGCTGGCGGCTGCGCAAGGTCATACAGAGTGTGTGCGCCTGCTCTTAGCTAATGGCGCCATGGCGGATGAAGCGAATAACAATGCCGTATCGGTACTGATGCAGGCAGCCGCCGGCGGGCATACGGAATGCGTCAAGCTTTTATTGGAACACGGCGCCCCACCGAATGCCGCTGCCCCGGGCGGGGGTACCGCACTGAGCAGGGCAATAGAAAACGACCATGCCGACTGCGTGAAACTCTTGCTGGAGCATGGGGCAGACCCCACGCAAAAGCAGACAAACGGCAACAGCCTGCTGCACGTGGCAGTTAACTCCACCGCTACACAATGCTTGGTACTTCTTTGCAATGCCAATACCCCGATAAATGCCACAAACGATGAAGGTGATACCGCACTCACGCTGGCAGCGGCAGGTGGGCATAAGGAAGCGGTGAGCATTCTTCTTCAACACGGCGCAGATGTCAACATCATCGCAAAAGACAGTGACTCGCCCGCTACTTACTATGCCATAAGACATGAATCTAAGGATATTCTTGAAATGCTTATTCAGGCAGGGGCAGATGTTAACTACCGTTTCTCCGACGGTACAACACTGTTACACCATGCAGCGCAACAAAGCAACATTGAGATTCTGGAATACCTGGTAGCACAGGGGCTGGATGTAGAGGCAAGCGCTCTGAATGGGGATACCCCCCTGCAATATGCCGCAGGGCAAGGTGAGTTCTATAATGTTAAATGGCTGCTGAGTAAAGGGGCCAATCCGCATACCGTCAACCAAGAAGGAGAAAATCTCTTCCTTACGGCCGTAGGTACCGGTAATGTAAAATTGCTGAAATTCCTCGTTGCGCTGGGGGTAGACCCGCACCACGTTGACAAACAAAACAACACAGCCCTGCACGTAGCCGCAGCCTTCACATATTCCGAAGAAACCGTCACCTATCTACTGCAGATGGGGTTTGACCCCAACGCTGCTACTACAGAGGGTACCACGCCTATCATGCTGGCTAATAATAGAAGAATTTTCGACACGCTGCTGAAGCACGGTGCCAACCTGCATGCCCGCGACATCAAAGGCCGCACAGCCCTGCACTACGCGGCCATCGAGGAGCGCCCCGGCTTATACTCTGATATGATAAAGGCCGGTGCCGACCCCGAAGCCAAGGACAATGATGGCATGACGCCTTACGACCTCGCCAAACAAGAGCAGAAAAAACGCGAAGAAAAAATGTATGCCGACCAAGAAAACGCACCCTCAATGCGCAGCATTATCCGCCGCAAAAAATTCTGATGCGCGGTAAATCGTGGCACCACCCCACCGCAGACAATGCGGTGTGTGTGGGGGGGATAGCGGGGTTACCAACGCCCCTTATTAAAACGCGTCACCTCGCGGTCTACCTCTCGCATGGCGGCGCGTTCTTTGAGGTCGTAGCGGCGGTCTTGGTGGGTTTTGCCGCGGCCGGTGCCTATTTCCACCTTCACCCTGCCGTTTTTCCAATACATGCGCAGCAGGGGCAGCGCATAGCCACGCTGAGCTTGTTGGATTTCAAGCTTAAGAATCTCGCGCTTGTGCATAAGCAGGCGGCGCGGGCGCTTGGCCTCATGCTGAAACCACTTGCCGGCTGTCTCCCAGGGTTGAACATCGCAGCCGTACAAAAAGAGTTGCCCCTTTTCCACACGGGCGAAGGCATCTGCCACATTCACCTTACCGGCGCGTATGGACTTTACCTCGGTACCACGCAATTCGATACCGCACTCGTGCCGGCTGATGATTTCATAATCACGGCCGGCTTTTTTGTTACTTGCAATCAGGTTGGTGGCGGGGGCTGGTTTCTTAGCCATGGTATATGTGAATGTGTGGGAGGGGGGGGATAAAAAGCGGTTCGGTCGCCGGTATCTCCGGTTGCCGAACCGCCCTGAAATGGTGAGCTCTGCGCCGATGCGCAGAATATCAAACCGCAGCTTTACAGGTCAATCGTTGTAGTAATAACGCGTTCTTCCTCGGGCGCAGGAGTCTCGTCATCACCACCGAACAGCTCATTGTACATACCGTCGTTGTCGTCGGTGGCCTCGCGCCATACAATCTTACCCTCAATAATTTCCATGAGAGCAATGTCACCTGTTCCGGTTTCCGGCGTGGTGGGCACGTAGGGGTCTTCACCTCTGTTAAGCTGTTGCACACGCTGAGAAACGATGTTGACCAACAACTGGTTATCACCTACAATCTGAGCAGCTTTCTCGATAAGTTCAACTTTCATGGATGGATAAAATTCGGATTCCCGCCAATGCGGCGTTCGTGAATCATAACACATTCATATCTTACATGCAAGCCTAAATTCTCAATTTAGCGTCAAATTGTTTTGCAAGAGCCGGAGGGTCACACGCCGCAGGGTTTCCTGCACGCTTGGCATAGGCACACCGACAGCGCGCAGGGCAGCGTTATCCATAGCGGTATGCGGCGGGCGGATTTCGCGGAAGAAGGTAGCATTTTTGAGCTGCTGCGGTGCAAGCTCGGGCATGGCGGAGAGGGCTTGCGCAGCCTCGGCACACTCCAGTGCCAAGCGGGCGCAGGCATGCCAGCTTACAGGCTCGCCCGTGGCGCAAACATGGTACACCCCCTTGGCTGCTGTGGGCAACAGCGCCAAGATGGCACGGGCAATATCCTCGGCATCCGTAGGCAGAGAATACTTATCGGCTATGGCGGCCAAGGGCTCGCCACGCAGGGCTTTGATGAGCGTTGACTCCACAAACGAAGGCTTGGCAGGGTTACCGCATACCCAAGAGACACGCAAGATGAGGGCGGTATCCAGCGCCTCCATCACTTGCAGCTCACCCTCGCGCTTGCTTTCGCCATACACGCTTACGGGTTTGCATTTGGCAGATTCATTTTTGAGGCCGGGGCGGCGGCCATCCAGCACGTAGTCGCTGGATAAATGGACGAAGCGGGCGCCGGTATGGCGGCAGGCCAAGGCCATGGCCGCCGGGGCCACGGCATTCACCAAATGGGCGTGCAACGGGTCATCCAAGCAAGCCTCCAGCCCGCTGATGGCGGCGCAGTTTACCACGGCATCTGCCCCGCTGTGCAGCACGGCATCGCTCACGGCGTCGGCATCTTCCAGCGGGCATGCGGCATGTTGGGGGGCGCACACCTGCCACCCTGCAGCCTCTGCCATGCGGCACACCACTTGGCCCGTTCTGCCCGAGCCCCCGAAAACAAGCATCTTCATGCCCGCTATTATAGCAGGGTTCTGACAGTTTGGCAAGATGCACTTGACAAAGCCCCGCAACTGTGCCACACTTCCACCGTGCTTGACATCTGTTTATTGGGAACGGGCGGCACACAGCCCCTCGTGAATCGTTGGCTCACCTCTCTGATGGTGCGCTACAAGGGGCACGCACTTCTCATAGATTGCGGCGAGGGCACCCAAATTGCAGCACAAAAAGCCGGGCTCAGCCTCAAACCGGTAGACAAGATTCTCATTACCCACCTGCATGCGGACCACATCAGCGGCTTGCCGGGGCTGTTGCTCACCATGGGTAACATGGGGCGCACAGAGCCGCTCTCCATCATTGGCCCCGTTGGCACAGAGCGCGTGGTGTACGCCCTGCGCAGTATTGCCCCCAGCCTGCCCTTTGAAGTGCAGGTGAGCGAGCTTGATACGGAAGAGCAGGTCATGTACTTTATGGAGTGCGACATCACGGCCTTTGCCGTGAGCCACGGTATACCTTGCTACGGCTACAGCTTCACCCTGCCCCGCGTGGGTAAGTTTGATGCCCGCCGCGCCAAAGAGCAAAATATCCCCTTGGAGTTCTGGAGCCGCCTGCAAAAGGGCGAAATCATCACCCACGAGGGCAACGCCTACACGCCCGACATGGTGTTGGGCCCCGCCCGCAAGGGCCTCAAGCTCACCTACTGCACGGACTCCCGCCCCACAGAGTCCATACGCACCGCTGCGCACGATGCCGACCTCTTTATCTGCGAGGGCATGTACGGTGAAGATGACATGCTGCCCAAAGCCAAAGAAAACAAGCACATGCTTTTCTCCGAAGCCGCCCAGCTGGCAGCCTCTGCCGGCGGGGTAAAAGAGCTGTGGCTCACGCACTACAGCCCCTCCCTGCCCAACCCCAAGGCTTTCCGAGATGTTGCCCGCGCCATCTTCCCCAACACCCACACCCCGCGCGACGGCTGGTTCACCACCCTCGCGTTCGAGGATTGATTCCGCGTTTTTCTCCAAAAATGAACATGGCAAGACACCTCTCTACTGGGCGACATATAGAGGCAACACAAAATGTGCAGAGCTCATCCGCACGGCGGGAGGGAAGTAATGTTGAATGTTTGATTTTTACGTTCTTCTATGCATTTCGGCAAAAAAATCAACCTATCTGAAGTTTTTTTGAACAAGAGGGCAACGGGCGGTGTATAATACTGCATACAGACTGTGCGAAAGCACCATGTCACAATGTCTTTTTCATGTTATTATAGTGGTAAGAAAGGGCCGAACACCGAGTGGTGCTCGGCTCTTTCATTTTTTATTGACCAAGGGGGTAAGTGCATGGTAGAATAACAGCAACATGAAACACCATGCATTTTATCTGACTCTTTTGGCCGGCCTTTTCATAGGCACGCAGCCCATCGCCTTTGCCGATACCGCCGATGCAACGGAAGAGGTATCTGCCAAGACTAAAAAGAAAAGCAAGAAAAATAAGAAGAGCAAAAAAGGCACCAAAGAAGCCAAGAAAGAGGCCGAGATTGGCGCCGTAGGTCAATTTTTACAGGGTGCCACCTTCTTTACCGAGGTGAAACCCAACCCCGCCGCAACCCACTATTTCATCTTGGAGTCTGCCTCTTGGTGTGGCCCGTGCAAGGCCGTGATGCCCAAGATAATTGAGCAATACCCGCTGATGCGCGAAGCCGGTGTGGAGCTTATTTTGCTGGCCAGCGAGGATGAGGGGAACGCCAAAAAGTATCTGGCAGGGTACAATGCAGAGTTTGCCGGCATTATGCCTGCCGCCATTACGGGCCTGCCTGGTTTTGTAAAAGGCAACGGCATACCCAACATGTGCCTGATTGATGCCGACGGCAACACCGTTACCACCGGCCATGGCCGCATGGTGCTGCAGTGGCGCCAGCTCACCAACCAACCGGCAGCTGAGGGTCCCGGGGTTGTCACCAAAGCACTGGAAGAGGCTGAGTTTGTTTGCGGCAAACCTAACAAGGATGCCAATTACTACATTTACCTGCACTCCTCTTCTACTTGCTCTGCCTGCAAAACATACATCCCCACCATTGTTAAGGAGTACAAGAAGATGAAGAAAGCCAAGGTGGAGATTATTTTGGTGAGCCACGATTCGGACGAAGCCACTGCTAAAAAATACGTGAAGTCGGAGCGCATGAAGTTCCCCGCCATGATGGATGCCGCCGCCCAAAAGCTGCCCGGCTACACCGCGGTATCCGGTCTGCCCGGCGCCACCATTGTTGATAAACACGGCACCGTCATTAAATCCGGCCACGCAGCGCTGGTAAATGAATGGGAAACCTTCTGTAAGTAAAGTAGAATTACGATTTACGGATTTAATGTATCGGCTCGCTGCGCTCGCAAGTAGGCGCAGCGAGCTGCTTTTTAGGCCCGTGCGAAGCTGATTCGCTACACGTCATCCAAACAATCTCCCGTTTATCAGGCAAGCGTTTAATCTTTCACAAAAAAATTTGAACACGGCTTATACGAGTGGTGTCTTACCCTATGTAAGGACACGGAAGTGAGCCCAACGTTTTTTTCATGTAATTTCAGAGTTGATTGAGTTGTTAATGCGGGAGATGCGCGTCCAAGGCATCTTCCGCATTCGTTTTATACGGAGTCACAAAAAGCCCTTGTACAGCAGTGGCCGTACAAGGGCAAATCACATCAGTAATCAATAAAATCAGAAGACGTTATCAAAAAGCTCTTCGGGCTTGAAGAAACGCTTTACCTCAACCTCGGCGCTCTCGGGGGAGTCGGAGGCGTGGCAAATGTTGAGCATGCTGTTGGTGCCGAAATCACCGCGGATGGTGCCCTTATCAGCCTTCATGGAGTTGGTGGGCCCAAGGATGGTGCGCACACGGGTAACCACGCCGGGGCCGCTGAGTACCAGGGCTACCACCGGGCTGGTCTGCATGAATGCGGACAATTTGGGGAACAGGGGTTCGCCGTCGATCACCAAATCAATGATATGGCCGTAGTGCTCGCGCAGAATGGCGTCATCCAGCTGCATCATCTTCATGCCACGCAGGTGGAAACCCTCTGCCAGCAAACGCTGCAAGATGACACCCGAGAGATTTTTGCGAACGCAATCCGGCTTGAAAAGAATTAGTGTTTTTTCGTCGCTCATAGTAGCTTTGTGTGTTTGTGTGTACATAAATTACACCGTAATGTTACCCTTTGTCAAGGGAAAATCGGCGGAAAGATAGTACACGCCATTTATATCACAACCACAGGCTGTTTTAACCTGGGGGCGCAGCACGCATTTTGCGCTACGCCTGTTCAACTTTGCGGTTGATAAATCGCAGTTTAGCGGGGTGTTTAACACGAGCGATAGCGAGTCAAATTCAAGAGCCCCGCGCATGCGGGGCGGCATATGTTAGCCCACGGTTCCGTCTTCGGACTTTCGTCCTACGCCGCGACAAGGAAGCTGCGTCAGCAGCGGAACCGTGGGTTATAGTGATAATAAAAA
>JBGVMR010000015.1:0-2061 GCA_045124875.1 Akkermansia sp.
TGTTTTGTGAAACAAGCCCGACTGCCGCGCAGGAAGGGCAAACTTCTCAGCCCTTTCTAACAGTGATTTTAGAAAAGGCCTCCTAAAGTGCCCAAAGCGCCGTTAAAAGACTTGTTTCTGTTTTTGCAGTTTGCCATATGAATAACTCCGATACTGAAATTAGAACAACATGGCTGTTCTTCTTCGCGATATTATAGCAAATGGGCTTTGTGTTGTCAATGTAAAGAGAAGCGAGAGCGAGAGCGAGAGCAAGTTTCTACCACGGTGCCAAAATCCGCAATTCTGCGGTTTTGCCCCTCGCGGGAAACTTGTTGGGGAGTGCCTTCCCCAAACCCTGCTATGCGGCTTGCGCCGCTTATCCCCGCCGCGCTCATGCGGCAAGAAAGGAGGTCACGACCATGCGAAAAAAATACAACACACCCCACCGCAGCCGCGTTGTGAAAACCCGGCTGACCGAAGATGAATACGCCGACTTCACAGCGCGGCTTGCGCCCTATGGTATCAGCCAGTCGGAATTTCTCCGGCAGGCGATCCGGCGTACCACCATACGCCCCGTACTCCATGTGTCGTCGGTCAATGACGAACTGCTCTCCGCTGTCGGGAAGCTCGCAGCCGAGTACGGCAGGATCGGCGGCAACCTCAACCAGATTGCCCGGTATCTGAACGAGTACGGCGCGCCCTATCATGCGTTGTCCGGCGAGGTACGCGCCGCCATAGCCGACCTTGCCGCCCTCAAGTATGAAGTCTTAAAGAAAGTAGGTGACGCGGTTGGCAACACTCAAACATATCAACTCTAAAAACGCCGACTACGGAGCCGCCGAACAATACCTGCTCTTTGAGCATGACGAATTTACCATGAAGCCCGTCCTTGATGAAACCGGCAGGCTTATCCCCCGCGAGGACTACCGGCTGTCTACGCTGAACTGCGGCGGGGAGGATTTTGCCGTTGCGTGTATGCGGGCCAATCTCCGCTATGAGAAAAACCAGCGGCGGGAAGATGTGAAAAGCCACCACTACATCATCAGCTTTGACCCGCGGGACGGGCCGGACAACGGCCTGACCGTAGACCGGGCGCAGGCGTTGGGGGAGCAATTCTGTAAAGAACATTTCCCCGGCCACCAAGCCCTTGTCTGCACCCACCCGGACGGGCATAACCACAGCGGCAACATTCATGTGCATATCGTCATAAACAGCCTGCGGATTGAGGAAGTGCCGTTCCTGCCCTACATGGACAGGCCAGCCGACACGAAAGCCGGCTGCAAGCACCGATGTACCGACGCTGCCCTGCGCTACTTCAAATCCGAAGTCATGGAGATGTGCCACCGGGAGGGGCTTTACCAAATCGACCTCTTGAACGGCAGCAAGAACCGCATCACCGACCGGGAGTATTGGGCGCAGAAAAAGGGACAAGCCGCGCTGGACAAGCAGAACGCCCCCATGATTGCCGATGGTATCACGCCCCGGCAGACCAAGTTTGAAACGAACAAGGAAAAGCTGCGGCAGACCATACGGAAAGCCCTTGCCACCGCCGCCAGCTTTGACGAGTTTTCCTCTCTGCTGCTGCGGGAGGGTGTGACCGTCAAGGAGAGCCGGGGGCGGCTGTCCTATCTCACGCCGGACAGGACAAAGCCCATCACCGCCCGGAAGCTGGGCGACGATTTTGACCGCACCGCCGTCCTTGCCGTTTTGGAGCAGAATGCCGCCAGAGCCATAGAAAAGGCCGCAGCCATACCTGAATACCCCTGGCAGGAGAAACGCGGCATACAGCCCGCAAAAGCCCCTCAAACCGCCCCCAAACAGGACGGAGTGCAGCGGCTTGTGGACATTGAGCAGAAAATGGCCGAGGGCAAAGGCCGGGGCTATGAACGCTGGGCGAAGATACACAATCTGAAGCAGGCCGCCAAAACGCTGTCCGTCTACCAGCAGTACGGCTTTACTTCCCCGGAGCAGTTAGAAGCCGCCGTTGATACCGCCTATGCGGAAATGCGCCAGACCAGCGGCGAACTGAAAGCACTGGAAACCAAGCTGCAAGGGAAAAAGGAGTTGCAGCGGCAGGTGTTG
>JBGVMR010000016.1:0-11667 GCA_045124875.1 Akkermansia sp.
CTGTAAACGCGTGGACATCATTAGAAACATGAACACTAAATCGGAGTTTGAATGTACGAATGACGATATACGAGGTACGAAGTTCAGAGTCAGGCGCCTGCGGGGCAGTGTTGCAAAGCCGCGCATGAGTTGCCACTGTCATTACGGCTGTATGCCTAACTATTACTTCGTATTTTGAATCTCGTAACTCGTACTTCAAATTACCTGGCTCATCTTCTTTACAACTTTCCAAAAAAAACGGTGCCATGGTATCACCCCCACGGCACCGGTAAAAAAGTTTGTTGTGATATTCGCCTTGAATGAGTGTTAAACTTTAAACATCAAACATTCAACATCAAACATTACTTCTTCATTGCCGCGCGGATAAGCTCTGCGCACTTTGTATGGCCGTTGGACTCGGCTTCATCAAGGGCTGAATCAAGATTAGTAGCGCCTTTGGAGAGCATCAACTGTACGATGTCAAAATTACCACCCACTGCAGCGCCCTCAAGCCCCGCGTCCGGGTGAGCGCCTTTGGAGAGCATCAACTGTACGATTTCCATATGCCCACCCCTTGCAGCGACCCAAAGCCCATCGTTGTAGTCAGTAGCGCCTTTGGCAAGCATCAACTGTACGATATCCATATGCCCACCCAATGCAGCGAAATAAAGCCCACTGTCGTAGTCAGTAGCGCCTTTGGAGAGCATTAACTTTACAATCTCCATATGGCCACCCTGAGCAGCGCCCTCAAGCCCCCCGTTGTAGTCAATAGCGCCTTTGGAGAGCATTAACTGTACGATATCCATATGCCCACCCAATGCAGCGAAATAAAGCCCACTGTCGTAGGCAGTAGCGCCTTTGGAGAGCATCAACTGTACGATGTCCATATGCCCACCCCTTGCAGCGACCCAAAGCCCATCGTCGTAGTTAGTAGCGCCTTTGGAGAGCAGCAACCGAACGATATCCATATGGCCACCACGAACAGCGCCCTCAAGCCCCCAGTCCGGGTCAGCGCCTTTGGAGAGCATCAACTGTACGATATCCATATGACCACCCTCTGCTGCGCCTATAAGCCCCCTGTCGTAGTCAGTAGCGCCTTTGGAGAGCAACAACTGTACGATTTCCATGTGCCCACCCTGAGCAGCGTAACTAAGTCCATGGCTCGGGTCAGCGCCTTTGGAGAGCATCAACTGTACGATGTCCATATGCCCTCCCTCTGCAGCGCCATAAAGCCCCCGGTTGTAGTTAGTAGCGCCTTTGGAGAGCATCAACTGTACGATTTCCATATGGCCTCCAAATGCAGCGCCATAAAGCCCCTCGTTGTAGTTAGTAGCGCCTTTGGAGGGCATTAGCTGAACGATGTCCATATGCCCTCCCTCTGCAGCGCCCTCAAGCCCCGCGTTCGGGTCAGCGCCTTTGTCGAGCAGCAGCTGTACGATATCCATATGGCCACCCTTAGCAGCGCCCCAAAGCCCCGCGTTGTAGTCAGTAGCGCCATTGTCGAGCATCAACTGTACGATATCCATATGGCCACCCTTAGCAGCGCCCCAAAGCCCATCGTTGTAGTCAGTAGCGCCTTTGTCGAGCATCAACTGTACGATGTCCATATGGCCACTATAAGCAGCGCCTTGAAGCCCACGGTTTGGCTTTGATCCTTTGTCAAGGCATTGTAAAACCAGCTCTTTGTTTCCGGAGGCAGCGGCACCAAAACAATAGATACCAATGTGATTTTTGTCTTTCAAATTCTCCAAAGTGGCAGTATCGCCCGTATACCCGGCGCGGAAAATTTTTATTTCGGCATCCGAGTAACCACGCAATTTCAAAAGTTTACATAACTTATCGAGAGGAGATACCGTGGCAGCATCGGTGCCGGGTGCAGCAGTATCCGTACTTGGTGCAGCCTCAGCCATGTAAGAAGTAAGCACACAGGGCACCGCAAGAAGCGAAAGAAGAAGTAAAGCGCGTTTCATCATATTTGTAATGGTTGTTGGAATATCAAAAAATCAAAATCTATCAGCCAAGAGGAAAAATAACACGTTTTTTCATTCAATTCAAGCAGTATCCCGGCAAAAAGTGTAGAAGGCCCACAGATGACAATACAGGTAATGCCCCAGGGGAAACTCTGCACACCGGTGCACAGAAAAATGTATTTTTTAACGCTCTGTTAAACATTTCGCTTGATAAATCGGAGTTTGAATGTACGAATGACGATATACGATGTACGAAGTTCAGAGTCAGGCGCCTGCGGCGCAGTGTTGCAAAGCCGCGCATAAGTTGCCGCTGTAATTTCGGCTGTATGCCTAACTATTACTTCGTATTTTGAATCTCGTAACTCGTACTTTCAGGGGTAATGCTTAATAACGCTTATCGGGTCGTGGCTCTTCTTTTAAAGCACCAATGCACGCACATGGGTAAGCAGCCGTAGTCTATTACCAAAGCAATATACCCCCACAAGGCTAAGTGCGGGGGCAATATCATGCTGATGGCCACCATTAGAAAAAGGCTGCCGACAAAAGGATAATACGGTATGGGGGCTTCTTTACCGCGGTTTTTGATGTTGTGGCACAAGATACACCAGTTGTCGATGCAGAAAATCAGCCCTATGCAGGCCAAGGTCAAGGCAATGGTGTAGAAAATGAGTTGCATGCCGTGGGGGGCGGGTTATGACGGGCGGAACATTTTTTCCACGTATTTGGCAATCATGTCTACCTCTATATCAACCACGGTGCCCGGGGTGTATACATGCATGATGGTGCGTTGCCATGTGTGCGGGGTAATCCAGAACTCGAGCTCGCTTTCTTCTGCATGAATGGCTGCAATGGTGAGGGAGATGCCGTCTATGCAGATGCTGCCTTTGTCTATGGTGTAGCGCAGGTATTCTGCCGGTATACGGATGCGCACCATGTGGTCTTGCCCCACCGGGGTGATGGAAACAACCGTACCCGTAGTATCCACATGCCCCATGACGAGGTGCCCGCCGAAGCGGCCGCCGGTTCCCATGGCTCGCTCCAAATTGCAGATGGAGCCCGGGTACAGCGTGCCCAGCGAGGTAACGCGCATGGTTTGGGTAAGCAGGTCGAACTCCACCTGTGTGCCTTGAACCTTATCAACGGTGAGGCAGCAGCCGTTGACGGCTACGGAGTCGCCCAACGCCAGCTCTGCCGCAAAGGGGATATCAATGGTGTAGCGCGCTCCCTTTTCAACAGGGGTGCGCGCTATAACTTTGCCGGTGCATTCTACTATGCCGGTAAACATATTGGGGTAAAATCAGTTGGTTTCTGCGGTCTGCTCTACCGTTGCCTCGGGGGCAGGTGTTGCGGCGGGCTGTTCCGTGTGGTTGCAAACATGCTGTGTTGCGGTAGCCTCTACAGCTTGCGGCTGTTGGGCCTCGACGGGGGAGGTGCCTTCTGTGGGGCAAGTGAGCAAGAACATGAAGAACATGATGGTGGTGGGGATGAATGCCCATGCAAAAAGCTTAATGGCATTGATGCCTCCCTTGAAGTACTTGCCCAAAATGGCCTGGCCTGCAGGGTTGGGGGCATTGGCAATCACGGTGAGACCACCACCCGTAACGGCGCCGGCCACAATGGCGTACTTAATCTGCTCTTGCAGGTGCGGTACGGTACTGGCCAAGTAGGTGACAGAGGCGTTGTCGTTGAAGGCGGTCAGCACACTGGCTAAGCCCATGGTAGCTGTGGCGCCCATCTCGGAGAGGGCTTGCAGCACGGGCTCCATCCACCAGCCTTGCACGCCACCCAATGTTACCAAGCCGGCAAGGAAGAAGGCTACCAGCAGCGGTACCTTGATGGTAACGTGGTTCTGGTATTGCGGGGTGGCCAAGGTAAAGCCCAAGAAGACCATGAAGCCGCCGATGAAGAGCGCGGGGTGGTGGTTGAAGTAGACCGTCCATCCCAAGAAACCGATGGATACCAAGTATACCCACACGGGGATGTTGTCTTGGCGGTCTTCCCACGTGGTGGGCACGGCGTGCTCAAAGGCCATTTGGCTGCGCTGTACCTCCTCCAGTCTCTTGAACTCCTTGCGGAAAATCATGAAGTAGATGAAATTGGCCAGCAGAATGCCCACAACGGCTTTCCACCCGAAGTTAAGGAACATGTGTGCCAAACCGAAATCCCACTTCTCGGAAATCATCACGATGGGCGGGGCTGCAAAGTGAGTGAGGGTGCCACCCACTGAGACGTTCACGAAGAGCAGTGCCAGTGTTGCGTAGCAAAGCGGCAGGCTGGGTTTGAGCTGGTATATCTTCTTGCTGAGCAGAATGGCGGCCAGGGTCATGGCGGCGGGCTCGGTGATGAAAGAGCCCAGCAACGGGGCAATGCACAGTACGGACAACCACCAAGCAGCAGGTGTACCCTTGCCCAGTGAGGCACCTTTCTTAAGCGTAATCTCTGCCAAACGGTATATGGGGCGAGAGGCGGCAATTACCATTACCACGGCTACGAACAATGCCTCGGTAAACACGACATCGTGGTCCACATACTTCAGGAAGTCCTCCATGGAGTAGTAGTTGATGCACACCAAGGCAAAAGGTATTACCCACAGGCCGAATACCACCTCTACCTCGCCCAAGAAGTGAAGGATGGTGGAGGTGAAGGATACGGGCAGTCGCTGCTCGGGGTGCTCAATGCGGAACTTGCGGGCGCGCAGCGATTCTTTGTGCTTTTTCTCCAAATGGTGAGCGTATGAAGCGATTTTCGGCGCAAGGAAAGTGTGGAGAATGGCTAAGAAGAAGATGATGGTGGCTGCCAGGTTGAAGGGGTCTACCTCTACACGGTGGCAGAGTTTTTCCCACAGGCCCATGCCTGCTTCCTCATGGGCATAAAGGCGCAGGGGGATGGGGAAACGGGCGTACTGCTCGTTGTTGCCGGTATAGTGGCAGGTCCAAGCCGGCAGGTCATCTTTATTGCGGTTGAGTACGACTTGGCCACAATCCGGGCAAGGGATGCCGTTGGGCGGGGGCAGAAAGTTAGCCCTCATGCGGGCGTGGTCAAGGGCGCTGTGTCCATCCAATGCATGGTGCTCTTTGAGGTTGATATAACCTTTGAGCACATACTCATTGAGGTACGGTGCAACTTTGCGCAGCGTGTCTTTGGCTTCTTGTGGCAAGTCGGCCTCATCAATCATGGCCTCCTTCTTATCCATTTCGCGGTTGGCATCTGATGCATGAGTAGCAGCCGGCAGTGTATAGTCCGGCTGCACCGTTGTAGCCGTTTGAGCTTGGCAGAGCAGGCTGCCCGCCAGTAGACAGATGCTTGTTATAAGTTGTGATAAAAATCGCATGACTCAAAAAATTCTTAACCTTGAGTATACTATCACATCAACACCGCCTTGGCGAGTTAAAAATAACCCAAATGGGGTGAAATTAGAGCACAAAGGGGGATAAAACACCTCTCAACGCTTCTTTCTTTTGGTCTTTTTCGTGCTTTTCTGAGGCTTAGGCGGGTTAAGCTCGCGGATTTCGCCGCCCGATTCACGGATGCGTTGGGCTCTGGGGCGTTTGACACGCAGGCGTATTTTCTTGGTGTGTCTGCCTTTTTTGACGCGCACGGTGGTGGTACCGAATCTACTCTTGTCTACCGTGGTATCGCGGCCTGCGCCGGAGGGCGTGGGGGCCTCTTTGGCACCGGTGGTGGACAAGCGTTCAATTTCAGCCATTACGGCATCGTGAGCGGCTTGGGCCTGCTCTTCTTCGGTCAGCTGCTGTGGCTGTTGCTCCGGTTGTTGATCGGGTTCTGCCGGTTGCGGTTGGTCAGTCGCTTGCGGGTCGGGCTCGGCAGGCTGTGCGGCGGGGTCCGGTGTTGGTGTAGACTCTTCAGGATTTTTCGACAACTTTTTGGCTTCATCCTCGGGTTGAACCAGTGCCACAAGGTCTTCGCCGGCTTGTTTGCCTTTGTCTTGGTGAGCGCTCAGATAATTATAAAACTCTTCATCATGTTCTGCACCTGCCTGTATAGCGCGGTTGTAGGCGCGGATGGCGTCCGGTATGCGCCCCAGTTCTGCGTACAGGCGCGACATGTTGTAATGGGCATCTGCCAGTGACGGCTTGAGTTTTACCGCAGCGGCAAAGTGACTGAGCGCCAATTCTACGCGGCCGGAGATACCCTCTATGTTGCCGAGGTAGAAGAACGCCTCTGCGTTGGCGGGGTCCAGCTCTATAGTGGCAATAAACATCTGCTCTGCTTCTTCCATGCGGTTGAGGCGGTAGTAGCAAATGCCTGCCAAGAAGTATGAGATGGGCAAATCGGGTGCCAAGCGCGTAGCGCGCACAAGGTATTCAATGGCTTCCTCGCATTTGTTGCGGTAGAGCAAAATAGTACCCAAATTGACCAAGCAGGGCACGTGGTCGGGCTGGTAATCGTACAGTGTACGGTACAGCTGCTCGGCTGCTGTATAGCGGCCTTTGTTGAAAGCGTTGTCTGCTTGTTGGGTGAGGGTTTCGATGGCAACGCTGCGGCGGGCGGCCTCGGTAGTGGTGTCTGCGCCTTCTACATCGGCTTCGCCGTTGCGAATAGCCTCAATCATGCGGGTTTCCGCTTCTGTGAGCTCAAGCTTGCTCTCTTCTTCCAAGCGTTCGAGTTGTACCACCAGCTCATCGTTCTCGCTTTTGAGCTTTTTGTAGGTCTCTAGCATCATTTTGCGGCCTTCTTCCTGCATTTCGATGGTGCGGCGCTGTTTTTCGATGATGTCTTTGAGTACCTCTGTTTCTTCAATTACGGCGGGGTCTACGGTAGGTTGCTCTGCTTGAGCTTTGGCTGCGGCTTCCAAGTTATTGAGGCGCTCCGTCAGCTCGGAGACACGGCGGCGGTAGCCACGGTTTTCGTCATAAACGGCGCCCAATTGTTCGCGCAATTCCTGTTCTGCCTCTCGGGCTTCTTCCAGCTGCTCGCTCAGTACGCTGTTTTCATCTGCCGAGCCGGCCAAGGCTGACTCCAATTCAGCCACGCGCTCGCGTGCCTGTTTAAGCTGGTCTGCCAGTGTCAGGTTTTGGTCCAGCAGAGCCTTTGTTTTTTCCGGGTTATTCAGGTCTATGATAGCACGCAATTTTTCGTTTTCTGCTTTGAGGGCATCGCGCTCTGCCGTTACCTCGCTCAGGGCCTTTTGTGTGGCCAACAGCTCGGCTTGCAGCTCTGCTACCTTGGCTTCTGCTTCTGCACGTGCTTTTTCAGACTCGCGCAGCTGGGCTTCCTTTTCTGCCAATTGTTGGGCGTACGAGGCCACCAGCTCGTTGCCGGCCGCGCGCTCTTTTGCCATTTTGGTGCGCAGGTCTTCGCACTCGCTCTTGTAGCGCTCCATTTCCAACTGTGCCTTAGCCAAGTCTTTTCTGAGTGCCGTATTTTGGTCTTCCAGCTTGGCGCAAGCTTCGGAGAGTCGGGCGCATTCTGCCTTGAGGCGTGCAATGGTGTTGTAAAGCTCGGTATCCGTTGTTTCGTAGTTGGGCATTTCTACGCTGTTGGGGTCAATAATTTGCCCCTGAGCGGTAGAGCTCTGGTGTCGCGGCATGTTGGGCAGCTCGATATGCTCTACCGCAGGCAGTGCCTTGCCCGGTTGTCTGCCGGTGGGTATGGGGGCATCTGCCGCTGACTTTTGGTAGCTTGCCAGCATTTTTGCTACCTTTTCACGGCGATATCGCACCATATCCGGTTTCCAGGTAGGAAACATTTTTACGATTTTTGCCAGCACATACTCCGCTTGTTTGGCTTTTTTGATAGCCTCTGCATAGTTGCCTTCTGCGGCAGCTTTTTCGGCATCTTGACAGTGCCCGAAAGCTACCAAAAAGTACTCCGACGGGTCTGCTTTCTGCGCACCGTTCTGGTTATTTTGGGTGCGGGTGGCACCACTCAACGATTGGGCTTGTGCTAAGTCTCCCGTCAGGATGATGATTCCCCCCAGGGCTATGCTTATGTATGTTGAGAGTGATGCCATGCTAAAACAGTTTCCTCTCATTCTACTTGTTTTTAAGGATAACGCAAGCAAGAATCGTGTATGCAAACTGTGTTTCGGTGATGCTAAATAAAAAAATCGCGTACTCACCTTATTTGAACATATTTCAGGCTATGTTTAAATTTTATCATATTTCTTATGGATACCCCCCTCTTATGCCTCGGTTTTAAAGGCATAAGAGGGGGGCAGAAATATGAAAAAACAGCGGGTACCTCAGCAGGTGAGGGCGTTTTTGGCCAAGCCGGCCAAGGCGGTTTCTCTGTAGCCGGCGTGTAGGTTGCGGCCTGTTTCGTCCATGGTGGCAATCACGCTATCAAGGCTCACATAGTGAGAGCCGTCGCCACGCAGGGCAAGGCGCGTAGCGTTTACAGCCTTGACGGCGCCGATGGCGTTGCGCTCAATACAGGGCACTTGTACCAAGCCGCAGATGGGGTCGCAGGTGAGGCCCAGGTTGTGCTCCATGGCGATTTCTGCGGCGTTTTCGATTTGCTTGAGGCTGCCACCCATGGCGGCGGCCAAGCCACCGGCAGCCATAGAGCAAGCCACGCCTACCTCGCCCTGGCAGCCTACCTCTGCGCCGGATATGGAGGCGTTGGCGCGGTAAAGGCTGCAAATGGCCGAGGCGGTGAGCAAGAAGATTTCTTTACCCTGCTCTATGGAGTAGGGGGAGGACTTGGCACCGTAGCGCTCGTAATAGCGGAGCACGGCGGGCAAAATGCCTGCGCTGCCCATGGTGGGGGCGGTTACCACGCGGCCACCGGCTGCGTTTTCCTCTGCCACGGCAAAGGCCCACAGGTTAATCCAGTCGATGATGGTGAGGGCATCTGTCTCATTGCTGTGGAAGAGCTGCTCGAGGCGTTTGTAGATAATGGGGGCGCGGCGGCTGAGCTTGAGAGAGCCGGGCAACACACCGGGGGTGGCCACGCCGCGGTCTATGGCAGCGCTCATGATGTTGCAGATGGTGTGCATGCGTTTGCGCACCAGCTCGCGGAACCGCAGGGCGCTTTCATTGGCCATGACGATTTGGGCGATGCTTTTCTCCTCTTCTCTGCAAATGGCGATAAGCTGGTCGCATGAGTTGAAATTGTAGGGCACGTTGAGGGCGGCGGGTGGGGTGTCGCCCATCTCGGCCCGGCGGCGTATGGCACCACCGCCGATGGAGAAGAAGTACTCCTCATGCAGCAGCTCGCGCTCGGTATCCCAAGCACGCAGGCGCATGCCGTTGGCGTGCTCGGGCAGCGTTATATCGTACTCCAGCGCGATGTCTTGCTCTATGCAAAAGCCTATGCTGTGCTCGCCACCCAACAGCAGGCGGCCCTCTGCGCTCACCTTGCCTATGTGGTCTATGCTTAAATCAAGCGTCTCGGCATCCAACCCCAGTAGGCCGTACACCACAGCGCCGGGGGTGCCGTGACCCTCGCCCGTAAGCGCCAGAGAGCCATACAAACTCACTTGCACGCTGTTGACGAGGCTGAGCACCCCGCGCTTTTTAAGGTCTGCTACAAATGCGGCGGCGGCCCGCATGGGGCCCATGGTGTGCGAGCTGGAGGGCCCTATGCCGATGGAAAATATATCAAAAAGGCTGGTGTACATGGATGTACGGGTGATGTTTAATAGAGGCAGAACCGCACATGCGGTCCATGCGCCTATTGTACGCCTTTGCCGCCCATTTGCAAGCGCTTTTTGCGGCGTTTTGGGGCATAGTCCGTTAAATGTGTGCGCGGGGTTGTTTTGCTGCCATTTTCTGCTCCGGCAGCAATACGGACAAATTGCAGGGTTGCCTTATGGCATCTATATGCTATAATAGTATACATGAAGTTGCGCCTATTCACCGTTGCCATGCTGGCTGTTGCCGGCATTTTGAGCTCTTGCCAGAGTACCCACTATTCTTACAAAGGATACAAAAAATCCCCCTACACCGTTAAGGGCCATCGCTTTGTGCCTATGGATGTACACCCGGCCCTGAGCTATAAGGAGGAGGGTATCGCCTCGTTTTACGAGGAGGGCGGCGGTATGAATGCCATTGGCGAAACCCTGCGCGAGGGCGACTACTATGCCGCCCACCGCACCCTGCCCCTGCCCTGCCGCGTACGCATTACCTCATTGGCTAACGGCAAGAGCGTAGAGGCACGTGTATCGGACCGCGGGCCCTTTGTAAAAGGGCGCCTCATCGATGTATCGGCCGCCATTGCGCACGATTTAGGCTTTACCCACAAGGGCTTAGAGCGTGTGCGCGTAGAGGTGCTCTCCGTAGGCGATGGCGATTACAAAGTGCGCAAATAATCCCCCCACATGTTTCATTATGCTTAAAAGATTACTGACACTCGCATTATTTTTAACCGTTACCCCCACTTTTGCTACAGAACCCCTTAACCAACCAGACACCATGTTCAACAAAGAACTCTTAGAAAAATGCAGCAACGCCGCCGGCGTCTCCGGGTTTGAGGACGATATTCGCGCCGTTATTGCCGCCGAGCTCGAGGGCTGCGGCACCATCACCTATTCTCGCAGCGGCAACCTTATTTGCGAAAAGCCCGGCCCCGCAGGCGCACCCACCATTGCCCTGATTGCCCATATGGACGAGATTGGCTTTATGGTACAGGGGGTGACGGATGATGGTTTCTTGCTGCTGGTGCCGCTCGGCGGGTGGTGGAACCACACCCTGCCCAGCCAGCGTGTTACCGTGATTACCCGCGAGGGCAAACACATACCCGGCCAAATCGGCACCAAGCCCCCGCACCTGCTGCCCGAAAGCCAGCGCAAGCAGGTAATGCCCGATGATGCTCTGTTTGTGGATGTAGGCGCTTCCTCCAAAGAAGAGGTAGAAGCCCTCGGCATTCGCCTGGGCTGCTGTGTGATGCCCGATGTGCAGCTGCAACCCCTCGCTGTGGAGCACCGTTGGATGGGCAAAGCCTTCGACAACCGCGCCGGTGTTTACACCATGATTCGCACCATGCAGGCCATTAAAGACCTTGACCTGCCCTGCACCGTGCGCGCCATTGCCACCGTGCAAGAGGAGGTCGGCACCCGTGGCGCCCGCGCCCTGCAAGATGAAGAAGTACCTGATTACGCCATCATTCTGGAGGGCCCGCCCGCCGACGACACCTACGGCCAAAGCTCCACCTGCCGCCAAGGTGTGCTGGGCAAGGGTGTGCAGGTGCGCTTGTACGACCCCACCAACATCACCCCGCCCGCCTTTGCAGACTTTGTGCTGGCCACAGCCACCAAGCACGGTATACCCCACCAAGCCACCGTGCGCCGCACCGGCGGTACAGATGCCGCAGCATCTTACCCCCACTGGCACGGCACACCCGCTATTGTCTTGGGGATTCCCACCCGCTACATCCACGCCCACAACGGTATTCTTGACGCACGCGACCTCTCCGCCGCCGTGCAGCTCACCGTCAAGCTCTTGCAAGATATTGTGGAGTACGGCAAATAACCCCCAATAACAACTCACTCACTTTTTATCCCCCGCAGTGCTGCTCAACTGCGGGGGATTTTTATGGGCTTGGTATGTGCCGCTTTATTGTTTCGCTCTGTCAAATATTTTGGTTGATAAATCGGAGTTTGAATGTACGAATGACGATATACGAGGTACGAAGTTCAGAGTCAGGCGCCTGCGGCGCAGTGTTGCAAAGCCGCGCATGAGTTGCCGCTGTCATTACGGCTGTATGCCTAACTATTACTTCGTATTTTGAATCTCGTAACTCGTACTTCAAATTA
>JBGVMR010000017.1:0-7097 GCA_045124875.1 Akkermansia sp.
AATAACGTTTATTTCGGACCCGGGGTTCCGCCCTTCGGGCTGCACCGCCGGGCTACCATATGCCGCCTCGCCATGCGGCGAGGCTCTGAAATTCCGCTCGCCTACGGCTCCCGTCTTCGCCCTGCGGGCTTCGCCGAGGCAAGCGCCATCTGCGCGATAAATTAAAATTTATCGGGCTGTCACATCTATCAACTGCAACCCTTAACAGTGCCAAAATATGATTCGGCGCACCATCATTGAGGGAGGATGGGCAAGGAAAGAATCAACGCCAATAGGCGGATATATCAACCCATTGCTCCACAAGGTACTCTTTGCCCTCGTAAAGGATGGTGTTGGCGGTGTAGAGATATGTTTTGCCGTCAATCTCGAGGCGGTCTTGGTTGAATGCCACCACGGGGAAGCGCTCTTCATCGGCATAGATAAAATACAACAGGCGCACCACCGCAGCGGGGGCTTGAGAAAGCTCTGCACCATCTACCACCCATGCTGTTTCGCGGGTAAAGCCGGGGCCTTCATAGATGAAAAGCTTATCCATGGGCAGCAAACGCCGGTGGATGTTTTCGGCATGCTCCTGAAAAGCCGCATAAAGGGCCGGGTTCTCTTGCAGCGGTATGGCTGCGGCAGTTGCAGGCTCTGCATGGCACACTGCGCACATAGGTGCGCTCAACATGGCAATGGCACGGGTTATCATACACAACAGTATAGCAGATTAAGCTTGCAGAACAAGCAAAAATCTATCGGTTTCAGTAAATTGGGGGCTATATGTTAGGCACTTGCGGCGCTGTGTTGCAAAGCCATACTCCTGTTTTGAATATCGCAGGGGTGTTTACCTACGCCTAAGAAAAAAGAAAACACGCAAGGAAGATAAGAGCATACTAGGGCACACATGCTCTTGAGCATCTTCCTTGCGTGTCACTCTCTAACAACTAATTGAACAAATCTTTCAGCAAGGCATCAAGCTCTTGTTGTTTTTGAGATATGGTGAGTTTCAGGTGGTCTATATGAGCAGCCAGCTGAGCAGGGTCATGAATAAGGGTATAGGCTTCCTCCTTAATGTAGCGAGAGGGCATCAGGTTAAACTCATTTGCCTGAATTTTCTTCAGGCTGATGCAGGCAGAGAACCCGCTGTGCACAGTGCGGTTTTTGTAGCAATCAACAATGTGTTTGATATCCGCAGCAGAGAGCTCTGCCCGCCCGCGCTTCACTTTGTTGAGGGAGCTTGCATCTATAAAGAAAACCTCTTGCTTTGACTCATCCCTCATTTCTGAGCGGTAATTAAGAACCAGCAGCACAGGCGAGATGCCGCTGCCGTACATAATCCCCTTGGGCAGTTGAATAATGGCATCTACCACACCGTCTTCCAAAAGCTGTTTGCGTATGATGCACTCTTTACCCATGGCAGATAAGAACCCGGCAGGCAGTGTGAGAACAATCGTTCCTTTGTCACGCCTAATCAGCTCCAACGCGCGGTACACGAAGTAAATCTCGCCACGGTTTCTCGGGGGTATCATATAACGCCGGTGCATTGCATAGCCGTAATCCGACAAGCGTATGCCGAATGGTGTATCGGCAATCACGATATCGCAATACGCCGCCGGGCCATCCTCGCCGAGCTCAAAGGGCAACCCCCCATATAATTCCGTCAATGAATCAGCACAATGCAAACTTTCCCCCGTATAGCCGTGCAGCAAGAAATTGATGGAGCATAACAAGAACTTGTTATAGTTAATTTCAGAGGCACACAACTGCACCTTCCCTTGCGCTGCTTTACCGGCCTCCATAAGCAAGGCACCCACACCGGCGCAGGGGTCTAATATAATATCGCCGGGCGTAGGGGCTGCCAGCTGCACCATGAGGGCGGAGATATCCGGCGGGGTCATCTGTATATCTACACGGTATGCCGTGGCCAGTGCGCACAACCATTGATCCATGAAGACAGCGGCGTCCGAATCTGCTGCACCGGGTGCTTGGATAACTAGCTCTTGCTCGGCAAGCGCTTTGCATACATTGGTCAGCTTGGCATCAAACAGCTCTGCAGGCAAGGCATACAACACTTGCCACTGGGGGCGCAAGGCGGCAGCCCAAGCTGCATCGTATTGCCGCAAGGCTTCCGCCTGCCCGGTGGTATCCATGCCTGCCACCAACTGGGTGAACGACGGCAAGGCTTCTACCTCTGCCGCATACTGCAAAAAGTTGTACGCCGGCAGGGCAGCAGCGCCTTTCATACGTGCTTTATGCTCCAGCACGGTGTCCGACAATGCTTTGCGGGCTACCAGCCCGGCAAGAAACAGAATGGATGCTTCTGTGCTCATCACACCATTGCCGGTGATAAATGAGTCAAAAACATTGAAGATGGATGTATTGTTTTTCATGTTGGCAGGGTGGTTAATTTTCAGCTGAGCAGTGCGGAGATATAGCGGTGTTGGGCATCAGCCAGCTCATGGGTCAGCTCGCGGATTTCTCGGGCAAGGGTGCCTATTTTAAGTATTTGCTCTTGTTGCTCTTCGGGGTGAATCTCCAAACTCAGGGTCTCTAATGTCTTTTTGTTGAGCATGGGTATGGTCGTGCCGTATGCAGATACACTGGCAAGCATCTCTTGCGTGCTGTCTTGGTTAAGCAGCCATGAGAGATATGCAGGGTTCACCCTGCACCCCTCCGCCACGCGTATCAGCATCAGCGGAGAGGCGAGGATGGTGGGTAGTTCGGGCTCCTCTGCTATAAAAGTTGTCTTGTTACTCGCACCGCGTGTGCGTATAATGATATCTCCGGCGTGTATTTGTGCGCTTTCGGCTCGGGCACCTACTTCGGTGCGTATCAACACGGCATCTGCGGGCAATACGGCATCATTCAAATCCTTCATCTGCAGCATCTGTACTGCCCCATCGGCTATCTCTTCTACTCTGCCGCGTACGTTGTATCCCATGCGTACCTCGGCTATCTCACAGAGCTGCTTTGTTGTTTTCATGTTGATGTTGGGTTTTGTTTGTTGTAATGCTGTTTTTACGTTTGCGTAGGGGCACTTTAGCATACTTTCAAATTAAAGTCAAGATATTTTTATGTAAAAAATGAGTTTTTACAATTCTTTCTCTGCTATATTAACCTTTTCGTTGTTAATCCTGCGTTTAATGGGTAGATAATAAGTGCTTTCATAGCGCAAGGGACTTCACCCCACTAACACCAAAACGGCACGCAGCATGAAAACTGCGTGCCGTTTTGTTAAATGGTTGGTGTGGTTCTTCAGTTGGAGGCGTGGTACTCTTGCAGGGTACGTACCCCGGCCACCTTGTTCATGTTGTGAAGGATGGCGGCGGAGCAAGCCTTGGCAGAAGAAAGGTCTGTAGCGTAAGAGACCTTGTTATTGACGGTTGCGGCGCGGATAGCCACTTCGTCCTCGCGGGCATCATGAGAGCCCGGGGTGTTGATAACGAAGACGATATCACCGTTCTTGATGCGGTCCACAATGTTGGGGCGGCGGCCCTCAAGCACCTTGTAGGCGCGCTCACACTCAATGCCGTTTTGCAGCAGGTAAATCATGGTGCCCTTGGTGGCGCAGATGTCGAAACCTGCGGCGGCGATTTCCTGTGCAATGGGCAGCACGTGCTCTTTGTCGCGGTCGTTGACGGAGATGAACACCAAGCCCTTGTCCGGCAGCGGATTGAAGGCGGAAATCTGGCTCTTCATATAGGCCAGGTCGGGGTCGATGTCGATACCCATGACCTCACCGGTGGAGTGCATCTCGGGCCCGAGCACCACGTCAATGCCGGGGAAGCGGTTCCAGGGGAACACGGCTTCTTTGATGGTGTAGTAGGGGGGCACCACCTCTTTGGTGAAGCCGAGCTCGGCAAGCTTCATGCCGCTCATCACCTTGGCAGCCAGCTTGGCCAGCGGCACGCCGATGGACTTGGAGACGAAGGGAACCGTGCGGGAGGCGCGGGGGTTCACCTCAATCACATAAAGTTGTTCATCCTTAATGGCGAACTGGCAATTCATGAGGCCCTTCACATTAAGCTTGGCGGCCAGCTCTTTGGCGGCGCGCATCATCTCTGCGTGCATGGCATCGCTCACCTTGTTGGGCGGAATCATGCAGGCGGAGTCACCGGAGTGAATGCCGGCGGGCTCTACGTGCTGCATAATGGCACCCACCACGCTGGTCTCGCCGTCGGCAATCACGTCTACGTCAATCTCCAACGCGTTCTGCAAGAAGCGGTCTACCAGCACGGGACGCTCGGGGGAGGCATCCACAGCCTCGCGCATGTAGGTGCGCAGCTCTGCCTCATCGTACACAATCATCATGGCGCGACCACCCAGCACGAAGGAGGGGCGAACCAGCACCGGGAACCCGATGCGCTTGGCCACGGCCACGGCTTCCTCCTCATTGGTGGCGGTGCCGGCCTCTGCTTGGCGCAGGCCGATTTCGTCCAACAGGGCGGAGAAGTACTTGCGGTCTTCTGCCAGCTCGATGCTGCGGGGGCTGGTGCCGATGATGGGCACACCGCGCTCTGCAAGGGCTGCAGCCAGGTTCAGCGGGGTTTGGCCGCCGAACTGTACGATAACGCCGCAGGGTTGCTCTACATCACAAATGTTGAGCACGTCTTCCAGCGTCAGCGGCTCGAAGTACAGCTTGTCGGAGGTATCGTAGTCTGTAGAAACGGTCTCGGGGTTGGAGTTGACCATGATGGTCTCGTAACCCAACTCTTTGAGGGCGAAGGAGGCATGCACGCAGCAGTAGTCAAACTCAATACCCTGGCCGATGCGGTTGGGGCCACCGCCCAGAATCATAATCTTCTTGCGGTCGCTGATGCGGGCCTCGTTGCGCAGGCCGTAGGTGGAGTAGTAGTAGGGGTTGCGTGCCACGAACTCGCCACCGCAGGTGTCTACCAAGTGGTAGGTGGGCACAATGCCCTTGGCCTTGCGCTCGGCGCGCACGTCGTCCTCGCTGCAACCGCGGGCAAGGGCAATCTGGCGGTCAGAGAAGCCCAGTTTCTTGGCCTCCAGCAGGTCAAGCTCTGCCAGCTTCATGCCGGCCTCGGCAAGCTGTTGCAGTTGGTCGATAAACCAGGGGTCAATCTGCGTGAGGTCGTGTATCTCTTCAGCCGTAAAGCCGTTGACAAATGCAGTCTGAATCCAGAAGATGCGGTCTGCATTGGGCACGGAAAGCTTGGCAGAAATCTCTTGGCGGGTGGGGTTCTTGGGGTCCTTAGCATCAAAGCCGAAGCCCCAGCGGCCGGTCTCCAGAGAGCGCAGTGCCTTTTGCAGGGATTCTTTGAAGGTGGTACCAATGCTCATCACCTCGCCCACGCTCTTCATGGCGGTGGTCAGGCGCTCATCTGCCTTCTTGAACTTCTCGAAGGTGAAGCGGGGCACCTTGCACACCACATAGTCAATGGTGGGCTCGAATGAGGCGGGGGTGCTGTGCGTGATGTCGTTAAGCAGCTCATCAAGCGTGTAGCCAACGGCCAGCTTGGCAGAGAACTTGGCAATGGGGAAACCCGTAGCCTTGGAGGCCAGTGCCGACGAGCGGCTCACGCGCGGGTTCATCTCAATCACCACTTGGCGGCCTGTGCGCGGGCAGATGGCAAACTGAATGTTGGAGCCACCGCTCTTCACGCCGATTTCGCGGATGATGGCGAAGGAGGCCTCTTTGAGGATGGCGTACTCGCGGGCATTGAGGGTCATGGCCGGTGCCACGGTGATGGAGTCGCCGGTGTGCACGCCCATGGGGTCCAAGTTCTCAATGGAGCAGATGGTAATGCAGTTGTCTTTGCTGTCGCGCATTACCTCCATCTCAATTTCCTTCCAACCCAGCAGAGACTCTTCGATGAGCACCTCGTGCACGGGGGAGAGGTCGAGACCGCGCATCACAATCTCTTCAAACTCTGTCTTGTTGTAGGCAATACCGCCACCCGTGCCACCCAAGGTGAATGCGGGGCGAATAATCATCGGGTAATTGCCGATGATGTTCTTGGCGATATCCCATGCCTCTGTCATGTTGTGAGCCACGCCCGAGGCCGGTACATCCAGACCAATCTTGATCATGGCGTCCTTGAAACGCTGGCGGTCTTCACCCTTATCGATGGCGTCGGCATCTGCGCCGATGACGCGCACGCCGTATTTCTCAAGAATACCCTGGCGGTGCAGCTCCATCGCAGCGTTAAGTGCCGTCTGGCCACCCAACGTGGGCAAAAGTGCATCCGGTTTCTCGCGAGCGATTATCTTCTCAATGTACTCGGGAGTGAGCGGTTCAATGTAGGTGCGGGGGGCTGTCTCCGGGTCCGTCATGATGGTGGCGGGGTTGGAATTGACAAGCACTACCTCGTAGCCCTCTTCTTTCAATGTTTTACAGGCTTGGGTGCCGGAGTAGTCAAACTCACAACCCTGCCCGATGATAATGGGGCCCGAACCGATGACCAATATCTTCTTGATAGACGTGTCTTTAGGCATGGTACAGTGTAAACTTGCAGATATATGCCATATATCCACCCAAATTGCAAGCCTTATTTACAAAAAAATGCAATTCAACCGGCGTTTTATTGTTTTAGACGGTAAAAATCAAGCTTTTAAGAATCTTACCCGTTAATTTTTCTTAACCCGCCTCCGCTAAAGCTTCGGCGTGGCAAGCCCGCATCTTCCCGCAAGACCGGACCGGCGCAGGCACAGCGCGCCTGTCTTTACGCTTTAAACACGCGTGGGCATAATGAGAAACATGAACACTTAATCGGAGTTTAGCGGACAGATGGCTCGCGTTAGTGAGGCGAATTTACGAGCCCCGTGATAGCGGGGCGATAGATTATTAGCCCTGGGTGCAGCCGCGTCAGCGGCGGAACCCGGGGTAAAATGAAAATAAAATCGGAGCCCGAGAAGCCTAAGCGTAGCGAAGGCGACGAGGCCGACAGCACGCCCCGCTCCTGTTTTTGCGTTAGCAAGCTCAGATAAAAACCGTATTATTAAATAACAAAGCATTATAAAAAATGAATAAACAATACTTATGGTGGGATGCCACCCTGCTGTCGGCCTCAGCAGCTGCGCTGCTTCGGGCTCCGAGATTCTTTTCTACCACTACCACGGGTTCCGCTGCTAACGCAGCTACACCACGTGGC
>JBGVMR010000018.1:0-25521 GCA_045124875.1 Akkermansia sp.
TATGGCTTCTTGACTGATGTCCAAGAAGTGCATCTACACCCCAGCCGCCATCAAGAAAGACTTTAATCTCCGCATCTATTGCGAATTGAAGAATCTGTCTTACATCTGTTATATTGACCATCTTATCATCCTCACAAATTCGTGTTTATCGCGCAGATCTTGCAGTTTTTCTCCCAACTTAATGAACTTGGGGTCTTTGCTATAGTAAACTCCAACTCCAGCGCGTATATGTCACCGGTTATTATATCAATTTCCGCCCCTCTGTTCAAGCGTGGATGGCATTTTGTTGAGCAATACCTGCATTTTTTGTTGCCGATGGCGCAAAAACACACTTGCAAGGGGAGGATGATAGCCGAGGCTCATTCTTGCCCAGCGTTGGGGGCGTCCTAATCTTGCGGGTGGTGTTTTGTGCGTTGATTCTGCCCACCCTCCGCGAATGCTGTATTTCATTTTCCCTGACCTCTTACAAGCGATACGACAGTCCCATGAATTGCGAAGCGAATTTCATAAAACTCTTTTATCCAATATATTATAATGTGATTCCATATTTGCTTTGGCTGAACGTAGGAAAAACGAAAAAAGCACGTTCCGGGCTCAAATTTCCCAAGCTGGTGGCTCGTTAACTCCATAAAAAAGGCACCCATTCCGGGTGCCTTTTTTATGGAGCAATTCCGGGGCTTCTCACACCCCTGCCCGTTGCGGGTGATGGATAAGCGCCCCGGTTCACCGGGTGCCCGCAGGGCATGAGCGGTTGTTGAGCACACGCGGAAGCCCGGCCTGAGAGGGCGTAGCCTTCGACGAAGCCCCTTGGGCTCCCGCGCCCCGAGAGGCGAGGACAACTCCGAGCCGGTACCCCGGCCCTGCCGGGGGCGAGTGGGGCCGTCAGGTCAGCTAACGCCCGCGTCGACTTCCCCATCCACCCCCAGAAACCGAATCAGAAAACAATCTGGTTCGGTTTTTGTTTTGCCTTGATTTTCAACACATACGCCCGCTTAGGCATTACACGCTCCCAAGCCCCGCCACCGCCCTGCCGGGCGCAAAACGGCTCCAAAAGGCCAAAAAGCCTAAGCATGCCTAAGCCCGTTTTCCTAAGCGCGAACGCTTTTTAGGGTCACCAAAGATGTCTCGAATCTACAATCTATTGATACTGTGAGTTTAGGCAATTTTGAGCAGATGGAGGCTCTGCGGCAAGCAAAGATGCTTCGAACTGAGAAGCCACACAGAATCAGTAGTTTAAGTGCCATTTTTCAGCGAGCTCCAACCTAAAATGAAACATCGCTTGCAAGGGGATTATTTATATAATTGGGGAATGCTGACACATATGCACGGTATGAGCCATATCGGGCTTGTGAGGGTAACGGGCACATCCACTCCCACAAACATGATGGCAGAGAGGGGATAGGCGTACAGCGCGTGCGAATCTGCAGAGATATAGGTGGAGGGGCGCGCGGAGCTGTATTCGGTATTCAGCCCGGCAGACAGGCCGTCCACAACATATAGTTCGACGCGCCTTTTCCGTGGCATGGCAAGGCGAACGGCATTGGGCGGTAACTGTGTAAGCGCATCCTTGCAAGAAACGTGAAGACATATGTCTTCTGACGGCCAATGTCGGGAGCCGTAGCGGAACTCGCGGCACACTTCATCCCGGTTCGTATTTACCAGCCGCAACCAAACTTTTTCCGCTTTATCCGTATGAGGCGTTACCTCATAAGTCGGTTCATCCCAATCCCCGCCCCACATATTGCCACATGGTCTCACGCCACCCATCGTAACTTCGCCGCTACTGCGGTACGCCTGCACATAGAGCTCATTCCCGACTCGGTAAAGGCAGTCGGTTGAGCCTCCCAACTCATTGGTCCAGAACACTTCATCTGCACTCTGCCCCCATGCTTTCACAACTCGGTGAGTTGTGCTGATGCACGAGCTCATCACCAGCGCCGCAAGGCACAGGGCTGTGGTGGCAAGGATTTTACGGAATGGGGGCATGGTTATGTATTATTTTGGTTCTCAATTTCTGTGGGGCTGAGCTGCAGTATTTCATCTAGGAGAATTACACTATTGGCATTCAGCTTTTCGAGCTTTTTAGAGGCGGGCAGCAAATAACATTGTCCTTTTTTGAAGTACCCCACACGTGCAGGATGATAATTGTGTATTTTTATCATTTTACTTTCCCCCGCACAAACAAAACGAGCACTCATCTCCTCGACAACAAAAGTAGCACCATCTTCATATACATCCTCACTCGTGGACACTTCATCAATATAAAGCCAAGCTGCACCCGTTGTCTCGCCTGCGCCGCCATTGCCTGAGAAAGAGGTCTGGGAACAAATACCGACGCAGCAGCTCACCCCCATCGCCGCAAGGCAGAGGGCTGTGGTGGCAAGGATTCTGTGGATGGTGGCATTGCTCATAATGTTTTCTCCTGGATTTGCTTCTGAGGTAGATGTGGTGACATGGGGTCAATCCTGAAGGGGACAGACAGTCCGACCTTATGTCCTTTGAACGCAAATGGGTGTTTGTCAATGAGGGTGGCAGTACCCGCCGATGCTGTATTAAATTGCAGGTGCCAGCGGGAGTAACCGTAACCATCATGTACCTGCCCCGAAGCTGAGTTGATGCGGCTTTCTTCGTAAAACTCTGCTTTTTCCGGCGAATAAACGTAATAAATTTCCTGCCAGATTTGCCGCTCTGTTCCGTCGGTTAAAGGGGTGAAACGAGAAGATTTGCGAACAACATGACTATCCGCGAATTCGAAGCGCATTTCTGTATCATCGAGTCTCAGTACAAGGGCTTTTCCGCAGAGAAACGCTGACTCTGGCATCTGCAGACAGCTATTCCCCCCCACGGCCGCAAGGCAGAGGGCTGTGGTGGTCAGGATTTTACGGAAGATGGTCATAACTAAGCGTGTATCAGTTTCGGGGCATTATATCAATTCCCGCCCCTCTGTTCAAGCGTGGATGGCATTTTGTTGCGAGTTTCGCAGGATAAGTTGGTATTATCTTCCAAAACCACGCATGACTTTATCCAGCCTCTCGGAACCAAAATAGCGTTCCATAATCAGGCGAATAGCTTCTTCATAAATTGCCTCAATGTCACTAATGATACCCTGTTCTTCCATGATATGCGAACAAATGGCAGAGGGAATTTCGGCAGGAATTCCCTCTGAATAGAGTCTGACCAATGGCAAAAGCGGTTCTATATCAGCGGCCAGACGATCTGCACTTTCTTTGTCTGTAATGCTAGTGAGCGACTGCCGTAATTGTTTCAAGCGGGGGGCAATCTGGCTGCAAACGGAAGAAAGAGCATCGCGGTAAAACGGCATAGCTTCCGTAATATCAAAATACACTCTTTTTAGCACTTTCTTCCCCTCCTCGATACAAACGAACTCGGTAGAAAAATAAATTCGCCCTGTTTCCTTGCTTATGTTTACCTCTTGCCCCCAACCATGTGGGTACTCTAAACACTCACCCCACTTCAACTGCCCGTTGGGTAATGTTTCCACAAAGTTCAGGGCCGTTTCTTGCGTGACGATAAACCGCTGATTTTCCAATGCTCCTCCCTGTTCATCCTGTGTCGACTCAGCGCAAACAATCGATGAAGCCATCGCCAGAATGGCCAGAGCCTTGTGGAAACACTTGTTTGTTGTCTTCATTAATATCTATCTCCTTTACTTATAATAATACTTCCCGTCACCGAATCCGCAACAAAAAATTGCAGAAAGTGTCGGTTTACTAATAAATAGACGCTCGCGGCGGGCATTTTGTTGCGCGTTTCCTGCATTTTTGTGGCCGATGGCGGGAAAATGGGGCTGCTAGGGGAGGATTTGCTCGAAGTGGAGCCCTTGGTCTGCCGGGTGCGGGGCATGTGGTGCAAAGTGGCGTTTTGAGCGTTGGTTACAGTTCGTCCGGAATCTTGAGGAACTCGCTCATGGGGTAAGCCCCGGTCATGCTGATATCCTTGTCCTGGAACACGAGGAAATAGCGATACCCCGGCCCGGCTTGTTCCTGCCCACTTTTATGGCGTTACTGCCTACTTTTGGCTTGAAAGTGGGCAGAGAAACAGCAATCAGGTATGAAAACGTTCGATTATTTAAATTCGACTGGGGCTTTACTCACTCCCGTAATCTGCAATTTACTGACAGCCATACACGAATATCGTGGCAAGCAGGTGCTATTTTGTTCTTTCTTTCAATTCAAAATAACCCACACGCCATCGTTGTCTTTACCCTTGCGGAGTAGTATCCCCATTTTCTTTAGTATCGAGATATCACGTTCCACTGTGCGCGGACTCACCGACAATGTCTCCGACATTTTCTTGGCGGTGATTGTCGGAGATGTTTTAAGAATTGCGATTATTTTCTTTTGGCGTTCAGAGAGTTCTGCTGCCGTCATGTCTCCGACATCTTGTGCAGACTTGTGCAGTCCTGTAGACTCTTATGTAGTCTTGTGCAGTCCTGTAGACTCTTTGCCGACAACAAGTCCTTAAAGCAAATCGTGAGATTCACGAAATTGGGTACAATTTCAATCTTGGGCTCGGGGAGCCCCTACTCCGGTCAAAACTTTTCCAAGCTGATGGCTCTTTATCTCTTGGCGCATTGGTCTTTCATACCAAAGGGATAGAAGCTTGGGGCAAGTCCTAACATTGTGGAATTTGCCTTTTTATACTAAAAGAGAGAATGTCGTGCTTTAGCTTAGCAGCCTATGCGCCCGGTCACAAGCACATAGGTGCCGACGCCGATAAAGGCGACGGTGGAAGATACCACCGTAACCGGAATATCTACCACAAAGAGAAGCACCGCTGCTGCGGGGTAAGCCAGAATGGCGGATGGGCCGACGTGGGCATCTGTTTGTACCAACAAATCACCATTCAGTCCATGGGCTATAGGCATGAGAATAGGATAAGCCTTGGCTTGCGGCGGCAGAGTCGTCAACAACTTGGGCTGCGTAATGTAGTCCGTCAACTCGTTTTGTCTGCTCCTGACTCGGGATGCGGTTCGCAGCTTGCCTGCGAATTCGGGTGATATGGGGAGATAATACTGCCGTTTGTCCTCATGAGAAACATTGGCTATCTGATAAGCCTGTGACGTATCCGGTTCACCTTGAATCACTTTCTTTGTATAGCATATGCGCGAAACAGGCAGATACCATTGACCGTCGCATTCATACACATACAGGCGTTTTGTAAGCCTCATATCGGCAGCATTGTCACCTGTGGAAACGCTGTTGTCTTCTAATCCCGCGCCTTCATAAGTGCGGGGGTATTCATAGGCTACCCGGTGCAGGCGGGATACGCACGAGCTCTGCCCCGCCACCGCAAGGCACAGGGCTGTGGTGGCAAGGATTCGGGGGAAGATGGTGAGCATGGTCATAACTAAGCGTGTATCTGTTACAGGGGATTATATCAATTCCCGCCCCTCTGTTCAAGCGCGGCGTGCATTTTGTTGCGAGTTTCCTGCATTGCCTTCATAAAAACGTTGTTGACTCAGGTAAAAGAACATGATATAACCCGGCTCAGGAAAATGATGAAGTCGGGACATTTGGCAGCCATGGCTCTCTGGGGATTGGGGGTAGTGGTGGCTGTGGCGAGTATGGTTCTCCTGCCGGGGGGGTACACCGACAGGGCTGTTGCTGTGCTACTGCTTTCCTTGGGGTTCCTAGCTATGACCATTTGGGGGGCGCGGAATGAATGGCTGTTGAATGACAAGGGAATATGGGATAAGTTGCGCAGGGCTATCGAGAAAGATAAGCCAGAGCTTGCCTCGCGCTGCATACGCACTGCGCTGAGGGATGGTTCTCAAACATGCAAGGATGATATCGCCTCTTGTCTACAGATGGCGTTGCAGAAAGAACGCTGGCAGGTGGCTACAGCCATGCTGAACGCCGGTGCCGCGAATCCGGCTATATTGAACCCGCCTCATTTTTTCGCGCTTGGTGTGCTGGAGCAATGTGTGGCGGATGGCAATCTGCAGGCGATTCGTCTGCTGCTGGAGCATGGAGCTTCGCCGGATGCCGGCACGGGATATCCGCCGCTCTTGGATGCACTGGCTAGGGGACGGCTGGACATCGCTGAGCTGCTACTGGCGCACGGGGCTTCTCCGCAGGGGGCTCACCCGGACTTTAACCCCGACCGCTTGACGGCATTGCACTTGCTTTGTTCCTACCGGCAGGCGACCGATGTGGCCGCTGATATTCGGATTGCCGACAGATTGTTACTGGAAGGGGCTGATGTTAATGCGCGTACTCTCAGTGGCTTTACTCCGCTGGATGTTGCTATGGACAGTCGATTCTCCACCGGTGCCGAGCATCAGGAATTGCTGGATTTCTTGCGTGCTCGGGGTGCAACGCGCGGGGCTTTGCTCAGTGTGCCGCAGGCGAGTTTCAGCGCAAGAGTGCTGATGAAAGGTAAGCCGATAGAGCTTCCGGCGGAGAGTCATGGCTGCGAGCTGCAGAGGGCAGAGGCCGACAGGGCGGCCCCCGTGGCACATGACTGGCAGGTGCTGCTGCTGTGTCGGAACTCCGCCGGGGAGCTCCCCCTAGCTGCGGGGTTCCGATTGGCTCGGGCGGTGCAGGAGCTTTGCTGCTGGGGCGAACAGGCGGTAGCGGCCGATTTGGGGCGCGGATTCATCCCCGCAACAGAGCTTGCAGATGCTGAGCAACCGCTGCTCTGTATGCTGCGCTTGCAGCCTTGCACCACAGAGCCCCAAACAGGCCTGGAAACTGAGGGAATGTCTCGATTCGGACTGCCGGAATTGCGCGCCGTTGACACCCCCTCCACCCCACGAGAGTGGCTTGTTTTTGCCATTCGCCATGTGGTGGAATCATTTATCGAGCGCAACGCATGCCCGGTTGTTAATCCGCACATCGCGGTAGGTGAGATGGACGATGACGATATCTGGAGCGCAGATGAAATTTTTACCCTGCATTCGTGCTCTCGGCTGTTCGGTGAAGGCCCATGCCTAGAAATCTCCAACAATCGTTACTGAGCAAGCTCCGCCGCCGCCCTGCCGGGCGCAAAACGGCTCCCAAAGGCCAAAAAGCCTAAGCATGCCTAAGCCCGTTTTGCTAAGCTCAAACGCTTTTTAGGGTCA
Source organism: Akkermansia sp. (assembly GCA_045124875.1). Classification (GTDB taxonomy): domain Bacteria; phylum Verrucomicrobiota; class Verrucomicrobiia; order Verrucomicrobiales; family Akkermansiaceae; genus Akkermansia. The sequence goes on from JBGVMR010000018.1 coordinate 7,088, forward strand.
CTAAAGATGCTTCGAATCTATAATTTGTTGATTCTGTGAGCTTAGGTGATTTTGTAGCAATGGTGACTCTGTGACAAGTAAAGGTGTTTCGAACTGGCAATCTACACAGAATCAGGTGTTTAAGGCGCATTTTTCACCGGGTGACAACCTAAAATGAAACATCGCTTGCAAGGGGATAAAAAGACACTTCCAAGCGATTGACGGATGCCGGGTCAGACAAGCGAACAGCCTTGGGGATTTCTAGCCTTGCAGGTGGTGTTTTGCGCAGAAAACTATCATTCACCCAGTTTATATTTATTGGCCGGAGCTCCCAGATTAACCAAAAAGGTAATCAGGTTATGCAATTCTAATTTGGAAGCCATCCACACAGCATGGTCTAAAATCTCTGCGGACGGTGTCTCTTGCTTTAGTAGCTCATCGAGGTCTCTGCATAAATTTGGCAAGATTGCTATGCGCAAAATACTGTGACCATCGCCTAAATCACACTTGTTGTTTGCTAAGACTCTCATGATATACCGCGTTTCCTCAGAAGAATTTTGCAGATACCCCGAAATATCCTCCTCGTATGCCCCATTAGGAACTAATTCTCCGGATAAGGTCTTGGCTAATGCCTTTTGAGCCAGAGGTGGCAGCTTGACGGCGGAAACAGAGGGAAGCGGCGGCTCAGTATCAGCTGCATCGAGGTCGGACGCTTGTATGCAAGAACTCAGTCCTACTGCCGCAAGGCACAGGGCTGTGGTGGCAAGGATTTTGTGGAAAATTGTCTTCATCGTTCTCTATCTCCTTTACATGTAATAATACTTTGAGGTGAACCCCGTTTTTTGACCACCGGCGTAAGCTTTTAAGGAATACCTAAAGCCGATGCTTGGAGCTGGGGTTAGATTACTATTTTTTCACGTTGATTGTCAACTCTTTTTTTTTGCGATTTTGTAGTGTAGGCGTGGCGTGTTGCGCGTAGCGCAACCCCAGAGCGGAGCGAAGGGAGCCTCGACGGAACGGAAAAATCGCAAAAAAAAATCGCCGGATGGGGGTTAGGCTGCAGATTGACGCTCTTTTCTCCATTCCTCCGGGGTTTTATTGCCCAGGGCTGCGTGCAATCGCTCGCTGTTGTAGTAGCGTATCCATATCTTGAGCCGCTGTTCTATAGCCTCTACTGTGACATCGTCGTACAAGTTGAATAACTCGTATTTGTAGGTGCGCCAGAACCGCTCCATTCGCACGTTATCTCTCCAACTGCCTTTGCCATCCATGCTTGGTCTAATACCCAGCATCCTCACTCGGGTAAGCCACGTTTCAGAAGTAAACTGGCTCCCCTGATCGGTATTGAGGATTTCTGGCTTCCTCCCGCTTGTTAATGCCATCGTCAATGCTTCATGGCATAATTCCACGGTCATGTTTCGACTTATGCTATACCCTAAGGCTTCACGACTTGCCCAATCTATGACAACGCACAGATAATATGTTCTTCCCTCCACCTTCAGATAGGTTATATCGGTAGCCCATACCATGTCCGGCTTATCTATTTGCATGCCTTTAAGCAAGTAAGGTACTTTCTCGTGTTTGGGGTGCGGTTTGCTGGTATTGCGCTTGCTATAGATTGCCTTAAGCCCCAGCTCCTTCATCAGCCTCCTTACATATTTTCTGTTTACCTGATATTGTAAGGCGTTGCTAACGTGCGTTGTCAGGCGGCGATAACCTAAACATGGGTCTTTCAATAACCATGCCAATATAACTTGCTTGGCTTGCTTATCCCTTGCTTTGGCTGCCTCTGAGCGTTTCGTGGTGTAGTATAGTCGCGATTTATGCAAGCCGAGTAACTGGCCCTGGCGGCGAATACTTATACATGGCTCTGCTTCGTCTATCATTTGATAGCGTCCCTCCACGCAGGTACACTCATTGCCTTTTTTTTTAGCCAAGCAAGTTCGTATTCCCTTTGTCCTACCAGCTGTTCTAGGTCATTAACTTTCTTTTCCAGCTTTCGCAGATTTTTATCTGCCTTATTCTTACGGACAAACAACTGGGCAGCCCCTTGCTGCAACTGTTGTTTCCATTCGCTTATCTGCCCAGGCGCTACACCATACTTTGCGGCCAGTTCCTGTAGGCTGTTTTCGCCTTTCATTGCGTTCAAGGCAACAGTTGCCTTGAACTCCTCTGTGTATTGTTTGCGTTGCTTGCTCATTTTGTGTCTGCGGTTTATTTTACCCCAAACACGGCTCGTTTTCTACCCTAAAATTCGTTAACGCATCTGGTTTTTGTCGGGGCTCACCTCACTTCCCGGTACCGAATCCGCAACAAAAAATTGCAGAAAGTGCAGATTTTCTAATAAATAGACGCTCGTGGCGGGCATTTTGTTGCGCGTTTCCGGCATTTATGTTGCCGATGGAATAGACGAGGAAATAGTTTTCATTTGGAGACATTGATATATTGATAAGTACGAGTCGGTTGAGAGAATCTTCCAGAAAAAACAGTTCTCCATTCCCTGCCACACTGTATTTCGATTAGGTAGCGGTCGTTTTCGAGTTTGCAACGGAGGTCATGCCCGGGCTCTTCCGGACCCATGAATGAATGGTTGAGCAGCAGCCAGTTGCCATCTGACTGTTTTTTTACCAAACTAAACAAATAAATACTTGCGCCGGAACCGACTTCAACGCAAAGCAGATAACAGTCCGGTGTGATTTCATGATACAGCATGGGAACAAAAACCCAATTACACCTCGATTCGTATTCCTCTCTCAGCTCCGGAGTCTGTCGATAGATGTCAATGACTCTCTGCGCTTGTTCAGGGTGCAGGTACGAAAGCGATTCCGCAGCCTGAAGCGGTACCATGCTATTCGCCGCAAGGCACAGGACTGTGGTGGTTAGGATTTTTTGGAAGCTGGTCATAACTAAGCGAGTCACCTCAAAGGCCTTTGAGGAGATGATAGACTGAGGACACTAAATTAACAGGCGTTTCAACAACAAAAAGCGCCACCGCCGCCGGCAGGGCATAGAGGCCACGCCATGTCAAATGCTGAGAATCCGCACAGGTGGTCAGCTCGTGGGCGCGTACCCTATGCGGTGAATTGTCGGCAGGGTCTCGGAGAGCTTGGGGCATGGAGAAAGTAGCCTCTTGCCATTCAGAATCGGGGTGGTAAACCAGGCCGTTTTCCCCGCGCACGAGTTCTCGGCAAAGGGTGACGGATTCTGAACCGGGAATCATGGTGAGCTCCCAGCGGGAGGGGCCTACAATGTTCTCCGCAAACGATGCCCAAGAAGAGTCTCGGGTCCATTGCGTTCGGACCCGTGTGCCACGGCGATAGGGCTTCCCCCCGTGCATATAATGCATCGTTGGTTCTTCTACCAATACGCCATCGTATTCAAAAGCTTGTTCATATACACGCGCATGATTCACCATACAGCTGCTCAGGCACAACATGCATAGCACAACAAGCACAGAATATACGCAAGGACTCAGATTCATAGTGTGGAAAATGTGTATTTGTTACGGCATTATGTTACCGGATTCAGGTGAGGGCTCTGCGTCCGGTGCATTTTGCGTGCAAGATTCGTAAATAGCATGCACTCCGGCATAAGGTAGCCCAATAGCAGCTCCGGCAGCGCAACATACCAATGAAACGGCATTGGTAGCAAGGGTGAGCGGGGCATCTACCGCTACGGCAGTGAGTACACCCAGCGGGTATGCGTAGTATTTGTGCGCATCGGTGGTGTATGGCACATCTTCATCGTATGCGGGGTGACCATCTATTTTCATTTTCTCCGATGTCTCGCCTTTCACGGTGAGGGCTTTTGCATGGGCCGGCAGGGTGGTAAGCTCACCGAACCACGGGAAGATGTGAACAGACTGCTTCCCGGCGACTTCTGCTTTACGAACCTCACGCGCTTCATCGGCATCCAAAAGATAGTAGATGGGCGTGGTATCGTCATTTGATGGCTCAAAAGAGGCGTACCCGCCGGGGCCTCCGTGAATGGGAATAAGGAGCGCAATCGGCCCGCAGATGAAGCAGCCGCGTACCGTGCCACGATTGCCTTTGGCGTACACATGTTTGCCATCGGAGAACAGCTCAATGCTGTTGTTATTATCAAACCACTCAGCATTTTCTGCCACTTTTGCTTTTTGCCAAATATATTGGTGTACTTGAGAGCAGCACGAGCTCAGCCCCACTGCCGCAAGGCACAGGGCTGTGGTGGCAAGGATTTTTCGGAATGGGGGCATGGTCATAACTAAGCGTGTATTGTTGAGCAACGAGTGTGCAGCTAAGATGTCGTATCGTCTTATGATGTCGGAGAGTGTGTATTTATCGCGGATTCGGTGCGGGAACGGGCTGTTGCGGTTGGTCTTGTGTTTGCGCTATTTGTGATGGCAGCCAAATGAACAAGCCGAAGGCGCTTGCCTGTACGGCTTGCGGAACAAAATCAACAGCCGTCAGCGCCCAAGAAACAGGCTTGAGGGCGTAGTGTATGGCATATTTTTGCTCAGGAAGACGGGGGCTGGGCGTGTAGTGTTGGTTATTGAAATAACCGCCATCCTTCGCTTTTTCTAAATTGACCTTACACTGTTGAGCAGATGCAAAGTCAAACTCGGCGTATGGGATTGTGGGCAGCGCTTCCGCAGGCGGAGTGTATTGCTTGATTCGCAGGCAGCGGTATACGCTTGCGGGCGACATCAACACCATGTATGGCTCCGGGGTGAGGGAGGCCTTGCGCTCCTTGGTGGGGCTCCAGAATTCGCAGAACTTATCCTCGCCGAAAACGGTATACATCTTGAAGAGTGCGGTCTTTTTCTGGGCGTAGGTGATGTACATTTTCATATAGTAGGCATTACCCAGTTTGTAAATTTGGAAATCCTGCGGGTTGGCAGAGACATAGGCAGTCGCATCCGGTTCCGGCTCTTGAGTGACGCTGACGCGAAGTGCCTTTTGTACGCCCAAATCGTTCGTGAATCCACCCAAATTGGTGGTAACATACACGCAACTGTTGAGGGCCAACGCAGCCATGCAGCAAACTGTCGATACGCTTTTCATTTCTTGACTATATCAAAAACAAGGCATGGCTGCAAGCTTTCAGTTGAGTGTTGAGCCGGGTGCTAAAAAACAGACGAATTTAGGAGGGGCATATTGTTGCGCGTTTCCTGCATTTTTGTTGCCGATGGCGCAAAAACTGAGCCAAAAGCCGAGGATTTGCTCGAAGTGGAGTCCTTGGACTGCCGGGTGCGGGTCATGGTCTTGCGAGCCTGTCCGGGCGTATCATCGAGGTGCCTGACCTGTCCGGGCGTAGATTTATCGAAGCCTGAGTGGTGTTTTGCGCTCGCGGCTGACTATTCTAGCTCATCCCCCGCAATAAAAAAAATGGGAAGCGTTACCGGGGCTGTCACCACAAGACCTACCCCCAGCGCCGTATTGCCCAAGAGAGTCAAAGGAGCATCAACCGCAACGGCTGTGAGTATGCTTAGGGGGTAGCGCCAGTATTTTTCGGAAGTAGAATGGGCAGAATCCTCCAGCTTTTCTGTTTCTGAGTATATTTTCCTCTGATCCGGTACAACGTATGCCGCAACAGGCAGGAGTTGCGCTCCCGGTGGCAGGGACGTGAGATGTTGCGCCGGGTTTCTGCGGAATGTTACCTTCAGTGGCTCCTGAGCTTTACGCTGTATAGCTGCTTTAACCAGCAGGGCAGATTCCTCATCTAAACGCAGGTAGGCGGGTTCTGCTTTCTCCAATATCGGATAATAGTTACGTTCGAAGACTGAACCGGGAGACTTCAGCGTGCCTTTTGCCGGTCCCATTTTACCCAGAACAAAATAGTCTCCATTGTAGCGATAAATAGGGGTTGTATTATCTCTCACCCCTTCTATCCACCAGACCTTGTCTACTTCATAAGCCCCGCGCCAGATACTCCGACAATTCTGACTTACGCAGCTACTCAGCCCCACCGCCGCAAGGCACAGGGCTGTGGTGGTCAGGATTCGGGGGATGGTGGGCATGGGCATCTTATGGATGTATTTCAATGCAAATTGCAGTGTTATTTTCGGCACGCGAACCGGAGCAGAACGAGGGCAATCAGACCGGGAAGCAAGGTATATAGCCAGGTCAGCCAGTTATGCTCCGCGTATGGGAGTAGCAGAAACGCACTAGCCACCAATGCAGTGAACAGGACGCCCAAAAGTATGGAAACGTAGGTTGCCCGCAGGCATCCTTGTTTCTGTACCAGCCACACAGCCGGCAGCAGGCACAGAGTTATGCCACCCAGCAAAGCAAGTAATTCCTGCGGCTCCCATATTGCAGTGCGAATACTGCTCTTTTGTTGATACTCCTGCTCTCCGCGAATTAGCCCGCAGCCTTCACCCGTGAGGTCCAACGCATTGCCATGTTGGCGACCAACGATATGGCGCACCCCGCGCCACGGAGATGGAATCCACCTATATTGAAAAACGATTCGGTCGACTGCCAGATTTGAGGTATCATTTGTGCGGAGGATAATATCGTGAGGAGTGCGGGATACCACGCTATTCTCCCACACCGTCGGAAGCGTCAAGGCCTCAGTGTTGATGAGTTCTTCCCCGAAGTCTTCCCAAAAGCTTTCGCGGGCTCGGAGCGAGTAGCCTCCGGCTTTCACTTGTGGCGCAAGAATCCAAGATTCGCGAATACCATGCAGTTCATTGTAATTCACCTGAATGCGCCTCTTAGGCTTTTCTCGATGAATAAAACAACGGTGCAACGCTATGGCATTTTCCTTGCTCAGCCCGAATGTTTCATCCACCACCGGTCCCCCTTCTACCACCAGTTCGGTGACACGCATCTTGACCAACTTGCCCTCCAGCGCAGGGTTCACCAGCTCCGGAGTTGCTTCGTATACGGGCTCGCTGCTCAGGGATTGAGCAACATCCGAATACATAGTACCGGCAATGAAAATGCCAGCCAACGCTGCAAGGGCAAGAACCCATACCGCTGCTTGTTTCAAAAAGCTAAGACAACCATTCGGCTGTACTGTTTTATCATTGACTGTCTGTTCTGCTGACATAGCCTTTGCTCTCTTTTACTTGCGTATCATCTCATCTCGGCACCGAATCCGCAACAAAAAATAGCAGAAAGTGCAGTTTTTCTAATAAATAGACGTTCGCGGCGGGCCTTTTGTTGCGAGTTTCCTGCATTTTTATTGCCGATGGCGCAAAAACGGGCAAAAGCCGAGGATTTGCTCGAAGTGGAGCCCTTGGTCAGCCGGGTGCGGGTCATGTGGTGCAAAGTGGTGTTTTGAGCGTTGGTTACAGTTCTGCCAGAATCTTGAGGAACTCGCTCATGGGGTACGCCCCGGTCATGCTGATATCCATGTTTTAAAATTAGCTTCAACACCGCCGCAACACATTAAAACTCTTATATTTATAACCAATAGCGTAAAACCATCGATTTAATCTTTCATTTTGCACTAATTTTCATATAATTTTCTTTATGAAGCCACTAGGATACATACCTCGTCTCATCAGCACCCATATACAAAAATTGATGGAAATGTACCCCGTTGTTACTATTGCGAGGCCGAGACAATCCGGCATGACCTTCACCTCGGCTATGGTTAAAAATGTAGAGAAATTCGCTAAATTTTGTGTCGGACTCCCTTCCGCCCGTCCTCATCTACGCCGGCGCGGATATGGGCATGTTCCACCATGTGCAAATCTGCAACTTTACTCACTACAACAACATCTTTTGCGAGACATAAGCATATAACAGCAAGCCGAACACCGCTCGCATGCGTAAAGTGGCGCCCGACAACCTCAACAAGAAGGGAATACCCGGGTACAAAGAGGCGCCGAAGCATCCGGACAATAAACAACCGTACATTTTAACCCGATTTATAACAAGTTTATGCAAAACTCAGAAAAAACAAATCCGATAGCGACTAATGCGGCTCCCCCGCGCTTTACCCCCGATTACATTACCAAACTGGAACCCAATGAGGTGTTTGTATTCGGCAGTAATTTGGCAGGTTGTCATGGCGGTGGCGCAGCCCGTGTAGCGCTTAATTGTTTCGGCGCCGTGTGGGGTCAAGGTGTGGGGATGCAGGGGCAATGCTATGCAATACCCACTATGCAGGGTGGTGTTGAAACCATCGCGCCGTATGTGGATGATTTCATCCGGTTCGCCCAAGCGCATTCCGAGCTTCACTTTTTTGTAACCCGCATAGGGTGCGGTATAGCCGGCTTCAAGGATGCAGAGATTGCCCCCTTGTTCCATGCTGCTTTAACCATGAAAAACATCTCTTTGCATGAAACCTTCCATCTGCTACTGATGCAGCAAAACGCATAAGGTGCGCAGCTGTGCACCTTTTGTTATTACACAATAGCCCATCGCCCCTGCACTACTTAACTATTATTTGAAAACTCTTTTCAGAGGCTCACTTTTTCACAACATAACAAAAAGGGCTCGGCTTAAAGGAAGTCTCCCGGCGATCCGAAGACCACCGGGAGCCCAACTACCCTATGAAATGGACCCTTTTCGGACCCAAGAACCTGTTTTACGTCTGATTCCAAGGACGCCGTCATTGTATATATTTCGGCCCCTTTTGTCAACACAAAAAAACATCTTTTAAACATGTATTTTTAAAATAAATTATTAAGCATTGATTTTAAAAACATAAAAAAATTACCCACTTGATTATTTTTCTATACAAATAACTATTATCGCATTATTTGCCAACCTACCTCCCAAAAAAAAATCAGACTTTTTGTATTTTTTTACTTGCCAAATAAGGAGAATAAGTGTATACTCTGGTCGTCCTCATAGGACACCTCATCAAAAAGCGGGGTATTAGCTCAGCTGGTAGAGCACTTCAATGGCATTGAAGGGGTCAGCGGTTCGAGTCCGCTATGCTCCAGGCTTCGTAAAACAGCGTATCAGGTCACCTGATACGCTGTTTTTCTACGCCCAGGCAGGCCGATTAGGGCTGACTGCGCGTAGACGAGTTGCATCTGAGCTGCGCTCATGATGCAACGAGAACGAAGCCTGCCTCGGCGTAGAAAGCAGACCGTCAGGGCTGACTCGGAGCCGGGCTGGAAGCGGTGGCATTACCCATCCCCCGCTTTTCGTACCCCATCTTTGCGGCTCTTCGTTATAAAGTGTGGGCATGTCCCATTCCCGCAGTAGAAAACGGAGGCGTTTTTGGCATAAGAGAGAGCAAAAGATACTCAATAGCCCAATAAAAGAATTGAGCATTGGCCCCAAAAGACCGGGGCACCTAAACCATAGGTAAACGCTAAAAAGCCTTTCGTCCGTCTATCTCCTGTGTTGCAATCCTCTTTTAATCTTGCAGTATTATTCTTTTTGTGGTACCATTTGCAAGAATATGAAATGTAATGTTTTTACAATGAACACATCCAAGCTTAAGGCAGCTCTCCAAAGAACGCAAACTCGCATTAAACAAGCTCCCAAACAGGCAAATGCCGAGAAGATTGAACGACAAGAACGTATTGTTTACTACCAAGCATACACAGCTGAGCGAATTACTTTCCTACTCTAATCCAAATGAGTATATAATTTTTAATACTTCTACGGTCAAAGCTTTATCTTATTTAGATATAGAAAATTTACCAAAATATAATTACCAATACACCGGCGAAAAGTTTGTTGAGATTTGTGACTATGGTAAGTTCATTTCCTCTGAGATGAAAGCAGCTGGCTTTGATGATGTATCGTTATTGGCGGTAGATTATTTGATGTGGGATGAATTGCCTCCAAAAGGAGGAACTATAACAAAGCCTGATTCAACGACCGAAAATAAGGTTAAAAAATCTATACACGACGAAATAAAAGACAAATTATGCAATATTGGCAAAGCTTTAGGATTCGACACCCGTACAGAAGTTAAGATTGCGACAGGGGCGAAAGTTGATGTGATATGGGAGTTAACTGTAGGTAGCATGGGAAGAGTTTCATATGTCTTCGAAGTTCAATCTCAGGGCTCTATTGACAGTTTGGTGCTTAATTTGATTAAAGCTTTGGATAATCCTTCTGTCCAAGCTGTGATTGCTGTTGCCCCAACTGACCAGCTCGATAAAATCCGTGAAGAGTTTCCCAAAAATGTCAGTTACGCCAACAAGTTGAAAATATGGGAATTTGCTGACGTGTTACAGGTACACGATTCATTGCTACAGGCGTTCACATCTATTGAAAAACTTGAATTAATTCCTAAAGGATTCATTTAATGAAGCTTCACCCATGCCAACATCACATTTCCATTACGTTTACATCCTGTGGGATGCTGCAACGCACACCCACTTCTATGTTGGCCACACCTCAGACCTTGCAGCACGGCTCAAAACTCATAACGCCGGGCATGTTCCCCACACCTCCAAATACGCACCGTAGGAAATACACTCTGCCATAGCCGTTCAAACAGAAGAACAAGCATCTGAGCTGGAGAAATATTTCAAATCACACTCCGGGCGAGAATGGGTTATCAAACATCTTGGCTTACCCATGGGAATGACATCGCACTCTTAAACGACAAAAAGCCGGCTATGCCTACCTGTCACGGCGTATCGTAGAGAAGCCGGAAGCCCCTTTTTCTAAGCGCGAATTCATGTTAGGTTCACTAAAGAAGTTTCGAATCTACAATCTGTTGATTCTGTGAGCTTCCGTCTTCGCACTGCGTGCTACGCCGCGACAAGTAGGCAGTTTTGGGCAGATGACGGCTCTGTGACAAGCAAAGATGTTTCGAACTGCCAATCTACACAGAATCAGGTGTTTAAGGTGCTTTTTTTTGCCGGGTGGCAACCTAAAATGAAACATCGCTTGCAAGAAGAAAGCCTTTAATAGAAAGAGACTACTGTTGCGTCAACAAGTGATAAATATCAGCATGTCCTCTCATACGTGCATAGTCAGCAGCTGTTTGTCCAGTAGCATCGCGGACTGTTTTGTCTGCTCCATGGGAAAGAAGAAACTCCACTGCAGCAAAATGCCCCTGCATGGCTGCTATAACAAGGGGCGTCATTGATGAATTGGCCCGATGGTTAATATCGATGCCTGCCTCGCATAGAGTTTTCATAACAGGTACATGACCTCCGAAAGCAGCGTGGTGAAGCGCGTTGCAGCCGTTTTTATCCAGCGTGTGTATATCAAATCCTTTAGAAAGCAAGTAGGACAACATCTCTGATTGCCCGCCCCATGCTGCGTAGTGAAAAGCATTTACACCATCTCCAAATGTTGCGTATAAATCGGCTCCTTTAGCCAGGAGAAACTCTACACAGGGAATGCTTCCACTATATGCAGCAACGATAATTGGCTGTCCTGCATTATTTTTAGTGGCAGGGGCGATTATATCAAGGCCTTGTTCCTCCAGATACTTTAAACACGGAAGAGAACCTCCTTGGGCCGCGTAAAAATGAAGACGTTGCCCCATGTTATCCTCTACCATCAACGCAGCAGGAGTAGAGGTCAAAGTCTTCAGCGTTTCAAGCTGACCTCCCATAGCTGCCATCATACTAGGGGTGCGCCCTAAATTATCTCGACTTTCCCGAGATACCCCTTGCTGTTCCAACCAAATCATTGTGTTACTGGCCCCAGCTAAGGCAGCTCCGTGCATTGCATTTAAGCCTGCGCTTTCTTCAGCAGCTAAAACATCGGCACCCGCTGCAGCAAGCTCTATCAATATAGGTAATATTTCAGAATCTTCTCTTTTTTCAAGGCCAGAAATGAGCGCAACTGTCGCTATATATGGAAAGTCCCGCAAAGTTTCCGTCCCCGCTAAATAGGACGTATAATGCTCCATCATTTTTCGTCTGGCGACTTCTGCAGCCGGGGCTTTACACGGATTTTGCACCAGCTCGCGAATAGAGCTTATAGGGGTCGGCTTTTCGTTTGAGCAGCTATTCAGCCCCATCGCCGCAAGGCAGATGGCTGTGGTGGCAAGGATTTTTCGGAAGATGGTCATGACTAAGCGTGTATCTGTTACGGGGCATTATACCCATTTCCCCCGCCCCGTTCAAGCCTGGATGTCATGTTGTTGAGCGTTTCCTGCAATTTTGTTGCCGATGGCGCAAAAACAGAGCTGCAAGGGGAGGATTCGCTCGAAGTGGAGCCCTTGGTCTGCCGGGGCTCCTTCAATCACATTGTGGCACCAAGTGAGCAGGCACCCCGCTGAGAGGGTAGCTATAGTGAACATGGGGTGATTTTTGCAAATACGGTGCAAGCTGTTGCTCCATCAACTTTGCTTCATCATACCGTTTAACGCAAAAATGTACGGTTCCCACCTTAGACCAAAGTTCGCTGGGAACAGCCGCCGGAGATGCGTAGGGCTTCCCCTCAATCATGCAGGATAAATCAGAGTCCACGGTGAGGTTCAGCCCCTTAAGCAAGCTATACGCATCGCGCCTTTCAGGAAACCAGCTCCGGTAAGGTACGGTTTCATGCGGTAGATAGATATTCTCTGTCACGCTGATACGAAATCGCACATCACGCGCTATTTCTCGTTTGTGTTCAAAGTAATGAAAATCAGCATCGCTCCCAAGATAATTCACCTCACGACTCATCGTATCGGGTTGATTCAGGTAACTCCTAGCTTCCGCTAATGAGAGGGCTCCCATATTTTTATAACAAGAGCTCAGACCCACCGCCGCAAGGCAGATGGCTGTGGTGGTCAGGATTTTACGGAAGATGGTCATAACTAAGCGTGTATCCGTTACGGGGCATTATATCAAACCCCGCCCCACTGTTCAAGCGTGGAGGGGCATTTTCTTCTTTTTTGCCAATTTCCACGAATGCTGTATTTCATTTTGCCTGACCTCTTACAAGCGATGTGACAGGCTCCCGAATTACGAAGCCGATTTCATAAAACGCTTCTATCCAATATATTATAATGTGATTCCATATTTACTTGGGCTGAACGTAGGAAAAACGAAAAAATTGAATTCCGGGCTCAATTTTTCCAAGCTGATGGCTCGTTAATTCCAGCCTCCGTTTTTTCGGAGAAAAGACTTCGGCTTGGCAAGCCTTTAGGTTTGCCAAGCCAACTTTTTTATTGAGTATTGCGCCAATGCTTCGAAGAAGCGGTGGCGGAAGCGAAATAAAAAAGGGAGGCTGCCACGCTGAAGCACGAAAGTGCGGAAGCGGGCAAACTACCGTGGCGCAATACATGCGGTAAATGCAAAACACAGCAATGCTAATGTCAGGCTCTCATTTCTACTACGTTTACATTCTGTGTTATATTGCCTCTTCTTCTAACATTGTGGAATGACTAGATGGCGGAAGAGAAAAAGACGGAGAAAAGTAATCATAAAACGCAAAAAAAGAGTTAGTATCCAGGGCGTCCGAGTGACATTTTCCCCTCTGACTTATAACAATTAACAACATCGCAAACATGAAGAAAGTATTTTTCGCATTGATGGCAGCCGCAACGCTCGGTCTCAGCTCTTGTGGCGACCCCACTTTTGATAAAGCCAACCCTGAAGCAAGCGTTAAGGAAATGGCTGAATCTCTCTCCGATTCTGAGAAGGAAGAATTCGCTAAGGCTATTATCGTGGTTGGCCTTAAGAGCGCAATGCAAGGGCAAGACCCCGAAGAAGCGCTTCACGGCAAGACAGTCGATGAAATCATCGAGATGGCCAAGTAATCTTACCGGATTATTTTTCAAAAAACGCCTTGTTGTCAATTACCGACAGCAAGGCGTTTTACTTTTGATGGAATCAGCCTACTCGATGCGCCGAGCACTTCGGCCTAGGTAGGGAATACGTATCCGAATGCTGAAAATTGTACAGAAACTGTACAGAAAGAGGGGCGCTTAGTAAGCCAGAAATGCTCGTTGTATGAAATTTTCGGGGCTAGACTCATCATCCATACGTGGGCAAAAAATTGGGGACACGAGCCCCCATCATCAGACTGAAAATAATTATTTAATTGACTTACCATGTGAGAAGTGCTAGCATTACGCTACCACCAAACTTACTACTAATTCGACATGTTACTCAAAAAAATCATTACCCCCATGGTGTTGGCCGGCATGACGCTGCCCACGCTGAACAGTTGCTATTTTAACTCGGCCGGCCATATTGCAGATGCTGCCAGCCACTCGGCACGCGTGTACACAGAGGATATCAGTGTTGGTAAACAGGTGTATACCGATGGCGATAGCTATTACATCGAGCTACCCCATTATCGCTATGGCAAGAAGGTAGTCACACAGTACAATGCGCTGGATTCGGACTCTTCCGACTCTGAGGCAGTGCGTACCTACAAAGGCATGCAGATGTTTGAAATTCCGGCAGACTACGCACAATACCTCATGGGTAAGACGAAAAAGCCCGTTAGCCTCTCTTATGTATACCCCGTGAAAAACGGCGACGCGATTAAACGCTATCAATCATACCCCGTAAAAGTTAAACCGGTAGCGGATACCGCTGACTGGGAGTATAACAGCCCCAATGCCCCTTGGCTGTACACGGCATGCGTGTTCGACTGGCTGATTGTAGACCTTCCCATCACCCTGATTGAGAACAGCCTGCTGGTAACGGGTGTAACCCTCGCCATCTTAGGGTCGGGCGCTGACAACACGTCTTACAGCAACACTTCATCTACAACAACTTATACAGCAGACGACTACTATCGTTTTTATCTGAATGCCACAGACGCGTCTACGAAAGTGGACTACCTTTCTACCGCAGCAGAAATGGGACATAGCCAGGCTCAGTTTGAATACGGGGTACTCAACCTTGAAGCGGCGGATGATTGTAATGACCGTTCAATAAGGTCAAAACTTTTCGGGGATGGCATACTCTGGATCAAACGAGCTGCACGCAACGGTCACCCTCAAGCTCAGAGGGTGCTTAACGATACCGGCTACACTTGGTAAAATAAAAGCTCCGTTTAAATTTACAACGGTTAGATGCAACAGCCCCACAAATGATAGTCTTTGTGGGGCTGTTTGCATGTGCCTGCCCCCCCGCAAAACTCCGATTTATCAACCGAAAAGTTTAACAGAGCGTATAAAGGTGAAAATCCGGATTTTTCTGCTTGCATTTACACCGAAAGCAACTATAATGCGCTTAGGCGATTTATAGGGGTATGTCTCTCAGCAGCTCGGCGCGTACGCGGGAACGATTTTCCTACCCAGAGCCGCCACTCTAATAACTTATACACAAAATTATTTCAAATATGAAGAATACACTGATAGCACTTATGGCTACGGCCGGAGCAGTAATGGCCGAAACTGCAACATTTGATTTCGATGTCTCTGATCTTCTTGGCAAAGATAATCTCACCAGCGTTGAACTGATAGATGGCGTCACCCAGTTTGAAGCCACTATCAGCGGTGTTAACAATGCACAACTTGCCGGTGGTGACTGGTCAGCGGAAAACAAAAGCGGTGCTGAGTACGATTTTATCAAAGGTGCAGCCAAAAATGCTTCTCTTACCCTGACATTCAGCAACCTTGTTGCCGGTAGTCTCTACGACATCACAATTGTTACCGGCGTTCCCTTTGAAGGTGCAGGCTCTTGGAACTCTATTACCACTCAGAACGCCTATACATCATCATCTCTTCCCCTTGGCCAACAAAATATTGCGGTTAGAGAGCTCACCACTTATGTAGTGAAAGGAGTGACCGCCAACGATGCCGGTGAAATTGCATTTAAGATTAACAACACCAATGGCTCTCACTCTGCTTCTTTCAATTACGCCAGCATCAGCGGTGATGTAGTAGTCCCCGAGCCCACCACGGCTACCCTGAGCCTTCTGGCCTTGGCCGGTTTGGCTGCTCGCCGCCGCCGCCGCTAAAGCTATGGCGTGACAAGCGCCGCCACAAGTGATTATCTTTTATAGAATGACACACTAAGTCGCTGCTCAAAACTGAGCAGCGACTTTTTTAATATCACAGAGTATACAAAAACACCATTGCCCGATGATGAGCAATGGTGTTGTGATGATGTGGAGAAAACGGCACTTCTGCGGAGCGCGGCAGCTTTAGCAACGGCGCAGCTTGTCACGCCACAGCTTTAGCGGCGGCGGCGGCGCATGGCCAGCCCCAAGAGACCCAACAGGGAGAGGGTGGCGGTGGCAGGCTCGGGGATTTGCAGGGCGAGGGCGCCGTCATCTGTGTAGATAATTTGGAAGGAATCCTCCGGGAGTACCTCACCGGCGTAGGCGAGGTGGAGCACATCTGACAAATCGGTACCGTTTTCAATGCGGCCGAGGCCGGCGATTTCAAGCGCCCCCACATTGGTGAAGAAGGGAACATACTCCCCGCTCTCTGCATCAAAATGCAGCGTGATGGTGGTATCTTGGCTGAGCACAAGCGTGTGCCCGTTCATATCCACCGCTCCTTCCAGCTCTACGACGGAGGCCGCCGTCAAATCCAAATCGGCATCAACGCAAGCCGCAAGCAAATCGGGGCTGCGCATGGCAAACGTGGATGCCGTGTTTCTGACCACGCGGAACTCGCCGGTAACCTTGATGCTGCCTGCGGCTTCTTCCACACTCAGGCCCGCGCCCAGCTCCAGGGTAAGAATATTCAGGTTCAGCTCTACACCGCTGTGCAAATCGGCCCCGCTGCGAATCAGCATATCTGCCCCGGGGGCAATGGCGCCATCCGCACCTTTTACAAACTCATAGCCCGCTGCAGCAATTTCGATATGGGGCGTACTTACCGTGCCATTGATGGTCACTTGGCGCTTGTCGGCAGCGGCATGGTCATCAAAAAGCACCTTGCGGCCGTCCAGCGCATAACCGTGGTAGTAGTCGTGGTGCTGTGCATCAATGTTGCTGCCATTCACCAGCACATCCCAGCCGGTCTTTTCATCGGCAATAACGCTGTCTACCACATCCACCTGGGTTTCCCACACGCCGTTGGTTTCTTTGCCGTTCCACACGGCGGCTTCATCCAAACTGCGGTATTCTGTCAGCATGTTTCGGAGCACCTCCGGGGTATTGATGTAAGAAACCCCGTCAATATAGGTGCTTGAGTTAATATAAGCTGAGCTGCTGGATCTGTACAGCACCAATTTACCGTTTACCTCTTTAATCAACAGTTCTTGCAAACGCGTCGTACCGTTATCGCCATCTGCAATCAGCACCGTGTTCAGGGTGCCGTTGTCATCTGTCGTAAACCCATAGCAATTGAGCACGTGCCCGCTGAGGCTCAGCGCGGCCACCATGCCCTCTTGGGTTTGCACATAAGAGCCATCTTCCTGCCGGGTAAAGCCAAGCCCGGCAAGCAGCGCTTGCTTAAGCCCCTCGCGGTCGTTGTAGGCAAAGGTAGAATCTGCGGCAGATGTTTGCGCAGCTGCGTTAATGGTCACAAATGCATCTCTGCCGGAGTTACCGTTGCCGAAGTATTCGGAGTAGTACCCACCGGGGGTACCACAAGAAAATGTAGAGTCGTAATCCTTGCCGGGATGCGGGGCGGCGTAGGTCCACTGCCCGTTGGCAGCCCATGGATTCGTTGTGGCGTCTGCCTTGAAGAACCAATCGGCAGCATCCCCGAACAAACCGCCCGTGTTTTTCCAGCTGTTGTAAAAAGTCTCGGCAATATGGAGCTCTCGGGCATTGTTAACATCCACATATGCGCCGCCCTCGTATATATTTTCCATCCTCCCCATGTAACCGTTGGGCAGCTCGCGGGCGCTGACGGCAGCGGTGGCCTTCATATTACCGGTATCTTTGTAGAACACACCGTATACATCCTGCCAGTATTGAATGGAATTCGTGGCCACGTGCGTCCAGCACATCAGGCTGTCGTACTCCGTGCCATTAGCGTAGCTACCGGTCCAAGGGCCACCTTTGTTGCTGTCGTACAAGCGCGTAGACTCCGACTGCACCACAGAGGCATAGTTCCAACTTGCAGTGCCGTAAGTTACTGACATTTTTATACCATCTACATGGTAAATCTCTTTATCTGAGGGGGTAATCGTATCCCCTACGGCAGCAATGGCAGGCGTAGCAGCAAAACAACAACAAGCAAGGAACAGTGTGCGTTTCATGTCAGAATCAGTAATTGTGCCGATTATGGCATATTGCTCGATAAAAAGCAAGCCCGCAGGGTGAATTTCGATTTGTTTTCTTTACTCCGCGATTATATAGGTATAGAATGTGCCATAATCATGACGGCGATGAAGATACAATCCTGTACGGCAAAGTTGTTGAAATACCCTGCCCTGGCAACGTTGGCGGCCATGGCCGGCAGTGCGATCGCGAGCGATACGACCGCACAGCAAACAGGAAACCGAACGGCGGCAGAGCCAACGCCTCAACAAGAGCCCCCGAGCCCCCCGCAAAAACCGGAAGAAGAGGAGATACCGGTACCCCAGTATTACTTGGGGGAGATTGAGCCGGAAGAGGTTGAATATAAGAAGTACGAAGTACAAGGTACAAAGTACAAGGTACAAAGTACAAGGTACAAAGTACAAGGTACAAAGTACAAGGTACAAAGTACAAGGTACAAAGTACAAGGTACAAAGTACA
>JBGVMR010000019.1:0-4518 GCA_045124875.1 Akkermansia sp.
GAAAAAGCCTTAGAACGGGCAAAAATCATCGAGTTCTCCTTCCTGAATCGGACTTTCAAGGTATGCCTGAAAATCCTCGCGGTTAATGCACCAAACCCGCTCCTTAGTCTTGCGTCTGTATTCGAGGGGGAAATCCCCGGCACTAGCCAAAGCACTCAAACGCTTGCCGAAACTGTGGGCATTGACCTCGCCTCGCAGCATCTCATTCACGCCATCAGTCATCAGCATTTGCTGGAGGAACCATGTAGCAGAGCCCTCCAGCGATTCGAGCCGTTTATCAGCCTCAAAGCAGCCCTTAACGTAGAGCGTCAGAATCTCGCGGAACGAGGATGTTGAACCGGAATCCGTAGCCTCAGCCAGCAGGTCAGCATGCAGGTAATTCTTCACGCCCCAGCGGGAATCGCCCACGCAATGCTCCGGAAACTCCCAGTTGAGCAGGAACGAGCACAGAGCGCCCATTTCGGCATTTGCCTTGGCTACTCCATTGGCTTCTTTCATCGGCTCATCGGAGGTCTTAAAGAAACTGATTTTATCGCGGTTGGACACCTCGATGGACGGCAGCAACTGCAGCGAATCCGGGTCGGTGTTGAGCGTGACAATGATGCGTCCCTGCCAGAAGATTTCGGCGGCTTTTTTGAACTTACCCTCAAATACATGCAACTGGTTAGCGGACATCTTTTTGAGCGTCTTGACGAAGATGTTACGCTCGCGGGAATCGCCCTTAGCCACGGTATCATTGAGCGTCCAAACGCCACAGGACATCAGATTATCGTTGAAGCGGGTCAGCCCGAGCACGTAGTCGCTGGCATCGGTGTAGCCTCCCATGCTGATGCCGTAGAGGCATTCGCTCAGGAAGTTCTTACCACAGCCCACACCACCGGCAATGAAGATAGTATGGCCATTCTTGGGAGTGCCGTGATAGGCATTGCGGTAGGCATACGCCCAAGCGGCCATGAAGTGCTCGCGCTGAATGATATCCGGGAACAGACGCTCCATAAAGGCGGCTATCCACGGGAATCCATCGCCCCAGCTCTTGCCCTTGGTCAAATCCGGCTCATGGACACGTAAGAAGCTGGTATTCAGGCGGGGCTCGCCCTTTACCTTAACCACCGTCTCCTTGCGGTAGATAAACGGACAGGCCGCCGGGAGTGTATGAGAGCGCACTACTTCTCCCACAAACTCCTTGAGCGGGCTGGGCTCCCCCTCTACCAGAGCCTTACTGCTCAGGCCGTAGCTGACCGCCGCATACGTCTCGAAGTTCTGGCGGTTCAGGTTTTGCCACCAAGGCTGCACAGAGCCGTCATCGGCAATCAATTCGGTGCGGACATAGAAGCTGTTGTTGATGAAGTAGCAATCACACAGAGCTTTGCCAATCGTGTCGGCCTGATACCGGGCAATGAACTCATGCCCGAAGATATCCTCCCACGAGCGGAACGGGAATCCCCCGGTGAAGCAGACCATGCCCGTCTCGGTCACGATGGCGGCGGTCTGACAATCCGCCATAGCATCCCAGAAGCGCACACCACGCGCACCGATGACGAAATCCCCTTTCCATCGACCGGGGAATTTGGCTTCCATTTCAGCCCGCACGCGCTCCAGCGGGATGGCCACGCCCTGACTGCTGAAATTGCTCTTCTTAAGAGCCTCTTGGAACCAGAGCATGGTCGTTTCCTCGGGAATCGGCGCTGGGTCGACAAGCTGCCAGTCCCAGCCAGCATGGTAATACTGTGCCGGGTTGGCAAATGCTTTGAGGTCAATGGCTCCGTAGGCATTATTGAGACGAAGCTCGCGGGCAACAATCTTCTGGAGAGCCCGCACCATTTCGGGATTCGGCATCAACGGAATAGGCTTGGCGAGTACCCACACGGCATGGGTGCCGCCTGAGTAGGATTTGGCCACGAAAGTAGGCTTAACGGACAATTTGGCTGTCTTTTTGGCACGTTCCGCAGGCGTCATCACCTTGTCATAGTCGGCCACAATGGCAATCCACGCCGCCGGGATATTCTCTCGGGAGACGCGAGCGGTGGACACCTGTCCCCGGATGCCGGAGAACAGGCAATCCCGGGTGGAGGCATTCGTGATGTAGGCGCGGTAGGCCGCCTTATCCTGGAGCTTATCGTGCTCAATCACCGAGCCATCCCACGGCTGACCGAAGGAGATCTCCTGCGAGACGGCATTCGGAAGCATCGGAAACACCAGCCCGGGGAAACTCTCGGAGAATCGCTCCGTAGAGTGTTCATCAGTGTTCAAATCTGAACACCCGGTGTTCATTTGAACACTAGCGGAGTGTTCACGAGTGTTCATTTGAACACCGGGATTCTCGGAGGGAGTGTTCAAATCCTGCTGTTGCCCCCATTGTTCGCGGCGGCAACGGGTGCGGATTGTGTCAGGGGAAACCCCGAACTGCTCCCCGGTCTGCTTATAGCTACGGCAAGCGAGGTAATACTCTCGTACTTCATTCCAATCAATCTGGCTCATTTGGTGTAGTAGGTGGAGGTTGTTGTTTCGGCGGCCAGCGGAAGCCCGGCCAACCAAGACGGAGGCGTAGTCATAATCCGATGTACTTCCTTAGCATCTCTTTCCAAGTGCTCAAGCGGGACTTCCACCACGACCTCATCATGGACGTGGAGAACGACCCGGTACCCGGAGGCATCGAGATTGAGCAGGATTTCCCCCAGCACATCACGCGCTACAGCGGAGGTGAGATTTTCTGCCAGTTTGCCGCCAAAGAAGTTGACGCGTTTGCCCTGTACCATGGCCGACAGCCCCTTGGAGGTAACAGCTACTTGGCGATAGTAGAGCTTGCGCCCGGACGGCAAAGGTAAGGAAAAATCCTTGCCTACGCTCGCAGTCATGGCACGTTCGAGGGTAGCCCACAGAGCTGTGATAAGGCGGTTGGATGCCCGGAAATCGGCCACGATTTTCTGAGCCTGCTGGGGAGTGATATCCAGCCCGGCCATACTTTTGGCCAACTGGACGAAAATCCCAGCTCCGGCTCCATAGCCAAGGCCTAACACTCTTGCCTTGGCCAATCGGTACAGGTCGGGAGCTTTGTGCTTCATCGGTTCCGGGTCGGAATATCCTAACGTAAGCCTTCCGTGAGCCTCATAGGGAGAAACGCCCGTTGCCAGAATCTCCATCATGGCATTGTCTCCGGCAAGCCAGCTGAGCACGCGCTGCTCAATTTGTGCAAGGTCGGAGGTGATGAATCCGCAACCGGGGCGAGGAATCAGCATGCGGCGCAAATCTACCCCAAACATCGGAACTCGCGGGAGGTTTTGGCAGTTGAAACCAGCATCCCCGCTGAATCTTCCGGTATGAGCACCAAAGTATTTGAGGCCATAGGCAAACGAGCCGTCCGGGCGGATGCGGCTATGCAGAGTCTCCAGTTTTTTGTAGAGCGTGTTAGCCTTGCGGTAATCCCGCATCGCTGCTACCCAAGGGAACTGAGAACCATATTTCTCCTCCCACCGGGCGCATTCCTCAGAATCCTGCGATAAGGATGCCGGGGGCTGAATCCCCGCTTTGATGCATTCCTCCTTCAGATGCTTGGGAGAGAGAACCGGCTTGTAGCCATCTGCCCACGGAATCTTCTCAATCGCCGCGTCCATCACCTGCAGCAAGGTCTGCCGCCCGGCCTCAACAAGAGCTTGGTCGATATGGAGTCCGTAGTCGCACATATCGCGGGTCAGCGCGGAGAGCTTACGCTCCTTATCGCTCCACAGGGGAGAGAGCTGTTTCCAGAGGTAGTATGAGTACCAGGCATCTTTTAAGCAATAGGAGGCCAGTTCCTCGGCCATTCCTTTCTCCTTGGCCTGTTTCCAAGTCACGCCCTGCATGTTGTCGCGGGTATCCTTGGAGAGCGTTATGTTGTACATGCCCTCTACGGCTGCCTTCAGGCTCCGGCCATAGCTAAGAGCCGACACCAAATCCGCCGAGCATTCCCAGCGCGGTTCGATGCCCGCCGGGATGACGCCCATCTCCTGCAAACGCCGGAAACACGCACGGTCGAAGCGCACATTGTGAGCCACGCAAATCTGTCCATGCAGGCGTCTCCAATCCATGGCAGCGGGTTCCCCCACGTAGGAGAAACCCGCTTCTTTACTATAGACGGCCACCATGTAGATTTCGCAATCCGGGTGGTGTAGGTAGTGGTACAGCCCCATGGTCGTAACCGAGACCTGTTTATCGTAGTACGTCTCGAAGTCCAAGGCATATACCATTGGAGGCGAATCATTTATCATAAGGATTTGTGCGGTAAATGGTCACTTTCAGGCGGTAGCGTTTCTGCCAGTAGCGCACGACATCGCTATCGGCGTATTCCTCCGGCAGTTCGTGATGGGGGGATTCCTCGGCCTTGATGGCTTGGTAGGTAGCCCCGGCCAGCAAATCCAGCTGGTGGTGTTTGCAACCAGCAAAACAGGCCATCTCGGCAAGCGTATGCTCATCGGCATCCGGCAGAATGACCTCTACGCAACGAGCCAGCAACAAGGCCTCCTTGGCCATAGGCAGAGCTTC
>JBGVMR010000020.1:0-15150 GCA_045124875.1 Akkermansia sp.
CGGTGGAGCTGCGTCAGCAGCGAAACCGTGGGTTATAATGATAATAAAAAGGAACCCCACCGGATGGTGGGGTGGCCTAGAGGGTTGCCAGATGTCATAAGGTATTTATTTCCATTGTTTTCGATTACAAAATCATCGTAAATACTAACACCTCGCATTATGCCACCCCGCCATTCGGCGGGGGTCGAATAACGTTTATTCCGGACCCGGGGTTCCGCCCTTCGGGCTGCACCGCCGGGCTAGCATATGCCGCCTCGCCATACGGCGAGGCTCTTAAATTCCGTTCGCCTACGGCTCCCGTCTTCGCCCTGCAGGCACATCAAACTGCACGATAAACTACAATTTATCAACTGTAATCTTCAACAGAGCATTTTGATTTAATGAATCATCATTCGTCATTCTGAAAATGATGATTCAGCGTGCTGCGCCGATGCCAACCGAAAACAAGCAGGGATTGGCAATGAAGGATTATTGCTGCTGCACTTTGCGCAGGCGGAGCTGGCCGCAGGCAGCGTTGATATCATGCCCTTTTTCGTAGCGCATGGTGACGGGAATACCCTTGGCAATGAGGGATTTGCAGAAGAAACGGCAAGCGGCCTCCGTGGGGCGCACCCAGGGGAGCCCGTCTACTGTGTTGTAGGGGATGAGGTTGACCTTGGCATTGAGCAGGTGGGCAATGCGGGCCAGTTTGTCTACCTCTGAGAGCATGGCGTTGACATCCTGAATGAGGATGTATTCAAGTGTGATTTTGTGCTTGGAGGTACGCGTCCACTCTTGCAGGGCGGGTACCAGCTCGCCGAGCGGCCATTTTTTGTTGACGGGCATGATTTGGTTGCGCACCTCATCGCAAGCGCCGTGCAAAGAGACTGCCAGGCGCAGCGGGCGGCCGAATGCTGCCAGTTTTTTGAGTCCCGGCACATTGCCGGAGGTAGAGATGGTGATGTGGCGAGCCCCGATGTTGAGCGAGTGCTCATCCATAATGATGGTGAGGGCGGGCAGCAGGTTATCCATGTTGGCCAAGGGCTCACCCATGCCCATGAACACGAGGTTGTCTACGCGTGTACCGCTGATTTCCTCTGCCGCAACGATTTGGCCTACAATCTCAGCCGTGGTAAGGTTGCGGGTAAGCCCCAGCAGGCCGCTGGCGCAGAACTTGCAGCCGAATGCGCATCCTACTTGAGAGGAAACGCAGAGGGTGATGCGGTCGCTGTGCACGCCTCCTTGCCCCACGGCTGCGGGGATGATGACGGACTCCACCAAGTGGCCATCCTGCATGCGCGAGAGGAACTTGCGGGTGGTGCCGGTGGTGCTTTCGCTAACCTCCACAACCTCCAGCGGGCGCAGGGTGCATTGGGCTGCCAGCTGCTCGCGCAGAGCAGGGGGCAGGTTGGTCATGGCCTCAAAATCCGTGACACGGTGTTTCCACACCCATTCCTGCAACTGTTTGGCGCGGTAGGGCTTTTGGCCAAGGGAGGCCATAAGCTCTACCAGTTGAGTGGGCGTGCAGCCAATCAGGCAGGTTTTGGTGGTCATGGTATTAAAGGATGCAGTCTACGTATTCTTTGACGTTGAAGGGGATGAGGTCATCTTTGCCTTCGCCCACGCCGAGCATAACGGGGGAGATTTTAAGCTCGTCTTGAATGGCAACGGCTACACCGCCTTTGCCCGAGCCATCCATCTTAGTGACAACCACGGCATCCAGCGGGGTGGCTTTGTGGAACTCGCGAGCCTGCATGAGGGCATTGCCGCCGGTTGTGGCATCTACCACCAAATAGCTGGCGTGCGGTGCGGTAGAGTCTTGCTTGCCGATGGAGCGGCGGATTTTGGAGAGCTCCTCCATGAGGTTGTGGCGGGTGTGCAAGCGGCCTGCGGTGTCGCAAATTACGTAGTCGAACCCGGCGTTAAGTGCTTTGGTGTGGGCCTCGTAGCATACGGAGGCCGGGTCTTGATTGGGGTTGCCCTTGTACATGGGGACGTCCAAGCGGTTGGCCCAGCTTTCCAGCTGCTCTACAGCGGCGGCGCGGAAGGTATCTGCCGCAGCCAACAAGACCTTGTAGCCTTGTTTTTGCAAGCGATATGCCAATTTGGCAGAAGTAGTGGTTTTGCCGGCACCATTGACACCAACCATCATGATAACGCAAGGTTTGCCGTTCTGTGGTTTGGGCAGGGTAGGCAAGTTTGCCGGGAATGCGGTGCGCAGTTGTTCCTTGATGTAATCTGCAATGTCGCAGGCATCTTGATCGTTGCGGTCTTGCAGCTCCTCAATCAGCGGCAGTACACGCTTGGCGCCGATGTCTGCTGCCACCAAATCGGCCTCCAGCTCATCCCAATCAATTTCGGGCTCGCCGAGGAATTTATCTATCAGTCTGGAAAAGAAACCGGCCATGGCGGGAAGATATGGTTAAGCTTTTGCTGCAGCGGAGATGATACCGTGAATGAAGGGAGCGCTCTTGCCGCCGGAATAGGCGTGAGCCAAGGCCGTAGCCTCAGATACGACGATGGGGGTGTCGAGCTTGTTGACCTCCATCTCATACAGAGAGAGGAAGATGATGCACTTGTCTACCACATCCATACGCTCCAAAGAGTAGTTTTGCAGTAGCGCGTTGAGTTTTTCTTCATACGCGGCACGGCGGTTAATCACAGCCAAGGCAAGTTTTTCTGCCTCGGGGCGCAACTCTCTGAGCAGCTCGGCACTGCGCACCAAGTTGACAAACTCTGCCTGCCCGAGCAACTCTTGCGGGTAACGCAAAGAGGCGCATACGGCCATCAACTTGTTGCGGCGGGTGATGGCAGCTTCCAGCTGTTGCAGGAGCTGGCGGTATTCGGGGAAATTGTCGAAATCCGGCACCAACTCGAGCGCCAGTGCCTGAGTTACATGCGCCAAGTTCATGAGCTCTCGGCAGCATATGCCCAATTGCTCCGTGGTGTCTTGGCGCTTGTCTTTGATGCAATATTTCAAAGCTTTGAGGGCTGCCTCAAACTCGGAGGAGCGATTCTTCAATCTCTGGATATCTTCTGCCAGTTTGGCTGCGGGTAAATTATCTTTTGTTACCGTCAAAATGGCGTCTGCCCTTGTTGCCAGCAAGCGGGCGGAGTCTGCACTGGAGCGCGCTGTGTGAATCAAGGCTTTGGCCAGTGTTTTGCGGTAGGTATCCATCTCTTTCTCTTGGGCAATATCCCAGAAGAGATTGAGGTCAAAATTGTTGATGTCGCCTCCGTTTTCCTCAACTGCGTAGAGGAGGTAGAGAGCGGCTTGTCTTACTTTGCTTTTATTAATCATGAACGCGAAAGGGGGTTAGTGGTAAAGCGAGCCCAAGATGTTTACACCGGCGGAGCGTTGTTTCATGCTGCTGAGGGCTTTTTCATCTTCGAGGAGGCGCAGCATTTCGATGGCGGCACGTGCAGCTTCTCTGCCGCGGTTGAGGGCAGAGGCAATACAGCGGGCAAAGGCCTGTTGCTCGTTGTCCAACAATAAAACCTCATGAATGACGGGTGTGAGGGTATCGCAAGAAATGGACAGAAGCTGGCGGGTGATGGCATCACCAATCAAATCTGCATGGGCGGTGCTGCCCTTCAAAATAACGCCCAGTGCGATAACGGCGTCTACTTGCTTGTCTGCGGGTGCGGTTGTGATGGCTCTTTTTACCACCATCGGCACTTCAAAGGCGCCGGGAACACGGACTACGTTAACTCTTATATAGTCCTCGTACTCCTTAAGCTCGGCCAAGCAGTTTTCGAGCAGGGCTGTGGTGTATTTCTCGTTGTAGGTTGAGGCTACAATGGTTACTCTGGCTGTGTTAAACAGCTTTTCGGCTTTGCTGGGAAGTTCCGTAGACATGGCAATATACATTCACGGTGTCGTTGACCGCGCGCAGAGCATAGCAAGTATTTGCCATTCTGTCAAGCCGTAATCTTTACTAAAAAACAGGCGCAGGTATTTTCCTGCGCCTGTTGGTACAAACCGGGCTTGACAATCAGTGAGACTGAAGCTCAAGGATGCATTCTCTGAGAGCTTGGCTGCCGTAGTAATTGTTGGCAGTGATGGTGTCTACAACATCAGAAACACGTTGCCCGTGCTCCATAACGATGCCCAAAACGATGGGCAGCAGTTTTTGTTGAATAGCGGGATCCATCGTTTGGATGCTGTTGAGCTTGCGCTGCAAATCACCTGCAACCAACTTGAGGTTGTTGATGCGGTCTGCTGCGGCTTCTGCGCTGGCGTTGTCGTTGACGCTCTCCAAGGCAGAGGAGAGTTCTTCCATGAATTGCGCAAACTCGCCGATGATGTCCATGGCGTCTTCCTCCGTCATGGTGGTGGCAACGCCTGTGCTTATCAGTTGGTCTTGAGCGTATACCGTGCCCGTTGCTGCAACGGCTGCAATAAATAGATGCTTGAACATGTGTTATTTCTTGTTTTTGTTTTTGAGAGCTGAAATCAGCAAGATGCTCCCCCATACATAGTCTATACCGGCAAATGCAAAGAGCATGGTACGCCCCCATTGCGGTTCCATGGTTATGGCGAATACCAGGAAAAACGTGGCAAGTGCTAAGAAAAAGACGGCTCGCGGAATAGTTTGCATGAGTGGAAAAAGATTGGTATCAGCTTAAGGAGATGAGCTCCATCTCGAAAATGAGGGTGGAGTTGGGCCCGATGCTGCCGGGTCCGTTAGCGCCGTAGGCTAAGTTGGCGGGGATGGTCACCTTCCATTTTGCACCCACGGGCATGAGCATGAGAGCCTCTGTAAAACCGGGGATTACCTGACGAATGTTGAACTTAACGGGTTGGCGAGATTGGTCGAACACCGTGCCGTCTACCAGCGTACCTTTGTACATTACCTCGGCCGTGGGGGCTTCGCCGTGCTTGGCTGCATTGTAGGTCTCGCCGTCGCTGTTGACGAGAACTTCGTACTGCAAACCGCTGGCGGTAGTGGTAACCTCGGGGCGTTTGCCATTCTCTTCCATGTACTTACGGCCTAGCTCAAGATTGGCCTCGCTGCGTTGTTTGCCGCGTTGCTCCAGCATACCGAGAAATTCTTGTTGGTAGCGGTCAACGTTTTGGTCAATCATGCCCATATCCATATCACCGGCAATACCGTCTTTTACACCTTTGGCCAGCATGTCACCTACGATGTCGTCGGCTTCAATGCCGGGCAACATTTGCGGGAGGATTTGGCTGCCGAGACGATACCCGATGAGGTACCCCATCACCTGTTTGATTTTGTCTTGTTCGGTCATGCTTATGATATTATCGTTAAAATGCGCAAGATACAAGAAATCTTCAAGACATGCACAGCAAGAAATTGTTTTTTTGCTTGCATAGCAAGGGGGCTTGCGCTACACTGCTAACAACCCGATTGTAGGTTGAATTTTTATGAAGAAAAGAACAATAACAGCTATGTCGGTATTGCTTGCCGCTGCGGTTGGTGGCACTTATCTCGTTACCCCCGAGATTTTCAGTGCTGCGCAAACCGAAACCGTTGCGGTGACCGATGCCAAGGCCCCGGCCTCCACAAAGAAAAAGGCCAAGAAAAAGGCTAAGAAAAAGGGTAGTGCTTTTGATGGTGTTCAGTTGGTGACTTCTACCGATTGGGCAGATGCCACAGCGAAACGAGATGCGCTTTCTGCTCAGATTATCAACGGAATGGGAGATTCTACGGCGTCAGACGCCCAGAAATTCGTGAAGAGCGAAGCTAACCGCACCTTGCTGGCTCAGTGGGTTGTGGCTCAGGCTGAGGTTGAGGCTATGGCCGAGGCCGAAAAGCGCGCTGCAGATGCCGCTGCCAATCTCAAAAAATTGCAAGATGAGTTGGCCCAAAAGAAGGCAGATATTCCCGAAGGTGTCAAACCTACCGCTCGTCAGGCTTGGGATATCAAACAGCTTGAAAATAAGATTAAGCGTGCAGAGGTAGTTGTCAATACTCCGCAGACAATGGCAGAGGCTGTAAAAGACAGCAAGTGCGCCACGTTGATGGAGAAAATTGCAGCTTCTCCCGAATGGATTGAGCAATTCGCATTTACTGGTGAATGTGTGCGCCCCGGTATGGCCTTGGCTATTCTTGCGATGATTGCAGATACTCAACCGGATTTCTTCACTAATAAGATGGTGAGAGATATCGCCACGGCTACGGCTTTGGAATATGCCAAGTCCGGGTGGAATGCTCAGGATGCCGTAGAACGCGCAAACTTCTACATCACCGCCTACAAGGCCGGCCGCCTCAATTCCGTGTTTGATACCATCCCCTTCTGGCAGCGCCGTATGGTTTGCGGTTGTAAGGGTGACAACCCCTATGGCAGCATTGCCAGCTTGGAGTGGAGCTTAGAGAACGTTCACCTTCCGGCAGATCAGTACCCCGGCAGCTGCTGGCGTTGTGCATACCGCCTTAATAATATTTACGGCGATTCTATTCATGGCCCGCAGTACTACGCCCCGTGGGAGGCATCGTACCCCGAAAACCGCACGGCTCTTACCTACTACGTGGGTGGTGTTTGCGGTAGCCTTTCGCACTTCGGTGCTTTCTCCGCATTGGCCAATGGTATACCTGCATTGACTGCGGGTGAGCCCGGCCACTGCGCCTACATTGTAAAAGTGGGCGAAAAGTGGACTCCCGCATATTCGCTGAGCTGGGACCGCGGCTTGCACTGGCAAGTGTTCCGCAGTGTACACACGTTCTCTTCTTTGCATGCTGCCACAGAGATGTATGGTAAGGCAGAAGAAAAGAACACTGAGCAGTCTAATGCATTGCGTGTAGCTGCCAATATATATGCCCAAAAGGGAGACAGTAAGAAAGCTGCCAAGTGCTTCGCTGCCTCTGTTAAGGCTCAGCCCCGCAACTTTATGGCCTGGCGTGAGTGGTGGACCTCATTGGGAGATTCCGCTTCTGCTGACGAGTGGGAGGATTTTAATGAGTCCCTCTGCAAGCACCTTGTCCCTGTATACCCCGAGTTGGCTTACGAGGTAATGCAGAAAGGTGCTCTTGCCGGTATGTCAAAGGCCATGGATAAGAAGAAGCTGCGCAAGTGCATGTTGGCTTTCTGGCGGGCTTGTAAAGAAATGGGCCCGGATCGCTGGCATATCGAGCGCTTGGCCAATGCTCAGATGGAGAAGCTCGGCATCTCTGCCAAGAATCCCAAAGAAATGTGCTCTTTCTATAGCGATTTGCTCAGCGCAACCTCCTCCTCAAGCCAGTATATGACCGTTATCCTCTCTTGGGGTAACAGCCTTGCGGAAAAACTCAGTCCCGAGGACCGCAAGATGTTTATGACAGCCATGGTGAAGGGTTTGCAAAGCGGCAAGAATATAGATGCCGAAGATTTGGGTAAACTCTTGGCCCCGGCTATTTTGGCAGCAGAGAAGAGTGGAGATTTGGATACCTTCCAAGCTCTCGGTAAGATGCTGCCGGAGCAATATAAGAAGCCTGCTAATGTGCTGCCCAAGCATGAGCCGTTCCCCGGTAAATTGGCATCTCAGGGTGGTTTGGTATGGGCCAGCTCAACCTCCAAATGGGACAGCCCCTGTTCTCACTGGGGCCTGCTCGAGCCCTGTGGTGGTAACTTCCATACCGCTAAAGATACCGATGCCTATGTGGTTGTGCAACTGCCGCGCCAAGTCAATGTTACCGGTGTCGTGCTCATTACCAACCCCGGTAATCTGCATCGCCTCAATAATATGAAGATTCAGGTGTCTGAAGATGGTAAAACATGGACGGATGTACACCAGTTCGGCCCCTGCAAAAATCGAGTAATGCGTGCTGACCTCGGCGGTAAACTCCCCTTGGCTAAGTATGTGCGTATTTTGCGCCCCGGTGGCCCCGAGTTCTTCCACCTCAACGCCATTTATATTTACGGTAATCAAGCTGCATAATCCTAACCCTCAAATATAGAAATGAAGAAAGTATTTTGTTCTGTTGTAATGGTTGCAGCTATGGCATCAGTTTCGCTGCATGCTGCACCCAAGTCCAAATCCGCAGTAAACCTTGTAGACAATTATGAGGTAGTACAGAGCGCTGTACCCGAAGGCGGGTATGTGGTGGCTGTTTATGCCGACGGTTGGGATAAGTACAGCAAAAAGCTGATGCAAAAATTGCTCAAGGATGCCGGCGTGGTAAAAGCGCTTGATGGATGCGCCGTCATTTCATACGGTGTCCCCAATCTTTCTACGGATGAAACAAATAAGGAGCGCGCCGACAAGCTCGGCAAGCTTAAGTGGGTAGGTGCGCATACTTACCCCGCGTTCCTGATGTACGATAAGAGCGGGCGCCACTATGCAACTGTATTGATACCGTACGCCGACCGCAATGAGGAGGGTAAGATTGCACAGCAGCTCACTGCTGCACGCCAATCCTTGAAAAAGCAGAACGAGCTCTTGGAGAAAGCCAAAGGCGAGGAAGGCCTTGCCAAAGCTAAGACCCTGGGTCAATCTGCTGAGTTTGACAATATCAACCGCCCCGATAATATCGTTAATCAGATTAAGGCTGTAGACCCGGATGATAAATCCGGCTACGTGCGCCGTTACTCGTTCAATGGCCATGCGTACGCCATTGAAAGTGCCGGTACGAAAGATTGGCGTGCTACGCTGGAAGATTGTGAGAAAAAGATGCGTGATAAGGCCTATACGGTTGAGCAGCGTCAAGGTTTGTATGCTACGGCCATTGGTTTGATTCGTCGCCACGGCGATTTGAAAGACCAGAAGAAGGTTCCTCAATATCTGACCGAAATGAAGAAGCTGGACCCGGATTCTCCCCTCGGACGCTCTGCAGACCATGCCAAGACCATTTGGGTAAGTGAGTTGAGTTGCGCTGATGGGTGGTCACCGGCAGTGTTGCCGAAAGATGATACCCCGATTGAAATTAAGGGACCGTATTCCATCAAGGATGCCGGCACTTATGAAGTAACGTTTACTTATTCTCGGGGAGCCCACCAGCTTGAGGTTCAGGGTGTGCGCCTTTATGATGGAAAGCGCATGGTTGCAGAAGATATGCACGTAGGCACGATGGGTATTAAGCATAATAAGAATGTGTATACCTTGAAGGTGTCAGAGAAGGTAAAAGCTCCCAGAGTTGAGGCTATCTTCAATATGCCCAAGAATCGCGATTCTTACGGTAAAATCAGCATTAAGAAAAAGTAATTGAAATATCTGTTTCATAGGTTTCGATTTCTTGGCCACCCCCTCTGCCTTTTCTGTGCAGCGGGGGTGCTTGCCACTTTGTTGGTGTATTATCATGCCTATTCTCCGCGGCCTGTTGTAATGCAGCAGGTGGTGCCGTTTTCTCATCTCTCTCACACGGCACCCGACAGGGTGAATATGCAATGCCAAGCTTGCCACCGTGGTGCAGAGCAGGGCGCTGCTGCCGGCCTGCCTCCGGCCTCGGTGTGTATGGATTGCCATCGGCATATCTTGGCGGATGATGTGCGCTTGCTCCCGTTGCATGCAGCCGCTAATGCAGATTCCCCAGTTTATTCCGGAGAACCGTTGAAATGGCAACGCCTTGCCCCGCTGCCGGCCTATGTTCATTTTAACCATGTGCAGCATACAAAAGCCGGTATCTCATGTGCAGAATGCCACCCCTCCCCGGATTCTCCGCAGCCTCATACCATGAGCTCTTGCTTAGAATGCCACCGCAAGAATTCATTGCCCACAAATTGTGATGCTTGCCATCATTAAAAAACGCAATCGGGCGCGTACGTGGCCCGATTGCGTTTTTTTCGTTTGTTGAGAAGCTGTTAACACTCGACCGTAGTATTCAAATGAGCAATGTGAATCTCGCCGCTCTTATGCAAGGGCATCAATGCGTCTTTGAGCGCAGCAGTGCATTCTTTTTCACCGTGCACTAAGTATACTTTACTCTTTTTGCCACTGGTGCGACCGAAGTAATTGATGAGTTCGCCGTGGTCAGCATGGCCCGAGAATGAATCCAAAGAGATAACCTTGGCTCGCACCGGGTAAAGGTCGCCGAGGATGCGCACCTCCAGCGCTCCGTCCATAATGCGACGGCCCAAGGTATTAGCAGCGCAGTAACCGACAAAGAGTACGGAGTTGTTGTCGCGGCTGATACCATTCTTGAGGTGGTGCAAAATACGCCCGGCTTCACACATGCCCGATGCCGAGATGATGATGGCCTTTTCACGCATGTTGTTCAGGCGCTGAGATTCGCTGACTGTGCGCACCATGTGCAGTTGCTCAAACCCGAAGGGGTCTCTCTCATTGAAGAGAAAGTCGTACACCTCTTTGTTGAAACACTCGGGGTGAATGCGGAAAATCTCTGTTGCACTGACCGCCATGGGGCTGTCCACATACACGGGGTAATTGGGCATTTTGCCGTCTCGGTAGGCGCGGTTAAGCAGGTAAAGCAACTGCTGTGTGCGCTCTACGGCGAATGCGGGTATGTACACATTACCACCGCGCTTCATGGCTGCCTTGATGGTGGCTATAAAGGTGTCATCCGCACGTGTGCCGCTCTCGTGGAATCGCCCGCCGTAGGTGCTTTCCATCAGCATGATGTCCACGTTCTCCACCGGTTCGGGGTCTCTCAACAATTCATTGTTGCCGCGGCCGATGTCGCCCGAGAAGAGTAAGCGCTTGTGCTGCCCGTCTTCTTCATCATCTATATCCAGCACTACCTGTGCCGCTCCCAGAATATGCCCGGCATCATAGAAAGTAAGGGTAACGCCCGGTGCAATGGGTAGGGGCATGTGGTAGCCTATGGTGAGGAATTGACGCATGCAAGCCTCGGCATCTTGCTCGGTGTAGATGACATCTGCCACCGTGCCGGTACCACCCTTGCGCGCGTGCATTTTGTTCATGAACTTAACGTCGCTCGCCTGTATGCGAGCCGCATCTGCCAGCATGACAGAGCACAAATCTCTCGTGCCGTAGGTGGTGTAAATAAACCCGCGAAACCCTTTCTTTACCAAGTTCGGCAGGTTGCCGGAGTGGTCTATGTGCGCGTGAGAAAGTACGACGCAATGAACACTCTTCGGGTCAAAATAAGGGAAATCGCGGTTGATTCGTAATTGGTCTTCACGATGCCCCTGGTACATACCGCAGTCAAGCAGTATGCGCTTGCCGTTCACTTCCAGCAGGTGCTGGGAGCCGGTCGTTGTTTGAGCTGCTCCGCAAAAATGAATTTTCATTACCCCTATATTAACCCCCTTTCCAACAGCTTTCAAGTTGAAAATACCAAAAACTGCAATTAACACAAAAAAGCCCGCAACCTATGCGGTTGCGGGCGGGGGGATAGAATATACAAGGCGTAATTACTGCTGGCCCTGCAACATTTGCTCAACTTGCTCAGGGGTAAGAATCAGCGGATTTCCCATGCTGCCACGCGGCGGCATGATGTCGGTAAGCTTTAATTTAAAGATAAGCGTTGCGTTCGGCCCGATAACACCGGGACCATTGGCACCGTAGGCCAATTCTGCAGGGATGTAAATCTCCCACTCGGAGCCGATGGGCATCAACTTGAGAGCCTCGCTGAAGCCGGGGATAACACCATCAAGCGGGAATTGGATGGGTGTTTCGCTGGCATCAAATACCGTGCCGTCAACCTTACGTCCTTCGTAGGTAACCAAGGCAATGGCGCCAACGCCATCTTTTGCGGCATCATAAGTGCGGCCGGTACCGGCGCTGAGCACCTTGTACTGCAAGCCACTGGGCAGTACCACTACGCCCTCTTTCTTAGCGTTTTCCTCCAAAAATGCTTTGCCGGCAGCAGCGTTGGCCTCGGCCTTGGCTAATACGCGGCGCTCCATTTCTGCTACGAACAGAGCCATAATGGCTTGTACGTCTTTCTTGGCCATCTCGGGGTCTACACGGTTTGCCATGCCGTCCTCAATGCCTTTCATCAGCATCGTGGCATCAAGGTCCGTAATTTCAAGCTCACTCAAATCAGTAGCGAGGCTGGTGCCGAGCTGCTGGCCAATGAGGTATGATATACCTTGGCGAACTTCTTCTGCGGAAGGTTGGGCAACAGCCGGTGTAGCGGGGGCTACTACTGTTGCCTCTTGTGCGAAGCTGAGCGCAGCAGATGCAAGGCCCAGCCCAATCATGGTGTATGTGGTTTTCATCATAAATCAGTTTACTTTAAAGGTGCAACCTCTGTTTTTGATAACGGCATTGAGGGCAGATTCGTAAATGTCATCAATCTTCTTCGGGTCATCAATGAGGTATTCGATATTGTGGCTATACGTGCCATCGGGGAATGATTTGGCAGGTTTGGAGGCAAGCCCACCGGTTTTGTCATCAATGAGTTTACGGGTGTTTTTGGCGCGTCCTGCCATCTTGTTGCCTTGCTCATTGTTGTTCATGCAATAGAAACGGATGCTGTTGTTACCTCTCGTGTCAATGGTGCATTCTTTTATTACTACACCATCCACCGTGTAGGTGTGCTTGTTGACGGATACTATTGTATCAAGCCTGATGGCGGTTACCGCCTGCTTGGGACATCCTACAATGCAGACCCAAAACTTGTAGCTGACGTTTTGCTCTCCGTCTTTGGTGTCGTTATAATTAATACGATCTTGCGCTGCAGCCGGTTGTGCGGCAAGTGCAGAGAATCCGATTGTGGCGACTGCCAGCAGTTGTGTGAGGTGTTTCATTGCGTCTCCTTTTTAATCTGAATCAGTTCAAATGTCAAGCTCTTAGCTTGTCAAGATAACAAGCTTTATGTCTTATGGTATGCTGCACAGCTCAGTTAAGTCTGCTCCGGTGCACTCCTTCGGTTTTAGCCTTTCGGCTTTTTGGTACAGGCTCGCAGCTTTTTTCTGATTTTTTTCTACACCCCATCCATTTTCGTAGCATTGCCCTAAGTGGTAAATGGCGTGCGGCTCGTTTTTCTTCGCCGCTTGTTGCAGGTATTCAACCGCGCGAGACATATCTGTGGCTGTACCTGCCCCTTGCAGCAGCATGCAGCCCAGTTGCGCTTTGGCATATTCGCACATGTGGGAGTTCTCCAAATAATACAGCGCCTTTTTGTAATTTTTGCGCGTGCCGAATCCGATTCTGTACATACCCCCCAAGTTGCAGAAAGCGGGGATGAAATCGTCATCTGCGGCTGCTTGCATATAGAGGAATGCCTGCTTGGCGTTTTGTTCTGTGCCGCGGCCATCTCGGTAGCGTGAGGCCGTTTCATAGCAGGCCTCTGTGTCTCCTTGATCTGCTGCTTGTTTGAACCAGTAAAAGGCTAGTTGCTCATCTTTGGGTACTCCATTGCCGTTTTCATAAAGACAGGCGATATTGAATTGCGCTATCATATCTCCGGCACGCGCCGCGCGTAGGTATAGCTCCGCCGCTTTGGTGTAATCTTGTTCTACTATCACCCCTCGTTGGTAATGAACACCGAGATTATTGGTAGCTACAGCATGGCCAAGCTCTGCTGCCTGCTTGCTCAGCTCGTAATACAGTTGGGGTGATTTTTTGACGCCTAGCCCCTTATCGTAGCAGATGGATAATAAGAAAATAGACTCAGGGTGCTGTTTCTCTGCAGCCTTTCGCAATAGTTTTATCGTGGCTTTTCGATAGCGTGAACTATCCGGATGCTCTTCTTTATAGCAGTATTCATACAAATATTCCGCTGCACGTGGGTACCCGGCCTCTACTGCAAGCGTCATCCATTTGATGGCTTGCCGTGGGTCGGCTTCCGTGCCGATACCGTAAAGATAATGCATCCCTGCATAGATATAGGCATCCTCACATCCTCCATCTGCTGCGTTTTTATAGCATTGGAAGGCTTTGTCTACGTCCTGTTCAATTTCGTTACCCACCCCGTATATACGCCCTAAGGCAAACCATGATTTTGCTTCGCCCTCATGTGCGGCTTTGGTGAACCATTCTATGGATTGAGTCATATCTGTGTTGGCTGCATATCTGAAATCCGGCCAATAGTAGAAGCCCAGATTTTGCATGGCAAGGGAATCCCCGCTTTCTGCTGCCTGCCGATAGTACTTGACGGCTTCTTCTATGTTTTCTTCTGTCCCTATCCCCTTTTCTAAGCACCATGCCCAATCAAAAGCGGCATCGGCATTGCCTGCATCTGCTTTTGTTTTTAAAGAACCATTGAGGGCTTCTTGTTCTAATCTGATATAGGTGCTTTTTTTCATAGTCAGTATGTGCTACCTTGATTCTATGCTTCCATATATCTGCTGTCAAGCCGTTAATCCGATAAAACCATATCAATTTTCGCATTGACTTAGTTGCAACTAATGCTCAGAATAGCTGGCGAACATGAACACTCTTTCTCTTACTCAAGCCGTTTTCAGCCCTACCGGTGGTACTCAGCGTATTGCAGATGCCATTGCGCTCAATATGAATGTGAGCAAGATTGACCTTTGTGCCGAGGTGCAGCCATTGCCCTTACTGACCCCGCTGATGGCAGTGTTGCCGGTCTACGGTGGGCGCTTGCCTGCCGTTGCCGTGGAGCGTTTGCGTAAAATTAAAGGGCAGGGGCAGTCGGCCGTAGCTGTGGTGGTATATGGCAACCGCGCTTATGAAGATGCTCTGCTGGAGTTGAAAAATGAACTGACCGATGCCGGGTTTACCGTTGTGGCTGCTGCGGCTTTCGTTGCAGAGCATTCCATTGTGCGCAGCATAGCTGCCGGGCGCCCCAACGCGCAGGATATCGCCATCGCTGCCGATTTCGGCAAAGCAGTTGCTGCCAAGTTGGCTGCTGATGACAAGACTCCCGTTACCGTGCCCGGTAATTACCCCTACAAAGAGCTGCCGAAAATGCCGGTAGTACCTCTCACCTTAGAATCTTGCGGTGGTTGCGGGCGTTGCGCACGCCTGTGCCCTGTGGGGGCGATACCCGCCAATGCCCCGCATACGACGGATGCTTCTAAGTGCATACTTTGCATGCGTTGTGTTGCTATTTGCCCGCGTCGCGCACGTATCATGCCGCCCCCCGCACTGGAGATGTTTACCCAGCGTCTCAACGCCGTGGCCGCAGAGCCCAAGCAACCGGAGCTGTTTTTATAAATGGCCATGTTAAACTTTTAAGGTGATAAATTTGAGTTTGTCGGGGTGTTGCATGCGCCTGCCTCGGCGAAGCGCCAATAGGCGCGAAGACGGGAACACAGTGAGCCGAATTTTCGAGCCTCGCCGCATGGCGAGGCGGCATATGGTAGACCCGGGTGCAGCCGCGTCAGCGGCGGAACCCG
>JBGVMR010000021.1:0-4029 GCA_045124875.1 Akkermansia sp.
CATACAGCCGTAATGACAGCGGCAACTCATGCGCGGCTTTGCAACACTGCGCCGCAGGCGCCTGACTCTGAACTTCGTACCTCGTATATCGTCATTCGTACATTCAAACTCCGATTTAGTGTTCATGTTTCTAATGATGTCCACGCGTTTACAGTTTGTAGATGTGGCAGCCCGATAAATTGTAATTTATCGGGCAGTTTGATGTGATACTGTGAGCGTAGCGAACCAAATTTAAGAGCCCCGTGATAGCGGGGCGACGGACCGGTAGCCACGTGGTGTAGCTGCGTCAGCAGCGGAACCCGTGGTAGTGGTAGAAAAGAATCTCGGAGCCCGAAGCAGCGCAGCTGCTGAGGCCGACAGCAGGGTGGCATCCCCCCATAAGTATTGTTTATTCATTTTTTATCATGCGTTGTTATTTAATAATAATACGGTTTTATCTGAGCTTGCTAACGCAAAAACAGGAGCGGGGCGTGCTGTCGGCCTCGTCGCCTTCGCTACGCTTAGGCTTCTCGGGCTCCGATTTTATTTTCATCTTACCCCGGGTTCCGCCGCTGACGCGGCTGCACCCGGGGCTAGTGGTCCGCCGCCCCGCTGTCACGGGGCTTAGGAATTCGGCTCACTGCGTTCGCATATAACACCCCGCTAAACTCCGCTTTATCAACCGAAACATTTAACAGAGCTTTACGAATTAAAATTAAGCGGCTTGCGCCGATGCCGAAATAAACGAAGGCAAAAGCACTTTAAACGCCCTCGTAATCCTGAATAAGCTCAACAAAGGCGCGCAGGGTAGTCTGGCGGGTCCAGGGGCCTATCCCTTTGAGGCGGGCGGCGGCCTCGAGGGTGGTGGGTTTGATGGTAGCCATGGCCTTCATGGTTTCCGTATTGAGGATGCGGTAGACGGGCATGCGGAACTCTGCGGCGAGGTCTCGGCGCAGCTCGGCCAGGTGCTCGTAGAGCTCTTTATCCATACGGCCTGCCATCATGCGCTCGATGAGCTGTTGGCCGCGGGAATTGATGGCGGCAGATTTCGGTTTGCGCACGGCTTCTTTGCTCCAGCCGCGGCGGGTAAGGCGGGCGGGGGCTTTCTCGCGCATCACCTCCTCGCCCTTGGCAGAGAGGGTGAGCAAGGGCATATCCCCGCCGGAGCTTTGCAACAGCCCACCCTCTTGCATGGCGCGGAACAGGGCTTTCATCTTGGCATCTGTCAGCTCCGATAAAATGCCGTATGTGGACAGCGAGGTGAGGTAATAATGCATGCTTGCATTTTTGGCGCCGCGCAGCATATCCATAATTTTACTGCGGCCGTATATACCCTGCCAAGAGCCATCGGGCAGGCGTTTGGAGGCACGCGCCACACCGGCCAAGGCCTTGCGCACCACCACCAGGTCTTCGCCCTGCAATTCCTCGGCATCGGCGGGTTCCTCTGCCTTGCAGGTATCGCAGTGGCCGCAATCGCAAGCACCGGCCTCGCCGAAGTAGTCAAGAATCCACCGCTGGCGGCAGCCTATGCTGTAGGCATAGCGGGTAATGGCTTCTATTTTGGCGTGGTCGCGGCGTGCTTTTTCCTCGATGCGGTCTTTATCAATATCAAGCGCCGCAAAGGGCATGCCGGGGTTAAGCACTTTGGTAAGGCGGGTGTTGCTGCCGGCAACATCGCTGCGGGTAATGGCCCCGGCATGAATGAGGGCCGAGAGCGAGGTACCCACGCCCATGGGGTTCACATCTTTACCGAGCTCTGCCGCCATGGCATCCACGGTCATTTGCAGCTCGCCCGTATCGGGGTTGCAGCGGGCTCGCAGCAGGTTATAGACACTGCGTATCAGCTCTACGGAGGGGTTGCTGCCCTCAAAGAAAAACTCCTGCGTCTTTAAATCTGCATGGTTGAACAAAAGCTCGCAGGCAGACAGCTCGCCATCTCGGCCCGCACGCCCCGCCTCTTGGTAGTAAGCCTCTACACTGCCCGGTATTTCAAAGTGGATGACGAAGCGAACATCTGCACGGTCTATGCCCATACCGAAGGCGTTGGTGGCCACCACAACATCTGCCCTGCCCGAGATGAAGGCATCTTGAGAAAACTCGCGCTCCTCATCCGTCATGCCTGCATGGTAGGCCACGGCCGTGCTGCCATAGCCCTGTATCTCCTCAAACACAGTCATCACATTCTTGCGTGTAGAGCAATAGATGATACCCTTTTTCCATTTGCCGATGATGTGGCGTATGCGCTCAAACTTGGCTTTTCGCCCCTCGCAATGGGTGATGGCAAAGTCCAGGTTATCTCGCCCGAACCCGCTGATGACCACGGCCGGGTCTTGCAGTTGCAGGGTTTTCAGTATGTCTTGCCGCACGTTCTCGGTGGCGGTGGCGGTCAGGGCTACCGTTTGCGGGTTGCCCAGCTCTTGCCGCACACGCCCCAAGCGCAGGTAGTCGGGGCGGAAGTCGTGCCCCCATTGGCTCAGGCAGTGCGCCTCGTCAATAGCCAGCAAAGATATCTGCATGCCTTGCAGGGTGCGCATAAACCCATCGTTCCCGAATCGCTCCGGCGCCACGTACACTATCTTGAGCTCGCCGCGGCGAAAATCATTCATCACCTGGCGGTACTCCTCGCCCGCCAATGATGAGTTGATGGCCGCAGCCGGTATACCCTTGGCCAGCAGAGCATCCACCTGGTCTTTCATCAGGGCTATCAGCGGCGACACCACAATGGTAACCCCCTCCCTGCACAGGGCCGGCAGCTGGTAGCACAGCGATTTGCCACCACCCGTCGGCATAATGGCCAAGGTATCTCGCCCCGCCATGATGGCCTCCACTATCTCATCTTGCCCCGCGCGCAACCCCTCAAAGCCAAAGTAGTCTCTGAGTGCATCGTTCAGTGCCAAGCCCGGGGGTATTGCTGCCATGCGCTCACTATATCATAATCCCGGCCCGTTGGCAAATACCAAAATGTGGTAAAATTACGAGATTTTTGTACTATATACTGATTGTTGATTGCGAATGACAATTTACAATCCGAGTTGAAGGCTCTTTGCGAGCGCAAAGTATTACCGGATTTATCTATGTGTTTTTTTGCGGAATATATGCCTCAAACGTATACGCGCGCCACGCCCATCTCTCATGCGGCCGAGCAACAACCAAACGGCATCTGCCATTTGCCATACCCCCAACCCTCCAAGGCTGATCAATTGCAACATACCACTTAGTCGCCGCCCCATATACAGACGATGCACCCCGCAAATACCTATCAACCCCAAACCCCATAATATTACGATTAACCACCCACTCTTAGCGGATGCCGACTTGCCATGCAAGGTATGATTTTTCATCAACCTTACATTTTATCAGCCTTACCCCCGGTCGCGCAACACTTCATCTGCGTTCGGAAGAAAAAAATCAGGTTTGAAGCCATTTCGCTGACCATTTCTCGCGGTCATACGCTCATAACGTTCGCAACCTAAATGGTTATCTTGTTGAGCGAGCAGAGAAGAGTTAAGGAGTTGGCAAATTGCCTGTGCAAATAAATTATCCCCTTCATGGTCAATTGTTAAAGCGTCAGAGCAAAGAAAAGGCATGATTAATGCGTCGAATATGGTAATTTTGTCTTGTTCGTTCATTGACGTTGAGTTAGTTGTGGATAAACGAACAATGCAACAATTGATCGAACACTTCAAGTTTTCATCCGGACATGCTGATGTATGACCATCATTCAGCCTGCGTCCAATCCTGCACCGGCCACGCCCCTCGGTGCTCGACCTGCGCAGGATTGGGGCAGAAGATGAAAACATAGTGCACATTCGATTTTACAGAAAGAAGTTTACACTAGCGTAATGAAAGACAAAATTTGGCTTTTTGTTTTGACTATTCATTCAAAAAATGGTACTCTTACTCAAGACTCAAGCATCGGCTTCAGG
Organism: Akkermansia sp.; assembly: GCA_045124875.1. Classification (GTDB taxonomy): domain Bacteria; phylum Verrucomicrobiota; class Verrucomicrobiia; order Verrucomicrobiales; family Akkermansiaceae; genus Akkermansia. Next base: position 3,906 of record JBGVMR010000021.1, read on the forward strand.
TATTCCTATACTCCCTTGCCGATAGTTAGAAAACACGGTACAGCATACTCTTAAAGGTTTATGATAACAAAATCTTCTTTCAAATATCCGACATTTCGCAGCATGTTATTTTTTTGCATTTTGT
>JBGVMR010000022.1:0-42216 GCA_045124875.1 Akkermansia sp.
ACGCAGCTCCACCGTGGGCTACCATATGCCGCCCCGCGTTTGCGGGGCTAAGGAATTCGCCTCGCTTACGCTCGGATGATTCTGCCCGACAAACTCCGATTTATCAACCGAAAAGTTTAACAGAGCGAAATCAATAACGGAATAATGCACCCGCTTTTTCCTTTTGCTACGGCTATTCTGTCACCGCCGTTTTCAACGGGGTTCCATTCATCTTGTACCACTACCGGAGGTTCCGCTCCGGCTAAGTATCTTATCGCCCCGAGCCGGGGCTTAAGAATTCGACTCGCTATCGCTCGTACTAAACACCCCCACAAATTTCCAGTTGTATGGGAGAGTTGCACGAATGGTGGTCACTTTTTAAGCCACACGAGCAACAGGGCAATATCTGCCGGGGTAATGCCGGGAATACGGGCGGCTTGGCCGATGGTGGTGGGGCGCACGCGGTTAAAACGCTGGCGGGCCTCGGTCTTCATGGCGGGCACAGAGTCGTAGTCAAAATCCTCGGGTATGCGTTTATCTTCCTGGCGCTGCATGCGCTCTGCAGCCACACGCATGCGGTCAATATGGGCGGCAAAGATAACCTCAATACTCATGGGCTCCCACACATCGGCCGGCATCAACTTCAGGATGTCTTGCGGCAGGTTATGCCAATCGTTCTCGGGGCGGCGCAACCAGAGGTTGAGGGGCACGCCACCCACTTTTACCTTGTGCGTAAGCGCCACACCATCTTGAATGGCCTGCAAACGGGCAGAGGCCGCCGCCCCGCGCTCTTGCGAGAGCAAACCGATTTTTGCCGCCATGGGAGACAGGCGCAAATCCGCATTATCTTGGCGCAACAGCAGGCGCATCTCGGCACGGCTGGTGAACATGCGGTAGGGCTCATCCGTACCGCGGGTGATGAGGTCATCTATCATCACGCCGATGTAAGCCTCATCTCGGCGCAAAATGAGCGGTTCATCGCCACGCAGGGCAAGCATGGCATTGGCGCCGGCCATCAGGCCTTGGCCCGCGGCCTCCTCATAGCCACTGGTGCCGTTAATTTGGCCGGCAAAGTACAACCCGCGCACGCGCTTGGTTTCAAGCGTGGGCAGCAGCTCGGTGGGCGGCACAAAGTCGTACTCCACGGCATAGCCGGGGCGAATAAGCTCTGCTTTTTCAAGCCCGGGTATACTGTGTACGATTTGTTGTTGCACAAAGAAGGGCAAGCTTGAGGAAAGACCGTTGAGATAGTATTCATCTGTGCTGCGTCCCTCGGGTTCCACAAAAATTTGGTGGCGGTCTTTGTCGGCAAAGCGCACCACTTTATCCTCAATGCTGGGGCAATAGCGCGGGCCCGTGCCCTCAATCACCCCGCCGAAAAGCGGGCTGTAATGCAAGTTGTCGCGTATGATGTCGTGCGTACCCTCGTGCGTATAGGTGGTACCGCAGGGCATTTGTTGCAACTCAAAATCGGCATCGGCAAAATAATTGAGCGTGCAGTGCGGCTCGGTCTCGCGGCTCAGCACCTTGCATGACTCATTGCTGAAGAGGGGGGGCGGTTCATCGCCCGGCTGCATGGTAAGTGCGGCAAAATCTATACTGCTGCCCTTAATACGGGGGGAAGTACCGGTTTTGAAACGCTGCAAGGGAAAACCCAGCTTGGCCAAGCAATCAGACACCGTGCTGGTAGCACCACCCAAGCGCCCGCCGGGCAGGTGATCCATACCCACATGCAACAGCCCTTTCATGAAAGTGCCACTGCACAGCACCACCGCTTTTGCGGCAATGCGTTGCCCCCAAGTGGTAAGCACACCGGCCACACGGCCATCTTGCACCACAATTTCATGCACATCCCCCTGCACCAACTGCACACCGGGGGCGGTCTCCATCACCCACTTCATGCGGGTGCGGTAGGCAGCTTTATCGCACTGCGCACGCGGGGCTCGCACACTGGGACCTTTAGAAGCATTAAGCATACGGAACTGGATAGCCGTGGCATCTGTATTCAACCCCATGGCGCCGCCCAGGGCATCAATCTCTCTCACAATATGCCCCTTAGCCAAACCACCGATGGCAGGATTGCAGCTCATTTGGCCGATGGTATCCAAATCATGCGTCACAAAAGCCACTTGCCCACCCAAACGGGCCGCAGCCAACGCAGCTTCCACACCGGCATGCCCGCCGCCTATCACCAGCACATCGTATTCTTTATCTGCCATATCCGTACGCGCACAGTCTACCAAAGCTGCACCCAACTGTCAAACAAATCATTTTGTGTGGATATTCCTCATTGCCCCGCTGATACTCACTGCGGGGCCGGTGGCAACCAATCAGCGTGTAAACTCTACCACGGCGCAAAGGGTGTCGCCCACATGCAACTGCACATAGGCTGCCATGGGTTGCAGTATGAGCGTGGGCTGAATAACCGCGCCCGGCTGCACGGGGCGCTTGTACTCCACACGCAGGGTCGCGGGCACAAACTCCTCGGGTATGCATTCCAGGGCCATGCGTATGTAATGCGCATTGTTGACGTGGCGGTTGTAGTCAATATCATTGCGTTGCACCGTAATGGCGGGCAGGGGGATGGGCTCTACCTCGGGCGGTACGATTTTGCGACTGCCGTAGGGCATGGGCAGCGGGGCATCTATAGTCATACGCGCGGCTACCTCTTGTGGCAGTTTCATTAAACGCCCGGTTTTCGCGCTCACAAAAGCCCCTATGCACCAAGAGCGGTAGCAGGGCTCGCCCGCGGCATCATATATGGCCGTGTTGCGGTACCCGAATGCACCCTGCGCACCGTATACGCTTGTGGTGCAAGTAAGTTGCTCCCCGAGCTCGGGTGCTCTCAGTATCTCTAAATAACGGAAATTCAGCAGCTGTGCCCCTTGGTTCTCTAGCAAGAAACTCATAAATGCCGGCTCGCTGTTCTTCCACATCTCAGAGCAGTCTTGCATGAGCTGCACGGCAGAAAAAAGCTTCATGCGGCCATCGATATCTGTCTTGCTGGGGGTAACAACCTGTTTGATGCTGAACATGCGGGCTATTGTATATGCACCGCAGATAGTTGTCAAGATTTAACTCCTATTTTAATAATATGTTAACAAGTAGGAACAATTAGTGGATTTTGAAATATTTATCCTGTAAACACAGTAGCAGACTGTTTGCACTGTTAACGATTACAGTTGATAGAGGTATCAGTCCTATAAATTTTAATTTATCGCGCAGATGGCGTCTGCCTCGGCGAAGCCCGTAGGGCGAAGACGGGAGTCGTAGGCGAGCGGAATTTAAGAGCCTCGCCGTATGGCGAGGCGGTATATGGTAGCCCCCGGTAAAGCCACGCAGTGGCGGAACCGGGGGTATAGAATAAAAGTTGACCGAACCCCGCCGAATGGCGGGGTGGCATAATGCGAGGTGTTAGTATTTACGATGATTTTGCAATCGAAACAATAGAAATAAATACCTTATGACATCTGGCAACCCTCTATGCCACCCCACCATCCGGTGGGGGTCCTTTTTATTATCATTATACCCCACGGTTTCGCTGCTGACGCAGCTCCACCGTGGGCTAACATATGCCGCCCCGCGTTTGCGGGGCTAAGGAATTCGCCTCGCTTACACTCGGATGATTCTGCCCTACAAACTCCGATTTATCAACCTAATTTTTTTAACAAAGCGTTTTTCTCGCCCATACAAACAAACAACGGCGCACCCAAAAAGAAAGCCGTGATACGCAAGAACGTATCACGGCAAAAAAATGCAATACACCCGAAATGTATTAATACTCGATGGAGTAATCGGAAGGTTCACGGGGAGCCTCAGGCTCACGCTCGCAGGGAGGCAGCATGGTGTTAAGATGGCGGCGCTGGATGGTCTTCTTCATGCCGGCATCATTCTTGTCGGTAATCTTCTGAGCTTCTTTGATAGATTTCTCGCGACGGGTCTCAGCCTTCTTTACGGCAGAGCTGTACGAATCAAGGCTCTTTTTCTGACGCTCGGATGCTACCTCATGAAGCTTGTCTTCAGAAAGGTCCTTTGCGTCGATGGTGGGGGCGGCCTGAACACTCAGTGTCAGGGCTGCAAAAACTGAAAAGATGGAAAGCGTTTTCATGGTTATAAGGACATTTCCAGTATACGAGTTCCACACAAGATGTCAAGCTGTAAATTGATTGCGGCCCATATTTTATGATTTTTCTGAAGAATACGCTCGCATTTCAATAGAAAAAGAGCTAGTATAAGAGAGTAGTATGAAATCCGTATACTGCTGTTTATTATGTGTACCGGCATTAGCCGACACGGTTTCCGTGCCGGAGGCGTACAGCTGTTATGGCGAGCTACCGCAACCGCCGGAAGAACTGAGCAATACCATTACCGGCAGGGTACCCATGGCCGTGCGCACGCATGGCACCAAGCCCGACCTTGTGGTACTGGCAAATGGGAAACTTTGGTACTACATTAATGAATCTAAACCCGGCAAAATCCTCTTCAGCGAGCCTATTGAGCTAACGGATACCGAGGGAGCCCGTGTTACGACCGACTATTTCTACAGCGCCGGCAGCAATAGGCTCATGATTCACCTTGATACGGCTGTAACGAGGGCGGCAGATATTATCGGGGAAGACGTGCCGCAACTCAGCTTCCGCGAATGTTCCGCCCCTGCCCACTGCCCACCCCCCACCTATCATGCCATAGCAGATTTTGACGGCGATGGCATAGATGATATCGTTATCGGCGGTGCAGAAGCCACTACACTGTACAGCGCAAGGGGCATCAACAAGTAATCATTTTTCATAAAAAACAGTCATTTTTGAAAGATTGGCGTACAATCTCTCGTATATATAGAAGTACATGAACCCGCATTCAACGTATTTGCCATATCTTAGCGTCATTCTTCTGTCGGCATGCTGTTTTCAGCAAAAGCCAACGGAACCGCTGGTGGTGGACCCGATTGCCATATATACGGAAACATACCGCAACGCACTGGCAGAATACCGCAGCAAATACCCGCAGGAGTATGAAATGCTTAAGCAAGCGTACATAGAAGCGTATGCAGCCCTGCCCGAATACCCCACGAATTGGAAAGAAGTTTACCACGATATCGAGGGCTCGGTATGGGAAAAAGCGGTGGCACAAGGGCGCATTGCAGACAGCTCTAAAGAAGCAAAAACTCACTTTATAGCTGAGATTTACCCCGCTATGTGGGAGGAAATTATGCTCTCAACAGATGACAGCAACACCCCCCAACAAGTAAAACAGCGTAAAGCCATTTGTAATATCGCCAATTTTACCATCTATCCGAATGAATGCAGTATGCCCCCGTGGGTGCGAATCACTTACAGCGACAACTGCGGTATTGTTTGCCTGCCCCACCCCAAGGCGCATACAGAAGAATGGCGTGACCATTACTACCTTGTTCGTCTCGAATCATTATCTGCCGAAGAGCAAGAGCTTGCGCAGTGGTACGATGCAGAAAATAAGGCATTGTACAAGCTCCGAACGCAGGATTACGAAGATTTCAGCAAAAAACAGAAGAGTTTGAATGAGGAATACGCGAAACGCCGACAAGCCATTAAAAAGAACCGGCAATAACACCGCAACTCTTTCATTCTGTTTTTTTTATAAAGATTCTTTACAATAAAGTCATTCTCTGTTACAATTCGCGCCATGAAGAAACTTTTACCTCTTATTGCAATAGCCATCTCCGGTTTTGCCACAGTCAACGCACAGACACGCCCGCAGTACACTACTGACGAAATATCTGCCCTCATCGGCGAAGATATCGCCGCACCAATCCCCGTATCTGCCGCGCAACATTTTGAAAATATCCGCCAAACCTGGCTGGAAGACATCCGCGTGACCCAAGAATATGACGGGCTTACCGATGAGACCTTGCAACCGGCATTTGAAGCAATAGACGAATACACGGCTGCCGCACAAGCCGCATACAATGCCCAAATGGAATTTGCGCTTTATTCTTTGGCCCCCATCAAAGAAACCCACCCGCAGCGCTACCAAATCGCATTGCAGCAATACAGCCAAGCGCTCTTGATTCTTTACAAACGAGATGCCCGAATCATGCGCGCCTCTTCCGTATTAACACCTTATGACCGAACACCCGAGATTACACCAATGGAAGATGCCTTTTGCTCTGCTATCTACGAACGAGGGGCTGAATCTGCATTAGGCGGTGCGGGATATCGCGGATTCGTGGCGCAAAGTGCCATCATTGTTGAACAACAATTAAAACTGAAACAAGACCTGATTATTGCCCAGCTGGATACGGAGGGGGATTTTTCCCTGGGCCGTGAGTTCATCAGCAATTCAGAAATTACGGCAGACGATTTTGACTACGATGAATACCGCCGTGTGCGTGCTGAGAAGTTCAAAGCCGCTGAAGCCGCGTGGGAGACATACTCTTGGGCAGCTGCACGCCTGCTCTGCCCGATACCGGTATACAGCGGCACCGGTACGGGGTCAATGATTAGCGCCCAACGCCAGCAATTGGTACGCAACCATGAGCTGTTTCTTATCTTGCTGATGCGCGGCATACGCGAGCAATAAGCCCCGGCAGCCCCCTACACCTCAGCAGCCCGATGACGAATGTTATCGGGTTCACTCTATGCAAGCCACTACCAATGCCAACAAAGAAAGCAGCATAGATATGCCGATAAGCACATAAAGCATATTGGTACGCTGCTGAATCAGACGATTCATGCGCATTTCCAGCCATTCCTGCAAATACGCAACCTCTGCTTTATTAGTGAATGAAGAGGACTTTGAATCGGCTTGCGGCGTACAGTGCTGACGGGTCACTGTTTTACCGTTTCTCGTAAACGAAGTGCGAGAACAGGATACGTGAGAGTCGGGCATAGACCTAGCCATTTCCTCCATCTCCGCCTCAAGATTTTCCATATCTCGGGCAAATTCTTTCCACTCAGTTTTCATCATTTCGCTACTTTCTGTTCATTTATCACATTGAATTTAATTGATATACAATGCGCATCCTGTGGCACATCCTCCTCATTGGTACGCTGCGTGTTGATCTCGCCCTCGGGGGTGTAATACAGCTTCAGGCAGCTATTGCCCATGAAGTATGAAACCAAGCGGCAGTGCTTACCGAAGTGGCGGGCAATATCTGCATCGAATCGGGCCTCGGGCTCGGCGACATCCACATGGGCATACTCTTGCCCCAACAGCAAGGTAGCTTCTGCGCCGTCTGCATGCGATACGCGCCCGCAGAAATGCAATTTGAGGATATACGGCTTCATGTGGGTTGCCACCTTGCGGCGCTCCACCCGTACATCCGGTTGAGCCGGGCAAGCAGGGTCGAATGTCACGACAATCTCCGTCACATCATCTGCAATGCCGGGAATCTCCAGCTGTGCATCGGCAAAGAAAGAGGCGGCTTCCATTTTGGCATCCAGCTTATTTTCAAGCTCCTCTCTAACGGCGTCCACCATACGCTCACTAAATTGAGGCGTAGTGAGATGTTCCGCCAGCGCAGCCAGAGCCATTTTACCCACGCGGCTACTCGGGTGCACCCCGAGAGGAAGGCGTTTCATCACCTGCACGTATGAGTATAAATTTTCTGCATACAAGCGCGTGTATTCTGCCCAGGTATCATACAAGAGATATTCTCCCCCTATGGCAAACATATTTTCAAGCTCATTCGCGCATACTGCAGCCCCGGTGGCATCCACAATAAGCCGCGGTTCCCACGCTACCTCGGCCTCTGAGTGCGAGGTTCTTTTCTCACGCCCCTGTTGCAAAAGTTTTTTAATTTGCTTGGCGTTTTTACCACTGATACAAGCATCTACCGTGGCGCCTTTATCCGTTCGGGCATCAAGGTCTGCCCCATGGTCAATCAACCACTGCACCAGCTGCACATGGCTGAGGGCACACGCATAATGCAAGGCGGTGTTACCCTTTGTTTCAGGCGTGGTAACGGAGGGGTTGCAGCTCTCCATAATAAGAGGCAGCAGCATGAGCAAGCGTTTTTGGTAAAGTTTATCCGTAGCAGTGGTATATGTAGCGGCTTGAAGCGCTGCCAAGATATCGCTCAGCCCATCATCCAACATATCGGGGTCGCCGCTCACGGTGCCTCCGGCCTTCGGCAAAACAACACTGGCCGCAGCGCCGTCTGCCGGGGTTATTGTAAAAGTAGCATTGGTCACATGGCGCACCAACTCATCTTCCGTCCATTGCATATTGGCATGCCCGGCGTGGGCACCACCGAAGTAAAGCGTAATCAAACATGCAAACTCATCACTCTTCATATAAACCAAGCCCATTTCATTGGGTGGATCGGGCACATAATTCACCGTAATAGGGGGCCATGTATTCTGCTTGTCGTTGTGTGGGTGCGGCACGGTATAGGAATCTCCCTGTGCGGGAAAAGTCAACACCAAGGGACTGAGTACAGCTGCCATCTTGGGCCCCGATGTATCTTCACCCGAAAGATAGGTGCAGAGCTCTGCCGTTTGAAAATTAAGCACAATGGACTGCCCTGCTGCAGAAGGAGCAGGACTTGCGGCGTACACAGCACACACCGGCATTGCTGCAAGCAGCAAGGGGAATCGGAGAAGGGTGTTTTTCATTGACTGCAAAATGTTTTACGCACTCAGAATATCACACAATGGATAATGAGTAAAGGAGAATCGATACGGCATTAAATGAAAAATCAAAAATTGTTTTCTTGAAATCGCCCGTTTGCTATGGTAGCATGAGCGGGCACGCGTAACAAGGCATCATGGCTAAGAAAAAGGAAGACAAGATAGACTTCAAAGCTGGGGCAACGGCAGAAAAAGAACATGCCGTGATGCCGCAGGCCCCCGGTGTGGAAAAGAGCCTGCTGTCGATGATGACCATCGACCCCACCAACATTATCTCTCAATGCATTGCAGATGGCCTTAATGAAGAATACTTCTACATACCCGCCCACCGCATTCTTTGGGAAATCTTCCGCAATCGCTATGAAAAAGGCATTGCCATTGATACCGTTTCCGTTGCCCAAGAGCTGGCAGACAACAAGAAGCTGGAATCCGTAGGCGGCAATGCGGGGTTGATGGACATTTTCTCCTTTGCCACCACAACGGCGCTTTACAACGTTCATTTTGAAACCCTCAAAGAGAAATACATACGCCGCAGCATCATTCTGACCGCCAACCGCGCCACAGATGCGGCCTATACCTCTGAGGCCGAGATTGAGCAACTGCTCGACCAAACGGAACAAGAGGTGTTGCAAATACGCCACGCCTCTGCCAAGGGCGAAGAATGGAGCCTGAAAGACGATATTGAAAAAGCCGTATCTAACCTGGAGCGTATGATGACCACGCAGGGCGGCATTCTCGGTATCTCCACCGGCTACCAGAAGCTCGACACCATGATTAACGGCATGAAAGCGGGCGAATTATTCGTTATCGCTGCGCGTCCGTCCATGGGTAAAACCTCATTCATGCTCAACATTGTGGAGCACGTGGTGCTGGACCTCAAGTTGCCGATGATGTGTTTCTCTTGCGAAATGCCCAGCGAGCAGTTGGTGGAGCGCTTGCTCTACGCCCGCTCTGCCATCAGCAAGCAAGACCTCAAAGCCCGCCAAGGCAAACTTAACCCCGATGAGGTGAAGCGTTTCCGCTCTGCTATTACAGAGCTCAAAAACAGCAAGCTCATTATTGACGATACCGCCGGCATCTCCATCTCTGAGCTGCGCGCCAAAGCCCGCCGCCAAATGCGTAAATACCCGGATTTGGCAGCCATCGGCATTGACTACCTCCAGCTCATGCGCTCTCACACCAAACAGGCGCAAAACAGCCGCGAACGTGAGATTGCTGAAATCTCCGGCGGCCTTAAAGCCTTGGCTAAAGAGCTTAAAATCCCCATTGTGGTACTGGCCCAGCTGAACCGTGGCCCGGAAAACCGTACCGGCAAAAACAAAGGCACCCCCATGATGAGTGACTTGCGTGAATCCGGTGCCATTGAGCAGGACGCCGACATGATTGGCCTGCTCTGGCGCTCCAAATACTATGCCGAAGACGATGAGGAGCGCGAACAGGTAGGCAACGATGCCAACTTGTTGCTCGCCAAAAACCGTAACGGCCCCACGGGCGATGTGCCCCTCACCTTCCATGCAGAGATTATGCGCTTCGTCACCCGCATACCGGCGGAGGGCGATGATGAGGAATAAAGCTCTGGGAATCCCCCTTATGCAAAGAAGAGGCTCGAATCATCCCCGAGCCTCTTCTTTCGTTTTTAAGCTATATGAAATGCCTCATTGGGCATCGGGATATTTGGACGAGGGGCCGTAAAGGTTTGTTCCCTTCTGGGAATCTAAACACAGGACAATGAGCATCACGATACCGATACACCCTCGTATTATGGTATAAGTCTGCTCGAAACCTTGCATTTTTCGCTCTGCGGCAAGCATTGAATCCAATGACTCACTGTTTACCATACTTTCCAATATGTCAATGGTTACACTGACCTCTACAAATCCCAAACCTCGAATAAGCACCCATACGCCAACCGCAACTATTGTGGGCATACCAATATCATGCAAACGCTTTACCAAAAGAGGCAACATAAACAATGTAAACACGATTAACTCTATTATCCTTAAACCATACATCTGAGAGATAATGGAATCCATGCTTCCGCCTCGGATAATAGTTTGAGCAAGGTCCTCCCCCAAAGAAAGCCCTACATCACGAAAACCAACGACTAATATCAATCCGCAAACCAACCATTTACCCCAAAATTGAGCACGCGTGTATCTACCGGAATACGAGAACCAGCCCGGCACGGGCACGATAACCGGAATAGCAGGCTTGTCAGCCGGGGGAACGGGAGGAAGCGATGGGGTTTGTTGTTCGTTCATAGCAATAAGATTTAACTGAGTCTAAAAATACACTAAATGCAATAAAGGGTCAATAACAATCCATCCACCGATACGGACAATAATAATCTTACACAAGAATTGGGGCAATATTCAACGCAGTATTTTGGTAAGAAAACGCGAAAAGAGAGAAAAAGGTGAGGGTCTGTCAGATTTCGGGATTGACCGCGGGGGGATAAGCTGGCATAATAGCCTGCGTTATGAAGACACCTGTAACCGTAACCGTGACCGGCGCCGCCGGCAACATTGCATACTCCCTTCTGTTCCGCATCGCAGCCGGTGAAATGCTGGGTGCAGATCAGCCCGTTATTTTAAAGCTCCTTGAAATCACCCCCTGCCTTGAGAAGCTCAACGGCGTGGTAATGGAGCTGCAAGACTGCGCATTCCCGCTGGTGCAGGAGATCGTTGCTACCGACGATCCCGCCGTGGCTTTCAAGAACGCCGACTGGTGCATGCTGGTGGGTTCCGTACCCCGCAAGGCCGGTATGGAGCGTAAGGACCTTCTTTCCATCAACGGCAAGGTATTCGTAGGCCAAGGCAAGGCCATTGCCGAGAACGCAGCCCCCGGCTGCAAGGTATTCGTGGTAGGCAACCCCTGCAACACGAACTGCCTTATCGCCATGACCAATGCTACCGGCATGCCCAAGGAGAACTTCTTCGCCATGACCATGCTTGATGAGTACCGCGCCAAGGCTCAGCTTGCAGCCAAGGCCGGTGTGCAGGTGTCTGACGTGACCAACATGACCATCTGGGGCAACCACTCCGCCACCCAGTACCCGGACTACACCAACGCCAAGATTTGCGGTAAGCCCGTGACCGAGGTTATCACCGACACCGAGTGGCTGCAGACAGATTTCATCAAGACCGTGCAGCAGCGCGGCGCCGCCATCATCCAGGCCCGCGGCCTTTCCTCCGCCGCCTCTGCTGCCAACGCAGCCTTGATGACGGTTAAGAACCTGACCACCCCCACTGCAGAGGGCGACTGGTTCTCCGTAGCTCGCTACAGCGATGGCACCAAGTACGGTCTGCCCGAGGGTATCATCTGCTCCATGCCCTGCCGCACCGAGGCCGATGGCTCGCTGACCGTTGTTGAGGGTCTGCCCATCGACGAGTTCTCCCGTGGCAAGATTGACGCCTCCTGCAAGGAGCTCCTCGAGGAGCGCGCAGAGGTGCTCGGCTAAAGCTCACCGAAACACGTATTTCAAAACACCCGCAAAGCTGCATGCTTTGCGGGTGTTTTTATCTTCTCCAAGTTAACGCAGGGGGCAATGAATTGGAGTTTGTCAGGGAGATAATAATTGCTTTTGTAGCGTGGGACTTCAGTCCCTCTTTCTATCGACCTCTTAGCGGAGTAGTAAAAAGGCGGGACAGAAGTCCCGCGCTACGAAAAACAGAGAAGTGAAACCGTAGAATTAAGATTACTTGGACATCCACCCTTTGGCCTTGGCTACCCCCAGCACGGAGAGGCCGGCAATAAGGCAAGCACCGGCAAACCAGAGGCCCCAGCCGTTGGTAAACACCATGGGAGCAAAGGTAACGAGCGCAATCTCCACCGGGGCAATGAAAAGGTATGCCAAAGCGTAACTATCCAAGCAACGGGAGCGCATATCGGGGTCTACCACGCGCAGCAAGGCAATACCCATGGCCATGGTACCCGTAAACCAGCCCCAGGTGAAGATGGATTTCTCGAACCAGCATTCATTCTGCAACAAACGGCCGACGATAAGGACATAGGCCAACGTAAACGCCAAGCCCACCAACAACAGAATGACCAAGGGCTGCCAGTAAGCTACCACTACAGAAAGCTTGATACTGGCAATACCGAAAGCAACGAGGAAATCCGTCATCATACCGCTCATGTGGCTGATGGTCTGCGGGCATGTGTACTGCATAGCACCGGTGTGGTCAAAGATTTTACGCAAGATTACCCCCACAACGAAAGCACAGCTGAACACGGGCAGCTCTAACCCGGGTACCCATATACCCACCAGCTTACTCAAGCCATAACCGCCCAAGGCAATTACGGATACTACAATGAGATTGAATGTCAGCGAGTCAATGGAAATGGATGAGCAGGTATCGGTACCCAAGCGGGGGCGCTTCTCCTCCGGCACCAACAAACCGGTGCGCAGCTCTACGGGCAATTCATCGTAATCTGTAAGGTAGGCCGTTTGCCCCTTTTTGGTTGCCCACTTGATAAGGGGCAAGCCGATAAACACCGAGGCCACAATACCCACGGTAGCCGCCGTCATAGCCAGTGTGAGAATATCGTCATTGCCGAGTTTGCGGAAAGCCTCACCTATGGCCGCAGCCGTGCCGTGGCCACCGCAGAACCCACTGGGCATAGTGATACCGAACCCGGCACCTACCCCCGGCCATATATATACCAGCAGCAGCAACCCCAACAAACCACCCACAGCCCATTGCAACAACAACCCGGCTTGGGAGTACGCCCACATGCGGCCTATGGAGGTTCCCTGCCCCTCACTGCGTTGAGAAGTCAATGCCAGAGAGCCGAAGATAAAGGCAATGAGAATACTTGCATAGGTACCCATATTTGAGGAAAGCGGCAGAACATCAAAACCACCCGGCCCCAACGCCAAGCCCATGAACCCCGCAGCCAAACTCGGAGGGATGAAAAACTTCTGCATCAGCCTCAGCTTAACACGCAAAAATTTGCACACTAACAACAGGCATGATATAACGCCCAAATCCACAAACATCGTCCACGGTGTAAAAGTTTCCATCATTGCGCGGGCATTATACATACCGAATCTTGAAAATCAAGTTTAAACGTCGCAATCTGTAAGTTATTGAATAATTCTCTGCCAATGGAGGTCTGATATAATGAACCCGTTACCCGACATGAAGAACAAAAACATCACTCGTTATACATACGAAAACACAGATTTTCTGGGCTGGAGAGTAAGCATCCAGCGTTGTGGCAGAATAATTACCCGCTATTTTTCTGACTTACAATATGGATCTGAAGAAGAGTCCCTACGCCAAGCGATGGATTATAGGGATGAGGTATTCTCTCAAATGGCGCAGCATAAAAATGACCTGCCCGAATACATGGACACAGAGCTGGAACATGTACAAGAATTGTTGAGGCACAAAGAAAACGAGCTGACACACCATGCCCATTGTCGCGGCAGCAGAGCCCGATGACAGCCATTTTTCGCCCCCACTATTAATAAAAAATGCGGAAGCAAACACACTTGCTTCCGCATTTTTAATAGAAGAAAACGAAATTAAGGTTCCTCAATAGGTTGAGAGGGAGCCAACAAGGGCATTAAAAGCCGCTGTACCTGCTCACAGCCGAAAAAGTTTGCCTGCTCCAAGCGATAAAATTCAATCGAAATAGATTGAATGGTATGCACCAATTTTTCTTTAATTTCAGCATTGCATGAAATGTGGTTCCACAGCTCTGTGGGGTCCACACGGTCATTGAGTGCAGCAAGAGATTTTAAATTCTCTTCAAGAGCCGGAGCTGCTGCGGAGCATGAGGAGGCATCCGTCATGCTTTGCAAGATTTCAAGCTGCTTTGACAAACCGGCATCTAAGGCAGCAGTGATGGAGTACACATCATCCGCCGAGGCCACGCAAGCAGCAGCGGCAAATGTGGCAAGAAAAAGGAAAGATTGCTTCATGGCTTGAATTTTAGAGAGCAAGATGAGTAATGTCAAGCTGAATGATTGTTTTAGCGGGAAAGAGTGCAGATTTTTCTTGGCAAAGGAAGGATAAAAAGGTAGAATGATGGGGAAAGAACAACCAATTCAGAGCACGCCATGTCTCAATCCATCCTCATTGTCATACCGGCACGCTACGCATCCACGCGTTTGCCGGGTAAGCCGTTGGTTAAAATAGCCGGTAAAGAAATGATTCGCCGTGTGGCAGAAATAGCAGATTCTATCTGCCGCCATAATGACGACTGCAAGTACGTAGTCGCAACGGATGACACGCGCATTCTTGACTTCTGCACCGGTGCAGGCATACCTGCAGTCATGACTGCAGAAACATGCCGCAGTGGTACAGAGCGCTGCTGGGATGCCGTGAGCCAACAGAGCGAGCCACCGGCATTTATCATTAACCTGCAAGGCGACAATCCTCTTTGCCCGCCTTGGGTAATACAACAGCTGATCGATGAGTGGAAAGCCACCCCCGCCGATGTGTTTACCCCCTGCATCCATTTGGACTGGAACGAGTATGACCGCTTGGTGGAGAGCAAAAAGACCACACCGTACAGCGGCACCACAGTGCTGGTTGACAAAGACGGCTATGCCATGGCGTTCTCCAAGAGCACGATACCGGCCATCCGCAAACCGGAGAAAGCCCGCGACACACTCGAGAAGAGCCCGGTGCGCCGCCATGTAGGCCTGTACGCTTACACGCTCAGCGCGCTTAAAAACTATTTTGAATTGCCCGAGTCCGACTACGAAATCGGCAGCGTGGAAGGCTTGGAGCAAATGCGTTTCCTGTACAACGGATTACGCGTAAAGATGGTAGAAGTAAACTACCGTGGACGCAAAACAACCAGTGGCGTAGATTCCCCTGAAGACATTGAGCGAGTAGAAGCAATCCTCGCCGAATACGGTGAATATGAGCTCTGATAACGCAGCAGAAGCAGCCAAAAAGCCACAGCACATTGCCATCATCATGGATGGCAATGGGCGCTGGGCAGAGCAAAACAAAGTTTCGCGCTCCAAAGGGCACGAAACAGGGGGTAAGTCTGTGCAGAGAATCATAGACCTCTGCTTAGAGAAGAGCATCCCGTGGCTCACCTTATACGCTTTTTCCACCGAGAACTGGGGCCGCTCCAAAATGGAGGTTAACTACCTCATGAACATGCTGGCCAAGTTTTTGGAGGAACGCCTGCCCGAGCTTATGCAAAAAAATGTGAGACTGCACGCCATCGGCGAGCTGGACATGCTGCCCAACAAATGCCGCAAGCGTCTCACCCATTGCTTGGAGTCAACGGCCGGCAACACCGCGCTCAATGCAGTACTGGCGCTCAGTTACGGGTCTCGACAAGAAATTACAGCTGCAGCCCGTAAATTGGCAGAGCAGGTGCAACGCGGCGAGCTGCAACCGGCAGACATTACCCCCGAGCTGCTGAGCAACAATTTATACACGGCAGGCATGCCGGACCCGGACCTACTCATACGCACCAGTGGAGAGATGCGCATCTCTAACTACCTGCTATGGCAAATAAGCTATGCCGAGTTATGGGTAACGGATGTGTTATGGCCGGATTTCGGCCGAGCTGAGCTGGATGCGGCACTACAAGATTTTGCTGCGCGCAACCGCAGATTCGGCAAACGCTGAAAACACTAACAAGAACAAAAAACGCCATTCTCAAAAATGGCGTTTTTTGTGTATAGGTATGTGCAAAAATGAAACTCAAACCCAATTTTCTGCAAAAATAAAAAAGAATTGATACATTTTCTTCAAAAGTGAGATTGACGTAAGGCAAAAGATGGTGTAGTATTGGGGAAAGTGCGGGACTATGTCCCGGCACCGTGGCTTAATACTTTACCACTCTCCATCCCGTGTACTCAAACGAAAATTATCTTCTGGAACTTCTGGTGGAAGCCGGCGCCATTGACGCCGGTACCCTTGATGGTATCAAAGCAGAGCTCTCGCCGCTCGACAGCGCTGTAGACTTCCTCGTTAAGAACAATTATCTGACCGCAGAATACATCGCTCAGGTGGCGGCATATAACTCCTCCATGGAGTATGTAGACTTGAGCACATTCGATGTAGACGCAAACATCATCGAGTCTACCAGTGGCGAGCTGGCACGGCGCGTTGGGTTCCTGCCCATCGGGGATGACGGTTACTCTTTGCAAGTAGCCATCACAGACCCGTTCGACATGGAGACTCTGGATAGCTTGCCGCAGTTCTTAGGGCGAGAGATTTCATTTTTCGTTACGTCGGAACCCGGGTTAAAGAAGGCCTTAGACAAGTATTACCCGGAGAAAAAGAAAGTAGGCAAGGGAGATGGAGAAGCGCCTATTATCGAGCTGATTGACGACATGTTCAATGAGGCCCACGAGATGAGAGCCTCCGATATTCACATTGAGCCGATGGAAGACCGCATACGCATGCGTTACCGCGTTGACGGTCGCTTGGTAGAAGTAGCCAACCATCCCAAGAAACTTTTGGGTGCCATTGTAGCTCGCCTTAAGGTAATGAGCTCCAGCATGAGCATTGCAGAAAAACGATTACCGCAAGACGGCCGTATTGAGATGGATTTGCGCGACGGCATGCACATTGACCTGCGTGTCAGCACCGTGCCGACCAACCACGGTGAATCTGTGGTAATGCGTATATTGGACAAATCAGCATTGGCATTGGGCTTGCCGCAGCTGGGCTTCCTTTCTGATGACGAAGCTACCTTCGACCGCTTGGTCACCCTGCCCGACGGTGTTATCCTCGTAACCGGCCCCACGGGTTCCGGTAAAACGACCACACTGTACGCCTGCTTGAACCACCTGAACCGCCCCGACAAGAAGATCATCACCGCAGAAGACCCGGTAGAATATGAAATGGCCGGTATCAACCAAGTCATGATTCGCACGGAAATCGGCATGACCTTCGCGGCAGCACTGCGCGCTATGCTGCGCCAAGCACCCAACATCATCATGGTGGGTGAAATTCGAGATGGCGAAACCGCAGGTATCGCCATCCAAGCAGCCATGACAGGTCACCTTGTGCTCTCCACCCTGCACACCAACGATGCACCCTCTTCCGTAGCACGTTTGGCAGATATGGGCATAGACCGCTTCTTGATTGCCTCTGCCGTGCGAGCGGTGATGGCACAACGCCTGTGCCGCAGCCTGTGCTCTTGCCGCATACCCGGCCAGCTTACCCCCAAGCAGGCTGAGACATTGGGTATCGATATTTCACGCCAAGTCATGGTACCCAACCCCGGTGGTTGCGCCAAGTGCCGAGGCAAGGGCATGAAGGGCCGTATGGGTATCTTTGAGATTTTCCAAGTAACGGACGATGTACGTGGGCTTATCAACTCCAACCTTACCTCTGCACAGCTGCGTAAGCGCGCAAGAGAGCTGGGCATGCGCACCCTGCGTGAAGACGGCATCCGTAAGGTATTGGCAGGCCGCACCACGGCAGACGAAATCATCCGCGTAACAACCGGCGACGCCAGCTGATAACCTCAAACACCAACCTAACAACTTAACATTTTCTCACAAATATGGATACTGATGTAACACTTGAGGTTTTCATCAACAACGGTATGATGGACAAAGCCTTGGCTCGAGACGTCAAGGAAGAAATGTCCAACAGCGGTAAAGAGCTTTGGGAAACCCTGATTGACTTCGGCGTTATCGGCGGTGCAGAAGATTTTTGGAGCATCATAGCCACAGAGGTAGGGGCTCAATTCATCTCACTGGACGGCTTTGTACCGCCGCAAGAAGTGCTGGATATGATACCGGCGGGGCAAGCTCGCATGCACGGTGCCCTGCCTATTGAATACCGAGAGGGCGATGGCTTGTACGTGTGCCTTGAGGACCCGCTTAACCCGCAAACGGTAGACGACCTGCGTATTGCCACCGGACAAGACATATACCTGTATGTGGCTGCAGATTACGAAATCCGCTCTCGCATTTCCGAATACTACGGTGGCGCAGAAGCCGCCATGAGTGACCTGATGAGTGAGCTGGGCGGCATGGATGTAGGCAGCAAAGACGGCACGGAAGAAGCCAATGCAGCCCCTGTTATCAAGTTTGTGAACTTGGTAATTATGCAGGCCATTAAGGAGAAGGCCTCCGATATTCACTTAGAGCCCTTTGAGCACGAGTTCAAGATTCGCTACCGTGTGGACGGTGCCTTGTATGAGATGCAGGCTCCCCCGCCATCTCTGGCAAACTCCGTCATTTCTCGCGTAAAAGTTATGGCCGGCATGAACATTGCCGAGCGCCGCGTACCGCAAGACGGTCGTATCGTGATGAAAGTGGGCAATGGCGGTGTAGATATGCGTGTTAACTCCCTGCCCACCCAATACGGTGAGTCTGTGGTAATGCGTGTATTGGACCGCAACAGCGTAAGCCTTAATTTGGATAACCTTAACCTCTCTCCCAAGCTGCACGAGTACATTATCGACACCGTGAACAAGCCCAACGGCATCTTTGTGGTAACCGGCCCCACCGGCTCCGGTAAAACTACCACACTGTATGCCGCGCTGAGAGAGATTAACACGGTAGACACCAAGATTCTCACCGCAGAAGACCCCGTTGAATACGACATTGACGGCATTGTACAGGTACCCATTAACGAAGCCATCGGCGTAACTTTCCCGCGTGTGCTGCGCGCCTTCTTGCGTCAGGACCCGGACCGCATTCTGGTGGGCGAAATTCGCGACCAAGACACCGCGCAAATTGCCATTCAGGCAGCCTTGACGGGTCACTTGGTACTTTCAACCCTGCACACCAACGACGCAGCCGGCGCCGTGGCCCGTTTCATCGATATGGGCGTGCAACCTTTCCTGCTGTCGGCCACCATCTTGGGTGTATTGGCTCAGCGTTTGGTGCGTACCATCTGCCCGTACTGCAAAACGCCGTACACACCATCCAACTCGCTGCTTAACCAGTTGGGTATCAACCCCTCGCTCATAGGGCAGCAACAATTCTTCACAGGTGCACGTTGCGATAAATGTGCCAATACCGGCTACAAAGGCCGTAAGGGTATTCACGAATTGTTGAATGCATCTGACCCCATACGCGAACTCATCACGCAAAACGTGCCTTCCATCGTGCTGAAACAAAAAGCAATCGAATTAGGTATGAGCACCCTGCGTGAAGACGGCATTCAAAACATCTTTGAGGGTAATACAACCATTGAAGAGGTACTTAAATACACCTAATTGCTTGACGTCCCCGCGTACATTTGCTATTCTTATAAGGTAATCAATAATTTTCCGCAAACTTACACCAAACATTATGGCTAATTTCAAATATACTGCACTTGATCAGAACGGTGTGGAAAAGACAGGCATCATCTCTGCCGACAGCAAGATGGCAGCTGCCGAGATGGTGCGCGCCCAAGGCTTGCTTCTGCGTGAATGCGTAGAGACCTCCAAGAGCGCTAAGCCCTCCGCTCCCAAAGAAACACGCAAAAAGGGCGAAAAGAAAAAGAAGACCGCAGAAAACGGCAAGGCCGGTGCCGCAGTAAAACAGAAGGAGCTGATGATTTTCACTCGCCAGCTCGCAACCCTGATTGATGCAGGTCTGCCCTTGTTACAAAGTCTCAACGTGCTGCAGAAGCAAGAGCCCAACCCGAACTTGCGTGCCACGATTGCAGCCATTGCAGATTCCGTACAGGGAGGCTCCACCTTCTCTGAAGCGCTCAGCGCCTATCCCAAAATGTTCAATCGTCTCTTCGTCAACATGGTGAAGGCCGGTGAAATCGGTGGTGTTCTTGAGGTAGTACTGCGTCGTCTTGCAGAGTATCAGGAAAAAGCAAACAAACTGCGCAGCAAGGTGGTATCTGCAATGGTATATCCGTCCATCATTCTTATTATTGCAGTAGGCATCTTGGTATTCCTCATGCTGGTTATCGTGCCCCAGTTCAAAGAAATGTTTGAGGGGCAAGGCATGGAGCTGCCGGCACTCTCAGAGTTCGTGTTCAACTTCTCTGATATCTGCATGCATTGCACGGTTCCCTATGTACCCAACGCAGTGCTGTTGCTGGGGTTGGTAGCAGCTGCTATTGTAGGTTTGAGTGCATGGAAACGCACCCCTGCCGGCGGCAAGGCTGTAGACAATTTCATGCTCAAGGTACCTAAGTTGGGGCATCTTAACCGAGTAAGCGCCGTTGCTCGTTTCTCTCGTACGTTCGGCACGCTTGTATCCTCTGGTGTACCCATTCTGCAAGCCTTGATGATTACCCGCGACACCGCCGGCAACGTTGTTGTGGCAGATGCTGTGAACAAGATTCATGATGCCGTGAGAGAAGGTGAATCCATCGTCACGCCCATGAGTGCAGCGTCCAACATCTTCCCCGCCATGATGATTTCCATGGTAGACGTGGGTGAAGAAACCGGCCAGCTGCCCGATATGCTCATGAAAGTTGCAGAGGTATATGATGAAGAGGTAGACAACAGCGTAACAGCACTTACCGCTATGCTCGAACCCCTCATGATTGTGTTCCTCGCTGTGGTTGTAGGTAGCATCGTGATGGCCATGTTCATGCCGATGATGGAAGTTATCAAGAACGTATAATCAACATGAAGCTTCTTCGTAACAAGCATAGAAAAGGTTTCACGCTTATTGAAATCTTGGTGGTGATAGCCATTTTGGCTTCGCTCGGTGCCATTGCATGGGTAGCCTACGGTTCTATCGAAAAGAAGCGTCTGAACAACCTCACGCAACAGCACATCGAAGCGCTTTCCGTTTCCCTCACAAACTATTTCAACAACGCAAAACCGGAAGACCCGATTTTGTGGGCAGATGGTGGCGAGGCCGGCGCCGTTGCGCTTTACCAAATGCTCAGCGGTGATTTTGACGGCGATGGCAAAACGGATAAGGGCCGCGCCTCTTACTGCAAGGAACTGGTGCATTATGAACCCGGTGACTCGTCAAAGCCGGAGGGCATCCCCTACCGCAGCATCGGCAAAAACAAATACGCCATTGTGGATGCTTGGGGGCAACCCATTTCTTACCGCTTGGGCTTTGAAAAATACGGCACTAAAAAGCCCGGTAAAAAATCTAAAGAGAAGGAACAAGGAAAAGGCATTAATGTCGATTTCGACATCTATTCTCTGGGTGAAGATGGCTTAGGCGATGGCCTTGATAATAAGGGAGACAATGAGGATAACCTCTCCAACATCAAGTTTCTGTAAATAAAGGCTGACCTCATTCAATTCTCAAGAGCCCGTACTTGCAACAAGAACGGGCTCTTTACGTTAAAAACATATCACAATACCTACAAAATGAATTTTTCAACAACAAAACAAGCCTTGCTTCTGGCAGCTCTGGGTATGGTAGTATTAACACCGAGTTGCACCAACAACGAACAAAAGCCTGCACAGCAAAATGCGGAAAAACAAGTCTCCCCGGAGACGGTAAACGCCTTGGCCTTGGTCAAGCGCGTTACCCCTCAATTTGCAGATAAAGTTCAATTCTGCATAGACCCGAAGGCTGTTACTCCGGTCATCAAAGGCATGCGTGGGTACATCCTCATCAGCGCTGCGAACCAGCGAGAATGCGTACGAGCCTACGGCTACTACCTGCGCAATGTTGCACACGTTCATCTCTCATGGAATGGAGACAACACAAGCGGAGCAGGCTTTGTCATCCCCGACTCACCGATTCAAGTACCTGCGGCGCTTCCCTTCAATTATGCCTACAATTACTGCACCCTCAGTTACAGTGGTGCACATTGGGATAAAGCCCGTTGGGAGAGAGAAATTGACTTATTGGCACTCAATGGTTTTCAATACGTACTTGTTACCTCCGGGTTAGAAAAGGTTTGGCAAAATTTCTTGCGAGAATTAGGCTACCCGGAAGACAAGATTGCAGCATACATCCCCAACCCTGCATACTCGGCATGGTGGAATATGGGCAATTTGGAGGGAGCAGGAGGCCCGATAAGCCAAAGTCTTATCGACAGCGAGGCCGAGTTAGGACGCTTTATTGTGCATCGATTGAGAGAGCTGGGAATGGAGCCGGTGCTGCAGGGCTACGTAGGTTTTTTACCACATGATTTCCCGCAAGACTCTATCAACGGAAAAATATTACCCCAAGGCAAATGGTGCCGATACAACCGCCCGGGAATACTTGACCCCAACTCAGAAGCATTCCCTCGCGTGGCAGAGCTTTGGTATAAGCACCTGCACAATGTGTATGGAATAACCGGCAAAGTGTATGGAGGCGATCTCTTCCATGAAGGTGGCAACAAAGGTAACACAGACCTCACAACTGCGGCACAAGCCGTACAAAAAGCCATGGTAGAAGCATCACCGGATGCCATTTGGCTATTGCAGGCTTGGGGCGGGAATCCGGACAAGAGGCTCTTGCAAGGGTGTAGCCCGAAGCATACCGTCATTCTTGCACTTAACAAAAATCTTTCACCCAATGGCCCGCTTAAATTTAATTTTAACAACTTGCCCTATGTATGGTGTGAGTTAGCCAATTTCGGCGGCAATACCGGGCTGTATGGCGGGGCGGAGATTTTGGAAAAATTAAGTTCAGGTAACACCGATACTGTCGGCATAGGGCTTATATCAGAAGGGCTTGAAACCAATCCCTTGTATTATGCCCTGCTCTACGAGCGAATCAACAACAGGGGCACCATAGACAGAGAAACATTCTTGCAGCACTACGCACAGGCCCGCTATGGTTGTAGAAACACCAAACTCATGCAATCGCTCCGTTTTATCATGAACGGGTTGTACAAACCGAACAAAATGAGAGAAGGTTGCTTAGAAAACATCATCTGCGCACGCCCCAACTTGGAGGCTAAAAAAGCATCTACATGGTCGTCTCCGGAAATGTACTATTCTGCGGCAGAAGTCGAGAATGCGGCCAGACTGATGTTGCAGGCAGGGCAAGAGGTGGGAGATAGCCTGACAAGTCTTGAAACCTACCGCTATGATTTGGCGGACCTTTGTCGCCAAGTCTTGGCAGACCGTGCCAGGGTGCAATTAGCACGCTGTAAAGAGGCCTACAACAAAAAAGATGCAGAGGCATTCAAGCGTGAGAGCGAAATATTCTTACAATTGATACGAGATACGGCTGAAGTATTACAATGTTCAGAGCATTTCTTGCTGGGTGCCTACCTGCAAGGAGCAGAAAACCGAGCCACTACACCGGAAGATAAAAAGGCAAATGTAACCTCGCTTCTTCGCCTTATAACAACATGGCGCCCGGATATCAGCGAGCTCAACGACTACGCACACCGCCAATATGCAGAGTTGATGGAACACTATTACCTGAAACGCTGGGAAGCCTATTTTGCGCTTTGCCATGCACAGTTGACCGGTAATGCCTCTGCTGCAGATGCCGGCACGGCTGAAAAGCAGGTAACAACCAACAATGGTGAAAGAGTGGAGTACGTCAGCGTCAAACAGCCCCAACTGGATGCCATTGATACCGGCTTTGCTACGCAAGAGATTCCACTGCGCAAAAAAGCGACCGGAGATATCATGCAAATAGCCGCCAGAATTTTGGCACAGCCATAAAGTATCAGCAAGCAAAGTTACAAAAAAAGCGCATTCCTACTCTCAGGGATGCGCTTTTTTATAATTCATTTACATTCCGTTTACCGGCCGACGCGGGCCATGGGAGCCTCTGGGACGGCGGCGTTGGCCTGGGGGATTTTTCCGCATATTTTCCATACGCTGTTGCAAAGCCTTTATGCGTTCTTCATCATAATTCTGCAAGAGGGTAAGTATTTCTTGTTCTTGCTGGTGGCGCGCCTGCTCATGTTGCGGGTGTGCAGCAACAAGCATCACAAGACGCTCGCGCATTTGGGGGGTAAAGTCGGCACGCTCCGTTAAGAATGAAAGAATGGCAAGAGTGCGCTCATTTTCTTTAGCAGCAGCCTCCGCTTTACCCTCCAGCTCCAATTGAACAGCATATTTGTCGCGCACGGTGAGGAATAACAATATCAGCTCACTATCTGCCGGGTTGTCAGCCAACAGATACTGCGCCAATGTGGCAGCACGGGCATAATCAACTGCTCCAACCATGTCTGCTTGCGTGGGCTCCATATTGGCCGCCAGCTTCACATAAAGATACGCAGCCTCGGAAGAATCCGGGTATTTTTCCAAGATTGCCGTAATCAATGCTACGCAAGTTTCTCCATTGGGGGCCAACAACTTCATAACCTCCTGCGTCTGGGGAAGCATCAGCATTTCTGCCCGTCGCAATTGCACTTGCAAATTATCCGGGGCCTCTAGCGCCAAGTTATGAATCAAAGTAGCGGTACGTAAAGCAAGCTGATCTCGTTCTGCGCGCTTGCGTTCATCTTGGCCCACACTGCGCACCGGCAAACGGTAGGAGCGGTGCTGCGGGGCTGTTCTACGGGTAGAACCACTGCGATATGCGTATGCAGATGCTAACTGCAATGCCCTCACCAGTTGGAGGCGCGTCTCAAAATCTGCATTAGCAGGCACTTCTTGTTCTAATGACAACAGCAGCTGCGCTGCGGTATCGGGGCCTTTCCCCTGCTCTTGCTGGGCAGCAATTGCAACGGCCAGACCTATGCAAGCCTCAATTCTACCGGAAGTAGCATGCGGCAACGAATCCGCAACACGACGGAAATAGGTTTCGGCCGTGGTATAATCACCTGTTTTGAGAGCAATCGTAGCCAAGACAGAAGCAGCCTCTATCACCTTGGCACTATCCTCTTGCTCGGCCAGTTGCTCATAATACGGCATGAGGTCCAACAACAGACGAGCATCTGCCCTGGTGGGAGTGAATACCCCACCTTCTTCAGATGAGGTATACACCATAGAAGTGAAAATACGTTGCAAGCAAGCATCTGCTATCTGCCCGTTTTTCTCTGCCAAATCACGTTGTTCATTCTCTCTTTTCAATGCATCGGCAGTCAATAAACGCTGTTGGTTTTCTCTTTTCAAGGCATCATCTGCCAATAAGCGCTGCTCATTTTCATTTTTGAGCGCATTGCTGACACGAGCATAACCAATGCTTACGCTGCTGAACAACAACACAACCAATATGGCTGCGGCATGGCTCCATACCGCCACGGCGGGTCTACGGCGCATCCATAATACATAACGCCGCCAATACGAAGCAGCTCGCGCCTTTACCGGCTCGCCATTAAGATAACGCTGCAAATCTTCTGCCATTGCAGCCATGGAGGCATAGCGGTCTGCCGGTTCATAAGAAGATGCTTTATTGATGATGGCCCCCAGCTCACCGTAGCCTTTTAAGCGAGGAAGCAAGCCACTGCATATATTTTGCACCAAACGCCCGGGCTCGGTCTCTTTAAAAACGGGACGGCGCTGCAACAATTCATACAGCGTAAGACCTAAGCTATACTGGTCTCCGGCAAAAGAATTAATCCCCTTTAGCAAGCGCTCCGGGGCCATATAGCGCAAGGTGCCATCATGGCTCTGGGTTACAAGGGGGGCATCTTCTCCATTATTCAATACAGTAGCAAGGCCGAAATCACTTACCTGTACCACACCGGAATTATCGAGCAGCAGGTTTCCGGGTTTCACATCACGGTGCACAACCCCGTTTTTGTGAGCAAATGACAGTGCTTTGGCTGCTTGCAACCCCACGGTAGCCACAGCTCGCTCATAAGGCATACCGGGAAACGCAGCCCCCAAACGACCGGCGCTCACCCCTTTACCATTTACCAAGCCCATCACATAATAGCGGTAGTTGCCCTCTTGGCCGGCACCGAACACCTCTACAATATTCGTATGCCGCAGGGCTGCAATCACGCGCGATTCATTTTCAAATGCTTCGCTGTGCTTGGCGTCAGAGTTCCATGACGGGGCCAAAATCTTGACAGCCACCTCGCGGTGCAACGACTCTTGCCGAGCCCTGAAAACCGTACCCATACCGCCACTGCCAATTCTCTCCAGCAGATGGTAATCACCCAAACGCTCGGGATAATGTGCCATTACCGGCGCAGGGGGCATGGTGTGGCGGCTTAAGCCCTCCATATCTACCATGGCTGGCAATAGCTCCTTGAGCTCATCGGCAACCTCAGGATGCTCTGCGGCGTAGTGGTCGACTGTAATCGGCTCGCCGGCACGCAGGCGCTCCAAAAACGCCTCTGCCAAATCTGCAACCAATTCTTCTCGCTCCGCTTCCGTCATCTTAAGGTATTAGGATGGTGGATTACATATCAAAATCTTTTACCAAATCCTGAAACCGTTTCAGGGCTCTCACGTAGCGAATACTGGCAGCCTTGGGTGCAATCTCCAGCACAGCGGCACATTCGTTATTACTCAGTTCTTCAAAGTGTCTCAACTCAAGAATTTCGCGATCCGTTGCCGGGAGTTCATGCAAGATACGGCGTGCCATTTCCTGCCTCTCCAAACGCACCAAGCGTGTGCGGGGGCTGGAAATCGTGTCGGCAAAATTGGCCCACGCATCCACAGAATGCTCGTCAGAGCCATCCTCCCAATCGCTCTCTTTCATGGCATCTCGCTTGCCGGCAGCCAAATGCCGACGCTCCAAATCCGTGAGCGTTTGTATGGCAATTTTGCGCAATTTGACAAACATGGGAACCTCCGGCTGGTTCAACAAGAAATCCATACGGCGGCCACAAGCTAAATATGCCTCTTGCGCAACATCATCGGCACTCATACGGCGCAGCATTACTCGGGGCATACGAGTAGCAAGCAAACGAACCAAACGGTCGCGATGCTCCAGCCACACCTCGGCAAGCCATACATTCTGGGGCGTTTCCTCCATTTTCATAACATCCTATATAGAAGGAACGCAAAACGACTGCAGAATCTACGTATAATTCAGAATTACTCCGTAAGAGATTCTGCTCTCAGATCACGCGTCATGAGTTCTTCTAAAGCCTGGCGCGCAGGCTTAGCACAGTAGAGGATCTCATACATGGCATCGGTAATGGGTGTGCGAACGCCCAGTTTACGGGCTAACTGGTACGTGGAGAGTGTATTGGGAATACCCTCTACCACCTGCCCGATTCTGGCTTGGCACTCATCTACCGGCACGCCTTGGGCAATCATTCGCCCGGAGGTGAGGTTACGGCTATGTTCAGAATAGCAGGTTACCACCAAATCCCCCATGCCGGACAAGCCCATGAAAGTATCCATACGACCACCGCAGGCCATACCGATGCGGGTCATTTCTGCCAACCCACGCGTAGCAAGCGCAGCTCTGGCATTGTCGCCCAAGCCCAAACCGGCACATATACCACTGGCCAAAGCAAAGACGTTCTTGATGGCGCCACCAATCTGCATGCTTACCACATCTGTCGTGGTATATACGCGTAAATACGGCGTACTGAGGCGATGCTGCACGGCACGTGCTATCTCTTTATCAGCAAAGCCGATGAGTGTCAGACTGGGCAGCTCAAGCACAATATCTTCTGCATGATTCGGGCCGGATAATACACCCACAGGGCATTTTACCTCTGCCGACAGGATTTCGGACATCAATAGATTGGTATCTTTTTCAATACCTTTAGTGCAGCTGACAATCACGGCATTCTCTGCCAGGCCTACATTAGCCAAGCTCTGTGCCACACTGCGCATGGCCACACTGGGCACAACAACGATTACCAAGTCAGCACCGTTGACATCATCCCACTTACTTGTCACTAAAACATTAGGAGGCAAGGGGCGAGCACCTTTCACTCGGCATAAGCTATGGCGAGTTTCGCGAATAATGGCCGCTTCCTCCTCGCGGTAAGTCCAAAGCACAACCTCCTCGCCGGAGTATGATGCGGTAAGTGCCAATGCCGTACCCCAGGCACCACCACCGATAACAGCTGTTTTCTTATATTGGAGAGACATATTTCGTTACAATTATTTTTTAGTAAAAGCTTTCGGCTCCGTACCGTTACAAAGACGCACAATATTAGTGCGGTGTTTCCACACAACTAAGGCAAAGATAAGCCCCAGCAGCCCAAGCACCATGCCATCGGCTGCACTGCAAGCACCATCTTGCCAGCAAAAAATATACACAGCCGCACACATCATCGCCAATCCGGCCACCATACTGGACAGCGAAACATAGCGGCAAATCACCATCATGACAATCCACGTCAATAAGGCAGAACCACCAACCACCGGAGACACGGCAAACAGGCAACCGCCTGTTGTGGCAACACCTTTACCACCCTTAAAATGAAGATAACAAGTAAAGGTGTGTCCTAATACCAAGGCAAAGAGCACGCCTAAAAACCACCCCATCTGCCCCGCAGTAAAAGCGGTAACATCCCCCCCTAAATGGTGAGCCATGAAAAGCAACGGCAAATACCCTTTCAGGAAATCACAAATAAAAACAGGTATACCCCACTTCTTGCCGAGCACTCGTACGGCATTTGTGGCGCCGATATTCTTTGAGCCATGTTCTCTTAAATCCAACCCATTAAGTCGCCCGGCCAAATAACCGAACGGCACTGCCCCTATCAGATACGCGGCTACTATATAAATAAGGTTTTCTACCATGCGCATTCAGTATACTCTCAAATAGCGCACATTGCAAACTTTTTTTACGGTTTTGTTAATTATTTACATATTCAGATGCTATGCATCACTCTTAGAAATGAGGCATTATATTCCCTTTCTCTCAATCTACCCTTGTACAACACTTCTTTCTGTTCAAATTGCAAAAAAAAGAGCCCCGATATACGATGTGTATATCAGGGCCCGATTGTGAAATAATGTAAGACTTATGCCTCAGGCATGACAATATCGTCATCATTATCCTCACCACCGTGGGCAAGAATGAACTGCAGGTCATTGAGATCCAAGCTGGAAGCAAAGCCCTCATCACCGAGCACATTGGTAACCAGCTGATTCTTCTGGTGCTGCAGCACACGAATCTTCTCTTCTACCGAGTCACGAGTCAGCAAGCGATAGGCAATAACCTTGTTTTTCTGGCCGATACGGTGAGTACGGTCGATAGCCTGGCTTTCCACTGCGGGGTTCCACCACGGATCATACAGGATAACGTACGAGGCAGAGGTAAGGTTAAGACCCGCACCACCGGCTTTGAGCGAGAGCAAGAATACGGAAGGTTCTTTGGTGGTCTGGAACTTCTCAATCTCAGCTTTACGGTCTTTCGTAGCACCGGTGAGGTAATTGAAGGGACGGTGATCAGCCTCCAGTCGAGCGCGAATAATATCAAGCATCGTGGTGAACTGGGAGAACACAAGCACCTTGTGACCTTCATCTCGAAGCTGGTCAAGCAAGTAGAAGAGCGCATTGAGCTTGGCGCTGTCTTCGCCCACATACTTCTTGTCAACCAAGCCGGGGTGACAGCAAATCTGGCGCAAACGCATGAGACCTTGCAGAATGGCGAAAGAGTTTTTCTTGACGGACTCGTCGGAATCCATACCAAGCAAAGCCTTCTGAATACGGCGCAGCTCTGCCTTGTAAAGCTGGCGCTGTACGCCTTCCATCTTGGCGTATACTTCTTCTTCGGTACGAGGCGGCAAGTCTTTGGCCACCTGCTGTTTGGTACGGCGCAGCAAGAAGGGCTTAAGGCGAGCAGCCAAGCGGTTCTGGCTTTGCGAATCCTTGCGCTTATCGAAGCGCTTCTTGAAGTAGGAGCGGCTACCGAGCACGCCGGGCATGGCGAACGCCATGAGCGACCACATATCGAGCAAGCGGTTCTCAATAGGCGTACCGGAAAGCACCAAACGGTTAAATGCCGTGAGCTCACGTGCTGACTTGGCGGCCTTAGAATCCGGGTTCTTAATCTGCTGGCCTTCGTCAAGAATAACCGTCAACCATTTAATGGAGTTAATCTGCTCGCCGCACACACGCAGCTGGGCATAGTTGATAACCACCATATCATAGTTGGCCATAATATCCTCTACAGAGGCCTGCTCCTTGTTGCGGATGACAAGCACACGAATACCGGGGGCAAACTTCTCCGTTTCACCGGCCCACACATCCAACACGGATTTGGGGCATACGATGAGTACCGGCGGAATCACCACCTTCTTGCGGCCCTGCTTGTTGCGGGCAATAAAGTCCTCTCTCAGCCACAGCATGTAAGTGATGGACTGAATGGTCTTACCCAAGCCCATATCGTCGGCCAGAATACCACCGAACCCATTGACGGCCAAATAAGCCAAGAAGTGGAAGCCATCTATCTGGTACGGGCGCAAGGTTGCATTAAGCGTGGACGGCACGTCGGGTTTGACATCAATCTTAATTTCTGCCGTGCGCTCCTTAATCTTCTGCCAAGCCTTCGGGTCGAACACCTCGGCGGCACGCGGGTCTGCCAGCTGCAAGGCGTGCATGCGGTGCGTTTCACCGGAAAGGTCGAAGGGATCCAGGCCGAGCTTAGTAACGGCATCACGCTGAGCATCATCAAGCTTGATTTCCAAGCGCATCCATCTACCATCATCCATGCGCACATAACCACCGCGAGCAGAAACGAGCGCACGGATTTGCTCTTTGGACAGAGTGACACCTTCCACATCGATAACCACGCGCAGGTCAAACCAGTCAATCTCCTGGTTCACCACCTCAAATCGAATAGCAGCAGCCACAGGGTCTGCCAACAAAGACTTGAGGTTCTCATCCATTTCCACCTTGATGGTTTCAGGGATGTTCTTGGCCCACTCTGCAAACTTCTCGGGGAACTGCTTAGTAATACGGCTCTTAAACGCAGCCAATGGGCTGTCATATGTGAAGCTCATTTCGTTCAGCAAATCGCGTATGGGGTACAGGCGGTCACGTATGAAACGCAACAGGGTCTTATCCTTAACAGATGCCTGCTCTACAAGCTCCCAATCATCCTTGCCGAGACGCTCTTTGCGGCGGCCGGGGTCATCTTGTGCCGTTACCTCCAACAATACGTGCTCGGTATCTGCACTGGTCAAACCGCGCACAATCTTCATGGAGAATGTGGGTTTCATGTCGATGTCCACCACGCGCTCCTCCATACAGGGCGGCAAGGTGGCACCGATTTTACGCAAGAACTCTACGCCATCCAAGCTGTCGATTACAGACTTCGGGATGGAGTAGCGGGGCTCCACTTCCGTGCTTTCCAGCCACTTGGGCGGGCCGGGGAACACGGTTTCGTCAGATTGATAAAGCTCTACCTGGCCCGGCAACTGGCGCACGGAGTGCGTTACATGCACACCGGCAGCTGTTACAAGCTGCAAGCCGTAGCAGTTGGGCACAATCGGGTCATCAATGCAAATCCACTTCAGCGGCTCTTTTACCACCTTGAAGTAGCATTCATCCAAGTTGACCAAATAACCCTTGAGTGCAGGCTGGTGGAAAAGGCGGTTCATCACGCGGCACGCAGCCTCGCTGTCCAAATCAAGTATAACGGTATCTTCGCGGTCTGCGTAGTCACGCAACACGTTGAACAAGATGTCCGTCTGAGGGTCCATCTTGAGCGCACCGTTCAAAAACTTCTCCAATATGGCATCTAACTGAGCTCGCTCGCGAATGGGCACCCAATCCACGTTTTCCAAATCGCGGAACTCGAAACGGGCCTCGTTAATAGTGGAAACCAAGCGCATGTGCATGGGCTGGCGAGGCGGTTGCGGCGGGCGCTCATTAACACGCTGAATGCGGTCATACCAGCACCCCACCTCTTTCTCGCGCTCCCATTCAGAGATACGCTGCTGCACTTTCTTGAGGTCCGTTACCACATTCATGAACTCCGGGTAGGAGATACGTTTTTTGGTGAAAGCGTAGGCAATGTAGTTCCAGAACTCCAAGATATTACGGGGCGGCTGTGGCCACAGTTCCAAAGCCTCATAGCCGGTAATATCCCAGCGGGGGTTCAGGCGTACCAAGTCATGGTCGTGTATCTCTTGCTCAATCACAAAGCGGCGATAACGCTTCTCAAGCTTGGTGACAAAGTCAATTTCCTTTTGGTCAAGATCACGGTCCAACTTCTCTTCCAAAACATCCGTAAGCGGAATTTCGTTGAGCTCATTGGGGCTCTCCGGCATGCTGGTACCACGGTACATACGCTCTACCATGGTGGCAATAAGGCAGGCCCCGGCAACGTCTTCGTCTTCAGCCGTCGCAGAACCAAACCAGCGATTACCCTGCAAGCGAAGGCTGGTGCGCACACCGCCCTGCTTCGTTTCCACCCTACCTTGAATAAAGAGGTGGTTACCGAAAATTTGAGTGACAGCTCCTTCTTTTTGGAGCTTTTCACCAGCGTCTCTCACCGCCTCAGAATATGCATTGAGGAAGTTAAGTGTGGCTCGATCCGGATTGAGTGCAGAAATTAACATTTGTTGAGAGATTGATATTTAGCAGTTTACAGCCCGTGTATACAGTACTCCCATATTGAAGCATGACTGCTATGATTAGATACTACCACAAAAGCTTCAGCTTTTCAAGTTATCTGAGGCATTTTTTTTATTTTTTTCCGATTCGCCTGCTGTAGACTCAACTTTTTGCGTAGCAGAAGCGGGCGTCTTTGCGGGGTGTGGAGCCGCAGAGGCAGGTGGCGCCAGCAACTGCGCGCACTCTTTATGCCCTACAGCAACAGCAACCTGATAGGCAGACTGTTTTTTACGATTCAACACAGTGGCATCTGCCCCGGCTTTAAGCAACGCCTTAATCACCGCAGAATGCCCGTTATACGCAGCCAAATGCAAGGCTGTGTTACCATTCTTATCCTTTACGTCTAGCTTCACTTTGGCTTTCAGCAAAATCTCCACAACAGAGATTTTGCCATCGAAGGCAGCTTGCATCAGCGGGGTTGCCCCCATATCATTGCGAGCCTCCGTATCCGCACCGGCGGCAATCAGAACCTCCAAGGTGCGGACGCGATCCAGTCGCGCTGCATCGTGCATGGGTGTATCGCCGTAATCATTTTCAACATTTACATCCACATCTTCAGCCTTAAGCAGATGTCCCATGGTTACATAGTGCCCGGCATCTGCCGCCATGTGCATAGGTGTAGCGCCACGCTCTGCACCGGCATTCACATCCGCCCCGGCGGCCAGCAAGTATGTCACCATATCTTCCTCGCCCAAATAGGCAGCGTAGTGCAAGGGCGTAATGCCGTTTTCATCTTGCATATTCACATCCACACCGGCTATCAGCAAAAGGCGCACGGTCTCTTTATGCCCGAACCGCACCGCAGAGAACATGGCGCGCTCGTAATCAGGCTTTTGAATATTCATTTCTGTCAATCTGGCCGTAGCCTGCCGGCGCGTCATTTTCTTATCAGCATCAGCAGCCTCTGCGCTCAGGGTACACAGCCCCAGAGCACCCGTTAACAACAGGGTCAATAATCTCATATATCAGCTCTTCAGTCGTTTATAATATCAATCAAATCTTTCAGGCGCGCATAATCCCCACGCTTGAATGTAAAGCGCAAACGCGGCAAACATGCCAAGGCGGGTTCGGGGTCGTTTTCATCTTCATCCAACTGCTCGATATCCCCCTTGGGTATGATATCCGTATAGTCATGCAGTATCCAGTCTATGTGCTTCGGGGTAAGCTTTTCGAGCACACGAATGGTGATACTGTCTTCTTCAAAGTAATATGAATGATAGCGGCGGTAAAAGCGCTCTATGTAGGCCATGGCATCCTCTGCACTCTTGCTGCGGTACAGCAGATGCATATCAGTACGAGAAATCAGCCCGGCATCCAACAATTCTTTCTCAATGAAACGAATCCAACGAATCCAGAAGGTCTCTCCGGGCGGGTCCAGCAACACAACGGGGAAAATGGTACTCTTACCGGTCTGAATAAGGGTGATGGTTTCAAAGATTTCATCCATGGTACCAAACCCGCCGGGGAACGCAACCAAAGCATCAGTCTGCTTCAGGAAGTTGAGTTTACGGGTATAGAAGTAATAGAAGTTCATCATCTTCTCATTGCCTTCTATAAAGGGGTTGGCATGCTGCTCATACGGCAGGGTGATATTGAGGCCGAAAGAAGCCTCCCCCGAGGCACCTTCATTACAAGCCTGCATAATACCCGGGCCACCGCCCGTGATAACCATGTAGCCATTCTCCGCCGCCATGCGAGAAAAATCCACAGCCTGCTTATAGGCATCTTCTTCAGGCTTAATGCGGGCAGACCCGAAACAGGTAATTTTTCGCACGTTACGATACGGAGCAAACATTTTATCCGCAGCAAACATTTCATCTGCCGTGCGGGCCATCATCTCCAAATCATGTTCTTCCATTTGGTCCGAGGCTGCCGCATTCATCACGGTAGAAAGCATTTGCAGCACTACCTCGGGGGCATGGCCACCGTTAAAACGCTGAGCCAGGTCATACAAGTTGGCGTCCAACACAGGGTTCCCCGTATTGGCCGGTATGGTAACGGAAAGGTGTTTATCTGCACGGCTATTCAAATCTCGTGCAGCTAAAATTTCAGGCTTTTTCATGCTATATAAATTAGCATACTTTTTAAGTTTTGTCAGCTAAAAAAGAAAGCAAACGGACTTTTTCTGCATTTAACATAACAGCCATATCAATCGGCAGGTCTTTTTCGCTGCACAATGCTGATATTTTTCAACAACGAACCACGTTTGCGAGCGCGCATAGCTTCCATTTGTTTGGGCGACGGCGCACCGTTGAGGCGATGGTCCAGCTCATCGCAAAGGGCGCGCCGAGCCAAAAAGCGGTTTATCTCCCGTTCTCGTTCGCGGTGGCATTTAATGACCAAACCGGTGGGCAAATGCACCAAGCATACGCAATTGTTGGTTTTATTCACCTTCTGCCCACCCTTGCCGCTGCCGCGCACAAAGGTTTCCTCCAAGTCACGCTCGAGCACGCCGAGCGCTTTCATGCGCTCGACCAGCTCGTTGCGTTTTTGGGGAGAGACAGGCAAATCAAACCGTTACTTCACCGCAGAGAGGCTCACCATCCGCAAAGTGATGCGGGCCGGCTACGGTAAGTTTAGATACATGCTTAAGGCTGGGTACACCAAGGGCATCCAAGGAGTCAACCAACTTGTACAATTTAGAATCCAACTGCACGATAGGCGCCACCCCATTGCATTCGGGGGCAAGCTGCATCAAGCCGGCTTCCGTAATCTCCACGGCATCGGAGCGCAACAGCAACAAATCGCTGCACGTCTTAACCGGGAAGAAACGAGAGCGAGGCACGCACACGGCACGGGCACCGGGGAAACACTGTATTGCTGCGCCCATGGCCGTCTCGAGCTGATACACCTGCGGGGTGGTGGCATCTCGCGGGTCAACGGTCTTCACATTGCGAATAACGGGCAGCGGCAGCACGCCTCCATTGGCAGACAAGTAATCTTGCAGCGCATCCAGTCTTATCCACAGGTTATTAGTATTGAAATAGCGGTGTTTGGTAATGTCTTGGAAGGCGGCAACATCCTCATCAGGGCACTGAGCAATCTCTCGCAACAGGGGCTGGCCGTCAGACTTACGGGTGGCTAAGTGGCCGCCCTTCTTATCAGCCTCCGTACGGCGAGTAACCTCCATCACAAAAGGCACGCCGCTTTCTGCAAACCAGCGCAAGAAACGCGTATCCGGCTGCGCCCCCAAGTTGTCGGAGTTCGAGATAAACGCATACTTCACCCCGGCAGCCAGCAGCTTATCCAACCAACCGGAGCCAACCAATGCAGGGTATATATCGCCATGACCGGGCGGACACCACTCCAAATCAGGATTAGCGAGGAACTTCACGGGCTCAAGCGTATCTGTAAGCAACTTCGGCACACGGTTCTGTATCATCTCCACCTGTTGCGGGTCTGCAAAGCCTTCTTCCTTGTAGCGCGCCAAGTGAGCCATCGTGTCCTCGCTCGTTGAGAAGGAGTTCATGAGCAACAGGTTCACGGGGTAGCCGGCACATGCACGCAAGTGGCGAACTTGGCGCACGATTACATCCAAAAAGGTTACACCGGGTTTAATCTCCAGCAAGCTCTTGGCTTTCTGTAAGCCCATTCCCGTACCCAAGCCACCATTGAGTTTAATCAAGACGGATTGCGCCAACAATTCAGCATCCGCCTCGGGAGTTGCAGCTACCAAGGCCTCCCACTCTGCAATACCTTCTGCCGGCTCGATATCAGCCTCGGGTATCATCATGCTCTGCTTGCTCTCCAGCACATTTACGCTGTGTCTGAATGCGTTAATTGCGGCCTCGGAAAGCCCTACGCCTTGCATTTTCTTCTCAATAACGGCAAAACTACTCATATAGCGACATTATACCCCTGCCCTCGTATTCTTTCAATAAAAAAAATACTTTTTACAACCGTTTTTTTCAATATATCGGCGCAGGCTTACTGCTTCGGTGGCAGGCCGTATCGGTTTTCCTTACGGTTCCCCGGCACCACAAAACAGGCAAGCAACAGCACGGCGTACCATGCCCCAAGACCATACAGGGCATTCTTATGGTACGCTCTTACCTTTTCCAATACAGCAAGCTCGGCATCTGCCCATTTTATATCACGCTCACCGAAATTCGCATAATATCGTTTATCTACCTCAGACACCCCGCACCGCTCATACACGGCATCAATCTCATTACTCTTGTACGAGGCTATCCACAACAAGGCCAACAAGAACAAAATAATAGGTGCAAAAAGCCCAACTCTGGCAGACAACCCGAAATCATGCATTCTGCGCACCAAAGGCAAACGCATAAATGCATCTTTAAATATCTCATACCGATGCACCAACAACATAATCCCCAGTATGGGCAGCGTTGCTGCCAATATAATCCAAAGCGAGGGCATAAACCAGCACATTGCCATAACAATTACCGAAACACAGGTAATCGCAATCTCTCTTACCAGGAAAGAGCAAAATCTGCTGATAAACGCAAATACACTCAGATGAGTACGCATTAGCAAACTCTTGCAAAATTCTTTGCGAGACATACGGTCAATAGACACATTATCATTTTCGCTACTCATACATCATCAAAGGTTTATTTTCCCATCAGCCCTATTCATGTTAGATACAAGAGCCTTTATTGCGCACGGAATTGCGCACGGAAATATGTACCACAGACCACAGCAGCAGTCAAGCAAATTTCCCTGGGAAGAAAAAGCAAAATAAACACCAATGCGCCATCCTCTCGGGCTTTGCTTTGTTATGACCCAATGAAACCTTGCGCCCCGGCACAAAACTCGCTACAATGCCCACCATGAAGTCCGACCTCAAAGAAATGGCCACCACCATCGCCAACGACCCCACCTCTTACAAACTCTGCACCGTGTGCGGAGCCATAGTCGACAAAACGGCCGACACCTGCCCGGACTGCTACGCCTACCGTTTCGACGAAAACAGCGAGGCTGTCGCCAACGCTGCGCTTGACCTGGCAATTAAACCCAAAACAGCCGTTTCTCATCTGGATTTGATGCCGGAAGAATGAAAACCCTCTAAGCTAACTTAGAATCATTCGATTTTTTTCATTTATTTCGTTAGATACGGCTTGACAGAAGCAGGGAAAAGGAGTATTGTCATAGGCAAGAGATAGCCTGTCACGGTGCCAAATGGTAGGCATGTCGCGCAGGCCCCTCAGGAGCATTGCACACAGCAACGCATAACCCTGAACACACGACAATTTATGAGCGATACTACATGTCAAGCAGCCTGCCAACACGCAGAGTGGCAGGGATTTAAGGGCGGCGAGTGGACCGAGTCCATCAACGTTCGCGATTTCATCCAACAGAACTACAAGCCCTACGAGGGTGACGAGAGTTTCCTCGCCGGTGCCACAGAGCGCACAAATGCACTGTGGGACAAGGTGAAGCTGCTCATGAAGCAGGAAATTGACGCAGGTGGCGTGCTCGACGCCGATGAAGAGGTAGTATCCTCCATCGTATCTCATGCCGCAGGCTATATCGACAAAGATCTTGAAACCATCGTAGGTTTGCAGACAGATGCTCCGCTGAAGCGCGCCCTCATGCCCTTCGGCGGTCTTCGTATGGCCCAGCAGGCTCTGGAGAGCTACGGCTACAAGATGAGCGAGAAAACGCTCGAGATGTTCCATACCACCCGCAAGACCCACAACGAGGGCGTATTCGACGCCTACACCACCGGCATCCGCGCAGCCCGATCCGCCGGTATCGTAACCGGTTTGCCCGATGCTTACGGCCGTGGCCGTATCATAGGTGACTACCGCCGTGTGGCTCTGTACGGCACAGACCGCCTCATTGCAGAGCGCCGCAAAGACCTCCTTGCCCGCGAGAACCTTGTGCTTACCGATGACGTTATCCGTCTGCGCGAGGAAATGAACGAGCAGATT
The DNA here is from genome assembly GCA_045124875.1 of Akkermansia sp. GTDB lineage: Bacteria > Verrucomicrobiota > Verrucomicrobiia > Verrucomicrobiales > Akkermansiaceae > Akkermansia. The sequence goes on from JBGVMR010000022.1 coordinate 38,747, forward strand.
CGCGCCCTTGCCGAGCTGGCACAAATGGGCCAGACCTACGGTTGCGACCTCACCCGCCCCGCAGCCAACTCTCGCGAGGCCGTGCAGTGGACCTACCTGGGCTACCTTGCCGCAGTTAAGGAGCAGAACGGCGCCGCCATGTCCCTTGGCCGCACCTCCACCTTCTTCGATATCTACTTCGAGCGCGACCTTGCCAACGGCACCATCACCGAGGCAGAAATCCAGGAGATTATGGACCACTTCGTGATGAAGCTGCGCATGGTACGCTTCATCCGCACCCCCGAGTACAACAACCTGTTCTCCGGCGACCCCACTTGGGTAACGGAATCCATCGGTGGTATGGGCGAAGACGGCCGCACCCTCGTAACCCGCAGCTCCTTCCGCGTACTGCAAACTCTGTACAACCTGGGGCCGGCACCCGAGCCGAACCTGACCGTGCTGTGGAGCACCGCTCTGCCCGACGGCTTCAAGAAGTTCTGCGCCAAGGTTTCCATCGAGACCTCCTCCGTACAGTACGAGAACGACGACCTCATGCGCCCGCACTGGGGTGATGACTACGGCATCGCCTGCTGCGTATCTGCCATGCGCATCGGCAAGCAGATGCAGTTCTTCGGCGCCCGCGCCAACCTTGCCAAGGCTCTTCTCTACGCCCTCAACGGCGGTATGGACGAGGTGAAGGGCAAACAGGTAACGCCCCCCGCCCCCCGCTACGAGGGTGAGTACCTTGAGTACGACAAGGTAATGGAGCTCTTCAACAACATGCAGGATTGGCTGGCCAAGACATATGTGGATGCCCTCAACGTCATTCACTACATGCACGACAAGTACAGCTACGAGCGCATTGAGATGGCTTTGCACGACCCCGAGATTCTGCGCACCATGGCCTGCGGTATCGCCGGTCTCTCCGTGGCTGCAGACTCCCTGTCCGCCATCAAGTACGCCAAGGTGAAAGCCATCCGCAACGAAGAGGGCCTCATCGTAGACTTCGAGACAGAGGGCGAGTTCCCCTGCTACGGCAACAACGACCCCCGCGTGGACGAAATTGCTTGCGACCTCGTAAGCAACTTCATGAACAAGATTCGCAAGCTGCACACCTACCGCGACTCCCTGCCCACGCAGTCCGTGCTCACCATCACCTCTAACGTGGTATACGGCAAGAAGACCGGTAACACCCCCGATGGTCGCCGCGCCGGCGAGCCCTTCGCCCCGGGTGCCAACCCCATGCACGGTCGCGACAAGAACGGTGCTGTGGCTTCCATGCTCTCCGTTGCCAAGTTGTCCTACGATGACTCTCTGGACGGCATCTCCTACACCTTCTCCATCGTGCCCGGCGCCTTGGGTAAGGATGAAGACGAGCGTCGCGTGAAGCTGGCCTCCCTGTTGGACGCCTACTTCGCCGCCACCGGCCACCACATCAATGTCAACGTGCTCGAGCGCGAGACTCTTGAGGACGCCATGGTACACCCCGAGAAGTACCCGCAGCTTACCATCCGCGTTTCCGGCTACGCCGTGAACTTCATCAAGCTCACCCCCGAGCAGCAGCGCGAGGTAATCTCCCGTACCTTCCACACCCGCGCCTGATAAGCCACACGGTTATAACCTTTCACACCCTGCAAGCAACTGCTTGCAGGGTGTTTTTGTACTGTTCTCCTAAAATGTACTTGATTTATAAGAAAAGGCTTTATATAGTGAATACATGACAACACCAACCACCCCTACAAATGAATACTTGGCAGAACTCTTCACGCAAGCCCGACACCTGCTGATTAACAGCGATAACGGAGCGGCACATACCTATGCTTTGGATTGTATCTCTCGCACGGCGGAGGACGGTCATCCGGATTCCTGCTTCATTATGGCACAAAGCTACAGCAGCGGCAGCATTGTGATGAAGGATGAGAAAAAAGCTGCTCAATATTACCTGCGCGCGGCAGAGGGCGGGCATTTGGAAGCGGCGGTCATAATAGGAGTTTTGTACAAAGACGGACAAGGTGTGGAAAAATCCCCGGAAAAAGCCATGTATTGGTGGGCAGAAGCAGCAAAACGCGGGTATCCCAAAGCGCTCTTCATGCTGGCGTACGCCTTCTCTACCGGCACCTGCACCCAACAAGATGACGAACAGGCAACCGTGTTTTTCCGCTGTGCAGCAGAAGCCGGACACCCTACCGCGCAACGCTACTACGCCCAAGCTTTAGACCATGGCACCGGAGGTCTCGCCGACTCTCCCAAAAAAGCAGCCACTTGGTACCGCAAAGCAGCAGAACAAAACGATGAGATTGCTCAATATAATCTTGCCTCCATGTATGCAGAGGGGCGTGGCGTAAAACAAGACGACAAAAAAGCGGCGGCTTGGTTTCGCAAAGCGGCGGACCAAGATTATCCCCCGGCATTGCGCAACCTGGCCATCTTTTACCTACTGGGCAGAGGCATAAAAAAAGACATTACCAAGGGCGAAGAGCTGCTTTTTAAGTCTGCCTCCATGGGATATACGGAAGCGCAGTACTCTCTGGGTGTTATGTACCGTAAAGGAAACATTTTGGCGTATAACCCACAAGATGCCCTTGTTGCACTTCGCATAGCGGCCATGAATGGCCATAACGAGGCACAGTGCGAATTAGCCTATTGCTACAAAAACGGCATCGGCACTGAGGTAGACTTCTGCGCTACAGCATTCTGGTACAAACAAGCAGCAGAAAGAGGAAACCCGGACGCCCTATTCAACCTCGGCATTGCATACGAACACGGCTACGGTGTGGCACAAAACCAAGAAGAAGCCGTCACGCTATACACCATGGCCGCAAACCAAGGGCACCCCGGGGCTCAATATAATCTGGCAATCTGCTATCACTATGGCAACGGAGTAGCGGCAGACATGCAAACCGCGCTCATGTATTACCGCCTTGCAGCAGATGGGGGTAATACCGCAGCCATGTTCAACCTCGCAGTTTGCTGTACGGATGGCATCGGCATGGAGAAAGACACCGAAGAAGGCATACGCCTGTATACCGCTGCAGCAGAGCAAGGCTACGTGAAAGCGCAAGTCAACCTAGCCTCTTGCTACGAACGAGGCATAGGCGTGCCCATAGATATAGTAAAAGCCAAGTATTGGTACCGACAAGCAGCTGACCAAGGCGACACCTTTGCCCTGCAGGCCCTCAGCCAACTGGCTTGCTGAAAACTCAAAAATGTAAGAGCCATTCTTACCATGCACCGGGCAGCCCGAGCAAGGCGCACAGTGGGGGGGCCAGTTTTCGCTAACGGAAGATAAAAACAATCGCTCGGTTAAACATTTCGGTTGATAAATTTGAGTTTATCGGGGTGTTGCATGCGAACACAGTGAGCCGAATTTTCGAGCCTCGCCGCATGGCGAGGCGGCATATGGTAGACCCGGGTGCAGCCGCGTCAGCGGCGGAACCCGGGGTAAGATGAAAAATATATTGGAACCCCGGCGAGGGGTGACATAATGCGAG
>JBGVMR010000023.1:0-6967 GCA_045124875.1 Akkermansia sp.
CATCCGCTTTTTCATTTTGCGGCGGCTATTCTGTCACCGCCGTTTCCAACGGGGTTCCATTCATCTTGTATCACTACCGGTGGTTCCGTTCGCCCGCTATCGCGGGCTCCCTGTACCACCGGCTAAGCTTCTTATCGCCCCTGACGGGGCTCCAAGATTCCGCTCGCCTACGGCTCCCGTCTTCGCCCTACGGGCTTCGCCGAGGCAGGCGCCATCTGCCCGATAAATTACAATTTACGGGATGAATATTTCAATTTTCTCTAATTGTTACCACGCGAAAAGTTCGGCTCGTTTTTAGCGATTCTCAAATTGTAAATTGTAAATGGTAAATTGTAAATCTTCAACCCGTTCCGGGTTGAAGGGTGGCTCAATGTGCCGCATTCTGTGCCTCTGCAGCGGGCTGCAACCACAGCGTTTTTGCCATTACCTCGGCTCGCGGAAACGCTTTGCGGAACAACTGCTCGGGGGTGAATATCTTTTCGCTCCACAGGTTAGCTTGCACCCCGAGCACGTGCGGTAGCTGCGGCATGCGGAAAGAGCGCACCGTGTCGCATGTAATCACGTGTTCCCACGGCTCACCCTCGTCCGGGGTCTGGGGGTAATCGAAATAGAAGTGCGAATTGGGGCACAAAATAACCGGCTGTTTCAGCGCCAGAATTTCCTCCATTTTTTCTGCACGCCACAGCATGACCCACTGCCCGCGCACGCCGTTTTCCGCCGCTTCATCCCAGGTGATGGCGGGGTGGCCCTTGGCTGTCACATAGTCCACCATTTCTTGCATAAAATCGCGTTGCTGCTCCATGCTCAGCATGCCGGTGTCAACCTCGTCACCGCCCAAATGAATGGGGGTTCCGGGCGGGAAAATCGCCATCAGCTCGTCTAACACAGCCTTGGCAAAGGCGCGCACCTCGGGCTTATCGACTGCCAGAATATCTCTCCCCAATTTGCATCCCGGCGGGGGCTCAATAGCCAGCTCGGGGTAGGCTACCAGTATGGCGTAGGCGTGGCCCGGCATGTCAATCTCGGGTACCAGCATGATGCCCCTTTCTGCGCCGTAGGCTATCAGCGCCTTCATCTCTTCTTGGGTGTAGTACCCGCCATAACAATCCTCAAAATGGTTGCCGATTTCGTGCTCTCTCCAATCCCACTTGCCGGGTGTTACACGCTTGCGCCAAGCGCCTACCTCGGTCAGCTTCGGGTAGCTCTTCATCTCCAACCGCCAGCCGGGGCCGTCCGTCAAATGCAAATGCAGGCGGTTAAATTGCAGCTCTGCCATGCGGTCCATCAATTGCATTAACACCGCTGGTTCAAAAAAATGCCGAGATACATCCACATGCAGCCCTCTCCACTCCATCTTCTGCTCCTGCCCGAATGCCAGACAGGATATCATCGCCAACAATAACACTATAAACTTTTTGAACATAAGCAGATACCACTTACTATACCTTTTTCTGCCCGAATTGCAATCTATTTCACCCCCGCGCCACGCCTCATGACTCAATATGCGGCACCCCACGCCTCCCTGAAATGAAGTACGAGTTACGAGATTCAAAATACGAAGTAATAGTTAGGCATACAGCCGTAATTGCAGCGGCAACTCATGCGCGGCTTTGCAACACTGCGCCACAGACGCCTGACTCTGAACTTCGTACCTCGCATATCGTAATTCGTACATTCAAACTCCGATTTATCAACCACCACGTTTAACACTGCAACAAAAAAGCCGCTGCCCATTGGGGGCAGCGACCTTGTTTTTCAAATCTTGTAAAAAGATGATTACTTGCGGCGGCGGCGTGCAGCCAAACCGGCGAGGGCAAGCAGAGAAAGCGTTGCCGTGGTCGGCTCGGGTACAGCGGGAGTATCCGGAGTCACCGTAAGTACGCTGTAGGATACGCTGTGCACGGTCTCGTTAATGCGGTAGTTACTACCGGTGTTGCCACCCAGCGCAATATCAGTAATATTACCGGAGACGGAATCAGCCAGCGTGCCGGTAGATACCTCCTTACCATCAACGGCCAAGCTTACATCAGTGCCAATCTTGGTAAGAGTGATGGTGTATGTTTCACCGCCGGTCACAGAGAACGTGGTGTCTGTGCTGTCCTTTGTCAGGTTGGTGCCGTCAAGGCTTACATAGTTGCCGGCATTGGTGTACGGGCCAAAGCGCAGGGAGGTGCCGTTGCCGGCGATTTCTGCAAATACAGGCCAACCATTGCTGGCGGAGATGGTTTCACCAAGGGTCACGGAAAGGGTAAGCTGGAAATCCTCATCCCAGCTGCCGTATATACCACCGGACATGTGAACACGCTTGTTGGCACTGGTTTGTGTGCCGCCTTCAACGGCGATTACGTCCCAGAAAGTACCTTGATTTTCCATGGTGCCTGTAAGGGAGTAACCTCCAGTGTATTCTGAGCCAAAGTTCAGAGTCCAAGCGGTCTCTGTTGTGTAGTCGGCACCGAATGCAGCGCCGGCCATTGCCATAAGAGCGACGAGTGTCTTCTTCATATCAGTAATAATGTTGTATGTATGATTTTATTAGGCTTGCCTGCTTTTGCTGGGATACCCATTCCCACGCGCGTCGGGATGCTGAGATACCTGCTCCGCAAGAGCCGCAGCTATCATACAGCATTTCGAATGCTGATACCGCCATCGACTTTGATTTACCAATGCAATTCTGCGATAGTGAAAGTTCAAATCTAGGAGCCCCGGTTGTGAAGAAATACACATTACTCATTGTCAATTATCTCATAGCCTATTAATTATCTGACTTTGTATCGGTTATGTCCTTTTACTCGTTTATTATCATTCTTTTGGTAAAGGCGGGAATGGGGCAGTTTTCTCCTTTTGTATTTTTCATTAAGTATCCTTAGTAAATTTTCGTGTGAAGAATAGCGTCTGATAACGCGTGGAAACAATTAGAGAAAATTGAAATATGCATCCCGTAAATTTTAATTTATCGGGCAGTTTGATGTGCCCGCAGGGCGAAGACGGGAGCCGTAGGCGAGCGGAATTTCAGAGCCTCGCCGCATGGCGAGGCGGCATATGGTAGCCCCCGGTAAAGCCACGCAGTGGCGGAACCGGGGGTATAGAATAAAAGTTGACCGAACCCCGCCGAATGGCGGGGTGGTATAAAGGGTGGCTTAATGGCGTAAGGTTTTTATTTTCGTGCATTGTATCATTACAAAATCAACGTGAATATTAACACCACGCATTATGTCACCCCTCGCCGGGGTTCCAATTTTGTTTTTATCTTTTCCCGGGGTTCTGCCCCTAACGGGGCGCCACCGCCGGGCTATTGTATGCCGCCCCTCACCGGGGCTCAAAAATTCCGCTCGCTTACGCGAGCCATCTGCCCGACAAACTCCGATTTTGTGTTCATGTTTCAAATTATGCCCACGCGTGTCTAATAATGCATTGAGACTTATAACTCAAAAGTTCCTTATGTTGCTTTAGGCGTCCACCTTTTACTTTGCGTGAGTATGCGTTTCGATATTTTACTGCGTTCGATTTCAGAGTCTTCATTGTTGCTTGTTTACTTATTTTGTGTGATAAGCGTATATATTAACCCCGATTTGAAGCACCATCCTTTTCCCGGTCTGACCAATTCTTGGGAAGCAGCGGTTCGGTGATTGGATTTTGAGGCAATGAGAAATGAGAAAAACACAAAAAAATAATATTTTTACCGTTATTTAGTCTTGCTACAGCATTCGAAATGCTGTATGATAGCGGCGGCTCTTGCGGAGCAGGTATCTCAGCATCCCGACGCGCGTGGGAATGGGTATCCCTGTACGATGAGAGCTACTCTTAAAAAACAAATCTTACTAATCATGAAGAAAACAATTATAGCATTGATGGCACTGGCCGGCGTAGCATCTGCTGATTACGTCTGGAACGGTGGCGACACGATTACCTCCGATGGGTGGAAGTCCGCCGCAAACTGGACACTCACAGAAGGTGAAACCTTCGATGGTCTGGGGCCGGGCATCACCAATTCCAACATGTGGGATGACATCTACGTTTCCGCTGCCAAAGGCAGTGTTGGTAATGAAGACGAGTTCACCCTCGAGGGCTGGTCTCTTGATTTGCACTTGTCTGATAATGCCGACTTGACTTTCCAGCGCATTAAGAAGTTCCAAGGTGGCACCAATATCAACATTGACAAGACCTCCTCTCTTACCATTTATTCCTATTACGGTGGTAACGATGGTGAAACCATCAACCTCAACAACAAGGGTAGCTTCACTCTGGGTTACAGCCTCCGCACACAAGGTGGCAATGGTTTCAACATGAACCTGTTCGATACGGGTATTGTTACCTTGAAGGCTCAAAATACCGGGAGCATGAACTACGCAAAAGTTGCCTCCATCACTGCCATGCTGACAGGGACTGAGTCCGGCGTCCAGGAGCGTGTTCTCATCAACAAGGAAGCCATGGTTTCTTTCGATGACACAAACACAAGCTACACCTTCACCGATGCTAATGGTGTTGCGATGACTGCCGTAGATTCTTTGGAGGATCTTGCTAAAGCAACGGCTCCTTCATACTTCGTAACGAAGGATGGTACCGGCATCAAGGTTTCCTATGTCACCATCCCCGAGCCGACCACGGCAACGCTTTCTCTGCTTGCCCTCGCCGGTTTGGCTGCACGCCGCCGCCGTCGCTAATGCTATGGCGTGACAAGCGCCACCGCAAGTAATCATCTTTTTACAAGATTTGAAAAACAAGGTCGCTGCCCCAACAGGCAGCGACTTTTTTTGTGCTCAGTTAAACTTGTCCGGTGATATACTGCTATTTTCTACGTGGGGGGTGCGTACCCGCAAAGCCCCTTATCTCCGATTAATCCCGCCGGCGCCGGCAAGGAGAGGAAAATAAAACACCCGTTTTTCAGCGAGAAAAAAACGTCGCCGAAAAACGGGTGTCTTGGCTTTGTGAGAGACTTACGGTTGCGTGTCTCTGATTTCCTGCGTCAGCTTCATGGCGCAGAAATCCGGGCCGCACATGGAGCAGAAGTGCGCCTTTTTGGCCCCGGCGTGCGGTAGGGTGAGGTCGTGGTAGGAGCGTGCTTTGTGCGGGTCGAGCGAGAGGTTGAACTGGTCTTCCCAGCGGAACTCGAAGCGGGCTTTGGCCAGCGCATTATCGCGCAGCTGTGCGCCTGGGTGCCCCTTGGCAAGGTCTGCTGCATGGGCTGCCAGTTTGTAAGTTACCACGCCTTCTCGCACGTCCTCCTTATCCGGCAGGCCCAAATGTTCTTTGCGGGTAACGTAGCAAAGCATGGCGCACCCACGCTGGGCGATGATGGCGCCCCCCAAGGCCCCGGTAATGTGGTCGTAACCGGGGGCAATATCCGTAGCCAGCGGGCCGAGGGTGTAGAAGGGGGCCTCGTAGCACCACTCCAGCTGTTTTCGCATATTCTCCGGCACCAAGTGCAGCGGCACATGGCCCGGGCCCTCGTTCATCACCTGCACACCCTTATCCCAAGCGCGGCGAGTCAGCTCGCCCTGTACCTCCAGCTCGGCAAGCTGGGCAAAGTCGTTGGCATCTGCAATAGAGCCGGGGCGCAAGCCGTCGCCAATGGAGATGGCTACATCATACGTGGCCAGTATATCGCAAATTTCATCCCAATGCGTGTAGAGGAAGTTTTCTTGCTTGTGCAGCATCATCCACTTGGCGATAATGGAGCCACCGCGGGATACAATGCCCGTGGCTCGGTTGGCGGTGTGGTACACAAAACGCTCCAAAAGTGCCGCGTGCACGGTCACATAGTCTACACCTTGGCGTGCTTGCTCAATGAGCGTGTCGCGGAAAATCGGCCAGCTGAGGTGCTCCACACGCCCGCTGCATTTTTCTAAACTTTGGTACATGGGTACCGTGCCGATGGGCACCGGGCTGTTGCGCAGAATCCACTCGCGTGTTTTGTGAATGTCTTTACCGGTGGATAAATCCATAACGGTATCTGCCCCCCAGTGAATGGCCCAGCGCAGTTTTTCCACCTCTTCCTCAATGCCGGAGGTAATGGCAGAGTTGCCGATGTTGGCGTTGATTTTGCAGAGGAAATTGCGGCCGATAATCATAGGCTCTGCCTCGGGGTGATTGATGTTGGCCGGTATTAAGGCGCGCCCTGCGGCAATTTCGGCCCGTACAAACTCGGGGGTGAAAAACGCCGGCATGTTGCCGCCGCGTTGCTCTGCGGGGTGCTGGTAGTTAAGTTGCGAGCGGCGCTCTAAGCTGCGCGGTGAAAACCCGTCCATGCTCTCCAGCTCGCTGGGGCGCGGCATGCCGGTGCCCAGCTCATCCAGCATCACTTGGGCGCATTCGGGTCTGGATTTCGCGTTGGGGAAGCGGTCGTAAATGGCCTTGAATGCCTCTTCTCGCCCCAAGTTCTCGCGTATGGCCACGTACTCCATCTCGGGGGTGATGATGCCGCGGCGCGCATATTCTCGCTGAGTGGGGGCGTGTTTCAAATCCTTAGCCGCCAGCACGCCATCGGCATCTTTTTGAACATCGCCTCGGGCCTGTATCCACTCTTCTCTCAAGCGGGGCAGACCTTGCTCCGCCCGGCCATGAAAACTCTCATCCCCCCATGGCCCGGAGCAATCGTATATCTTCACCGGTTCGTTAGGCTCCGTTGTGCCATCGGGAAAAACGGAATCCGACTGCGTTACCTCGCGCATAGAGACCTTGATGTCCGGATATAACGTACCCGCCACATAAACGCGACGAGACCCCGTATACTTGAGTTCATCTGTTTTCATACATTTATTTTACCACAAAAGTCAAATCCCGCAAGTCATGATAGTGTATTATTTGTTATGTTGCCCCCCATACCCACCCGCACCAATGCCCCGAACTATTACTTTGTACCTTGTACTTTGTACCTTGTACTTTGTACCTTGTACTTTGTACCTTGTACTTTGTACCTTGTACTTTGTACCTTGTACTTTGTACCTTGTACTTTGTACCTTGTACTTTG
>JBGVMR010000024.1:0-38288 GCA_045124875.1 Akkermansia sp.
TAAACGTTATTCGAACCCCGCCGAATGGCGGGGTGGCATAATGCGCGGTGTTAATATTTACGATGATAATAAATACCTTGCGACATCTAGCAACCCTCTATGCCACCCCACCATCCGGTGGGGTTCCTTTTTATTATCACTATAACCCACGGTTCCGCTGCTGACGCAGCTCCACCGTGGGCTAACATATGCCGCCCCGCATGCGCGGGGCTCTTGAATTTGACTCGCTATCGCTCGTGTTAAACACCCCGCTAAACTCCGATTTATCAACCGAGACGCTTAACTAAGCGTTTCTTTTTAACAGTCTCACAACCTTATACCCCGAAACCGAAGCATACATTATGCTTGATTTCGTGCTAAAAAAATGCTACTCTCTCTTTTGCAAAAAATGAGGGGATAACCACCCATATCATCGGATATACAGGATGCCAATGTAAAGGCAATTTCACTATGAGCAACATAAAGAAAGAGACCATTAATGGCGTAAAATGGGGGGCTATCAGTAAATTTACCCTTCACCCGGTACAGTTTATTTATGGTGCAATTCTTGCGCATCTGGTAACCCCTCACGAAATCGGCATTCTGGGGCTGACGGCCATTTTCTTCGCCATTGCCGGACAACTGAAAGATGCGGGGTTCGGCGCTGCTCTTATTCGTAAGCAGGACCGTACAGAGACGGATTGCTCTACTGTATTCTGGTTTAATGTAGGCATGAGTTTTCTTCTTGCTCTAATCCTTTTCTTGGCAGCCCCTTTATTTGCCGATTTTTACAACGAGCCGGCACTCATTAATCTTACCCGAGTTTCAGCAGTTATGATGCTGTTAAGCTCCACCGCCAGTGTACACTGGAGCCTTTTTTCTGCACGAAGAGATTTCAAAACACCGGCCATCGTGGGGATATCCACCACACTTATTGCCATGCCATTTTGCATCTGGGCCGCATGCGCGGGCTGGAGTTATTGGGCCGTATTCATGCAAGGCCTCATCTCCGGGCTGCTATCTCTTATTATCGTTTGGATAATCTCTCCTTGGAAACCGAAATTCATCTTTTCTACTCAAGCGTTCCGCGAGTTTTTCAGTTATAGCTCTAAACTGGTCGCAACCGGTATGATTTGGACTGTCTACAACGAATCCAGAGCCTTTGTCATCGGCAAGTTCTATTCAGCCTCGCAATTAGCTTTCTATTCTCGAGCACATCATATTTGCTATCTAGCTCCGCATATGGTAAATGGTGTATTGGGAGGTGTCACTTTCCCCATCTTGTCAACTTTGCAAGATGATAAAGAAAAACTGTACGCAGTATATCGAAAATATATGCGACTGACTGCACTACTTACACTATGGCCCATGCTGCTATTAGCCAGCAACGCTGAGTCTTTCATTTATTGTGTTTATGGCGAAAACTGGCTTCAAGCCGCACACTATGCAAGAATTATTTGCTTTGGCGCTCTCCTCGACCCCATAGCCTTTGTCGCCGTACAAATATTCTTGGTTATGGGGCGAACAGATTTGAGTCTGAAGCGAGAACTTTGGCTTCGCTCCATCGCATTCGCATCCATGATTATAGGTGCATTTTACAGCGTAGCCGGCATATGTTATGCTATCGCCTTTGCAAGTGTGTTCAATGCGTGGATATCCTCACTATTTATTCAAAAGTGTTCCGGCATAACACAAAAAGAACAACTTCGGGATATCTTCCCCTATACGTTGATTGCCACCGTTTCCATCGTGCCCTGCTTATTGCTGAACATGCTTCACCTCACACCATTCCTGTTATTACCGCTGAGTCTACTGTGTTCTGCTCTCTGTTTTTTCTGCATGCTATTTATCAGAAAAGATGAAGTAGCGATACAAATTCTCCACAACATCCAAGAGTCAAAGGTATATAAAATTATTTTCAAGAAAAAGAAAGCTTCTGTATGACCTATATAAAAGTAAAAAACATTGTTGCCGATAATAACATTATACGTGTTCACTATGACGTAGGCTCAGCGCTTGAAAAATATTTTACGAGCGTACGGACTTTTGAAGTGGAGTATTCAGAAAACATCTCTACCGTACCGGCAAGCGTTCTAGTAATTCCTTTCGTTTGCAATGTTCTTCCCATTGTCTGGCTGACCGATGCCGTGATTGAACTACCAGAACTGGATAAGGAGTTTTACGAAGGCTTACCCGAGGTAATAGAAGGATACAAAAACTTGTCACCCATGCTAAATTTCAACGGTTCTATACAGGTTAAGAAATTTGTATCTAATAGCTACAAAACTTCTGATAAGGTTGCTGCACTCTTTAGCGGTGGAGCAGATGCCTTTGCAACATTGATTGCCCATATTAAAGAAAAACCAAACCTTGTCACTATATGGGGAGCAGATGTAAAACTCTCAGATACTCAAGGATGGACACGAGTACAAGAACACACCTTGAATACATGTTGCGAGTTTGATTTACCGGCCCCTTTGTTTATACGTTCTAATTTTCGTCTTTTAGTGATTGAGCGAGAATTAGATAAATTGGTGTCCGCAAGTGGAGATGGTTGGTGGCACGGTTATCAACACGCTATCGCCATGTTAGGACACGTTGCCCCCATCGCGTATTTACAGAAGTGGAAAATCATATACATAGCAAGCTCTAATACCGCTGATGCCAAAATTATATGCGCAAGTGATCCATCTATTGATAATAAACATCACATAGTCAGTTCCCGCGTTTGGCACGACCAATATGAATACAACCGCCAACAAAAAATACAGCACATTGTAGAATATTGTCATGATACTGGTAGAAAAATTCAACTGAGGGTTTGCTGGATTACTAGTGGTGGCACAAACTGCTGCAAATGTGAAAAATGTCGACGCACAATTTTTGCGCTTTTAGCTGAGAATGAAGATCCAAGCGAATACGGGTTTAAACAATGGAGAGAGGGTATACAAGGTGCCAAAGAAAATACAATAGAACATTGTAGGCAAAGCATTTGGGGACCATTAGTATATAAACAAATTCAATCGCGTTTTAACGAGACGCAAGCATATAAATATGATTCGGATATTAATTGGATATGCAAAATCAATTTTATGCATCTTCCACCAAAGCGAGATTACGCGATAAGGATCTATCGACGCTTACGTCAATTTTTAGGAAAAATAAAACGAAAAATCTTCTCATGAATATATTACACACCTTTTATAAGCTGCTTCATAGTATAGCTCCTAATATAGCAGATTCGCTCCGCCTATTATTAAAACATCAGCGCAAACCATGGATGCTAACGCAGGAAGAAGCGAATCAGTACTCATGTTTTTCCGATTTGCCACGAAAAAAAATTAAGACTATACAATCAGAATTAAATTTTTTATGTCGCAAAGGTAATGGTTCATGGTCATACAGCTCCACAATTAATCATTATTTTATGCTAGGATTAGATTGTATAAATAGCAATCTTAATGACTTTATGTTTCAAGAAAAATATGACAAACTGAGAAATGCTAAGCAACCGGCATTTGCAAAGATGTTGGAACATAAGTACTACACGGCTGCTTATTTAAAATCTCAGGGAATAAATATATCATTACCCTTGGGCGAAATTAATAAAAAAGGGGAAATATTTTATAAAGGCGAATGGAAACCTCTTAAATCTGTATTAGAAGAAGATAATAAAGTACATTATTTTGCAAAATTAAAAGATGGCATGCAGGGACTCGGACACATTATCGTTGAGTATAGAGATGGAACATTATACAAAGATAATCAAGTCTGGAAAGATCATGAGGCATATAGCGAATTAGACAATCATACGATTGAACCTTTTATTGTTCAACACAAGGAATTGAACCGCATATACAACCAAGCAGTTAGTAATGTTAGACTTGTAACTTTAAATCATCACGGTCAAATTATACTCTACGCACAGGCTATTCTGATTGGCTCCCGGGGTGCGCATGTTTCTAATATACGCTTCGGAGGTATCGTTGTTGGGGTGGATTCTAATGGGATTCTACAAGAAAGAGGAATTTATAAATCTTCAGATGGATTCAAATCATGCAAGCAACACCTCGATAGCGGTATTGTTTTTAAAGGATTCCAAATTCCTATGTGGCAAGAGGCAGTTGATTTAGCCCTAAAGGCGCACGCTTCCTTACGCGATATTCACTCTATCGGATGGGATATTGCCATCACCTCCCAAGGCCCCATTATTATTGAGGCAAATGAAGAATGGGGAACAATGACTCAGTGTTTTGGTGGACATCATCATATGCACCTCATAAAAAAATACTTCTATGATGTACTCTAAGTCATCAAGAACAAAACTCAAATAAAACAGAAAATGGATAGGTTAAGTAATAATATCTCATCCGATAAACCTGTTAAGCTTAAATATATCGAACAAACTCTTCGGGATTTGGGCACGTTTTATTTTTGGCAAAACGATGGGAACTTGGGCGACTACATCATAGCAGAAGCCACCCGCCAGTTATTCAGGCGTGCCGGGCTATCATGGCTACCGTATAATCCGGAATCTCCCCCTGAAGAATCAGAGTACGCATTGGTATACTCAGGAGGCGGGCGCTTTGTGCCCTACTGGAAAGGTGTTGAAGAACGACTGGAACACATGACACGCCCCCAAGTGCGCCGCTGTGTAATCTTACCTCACAGCATTAATGGGGTAGATTATTTCGTTAAGGCCTTGGATCAACGACACACCGTATTCTGCCGAGAAATCAAAACTTTGACTTATTGCCGGAATCTGAATACGCAAGCACAATTTATATTGGCCCATGATGTTGGAGTATCGTTGAAATTAGAAGAAGTTACTGTCCCTAGCCCGTTACCGCCCCTCACTCAAAATTCAAACAACGAAGAAGTAAGGCAATATAATTTACTGACAGGGAACACAGCGCACGAAGCATACACACAAGTAAAAGGCGCTACCGTTAAGAGCCCGGCAAGCGGCCGTAGCATTGCATTCTTTTTAAGGCGAGACGGCGAAAAGGGTATTGCCTTAACCTCACCGTGGACATATGATTTATCCGCTTTGTGGTCAGGAAGCTGCAACGAAACCGCATACAGTGCAGCATTACTGAAGCTCATGGCAGAACTAGCCGCTTACCCGGATGTAGTTGTAACGGACCGTTTGCATGTAGCCATTATGGCCATGCATGTAGGTAAAGAAGTCTATATGCTTGACAATGATTACGGCAAATTGAGCGGCGTGTACGAGGTATCGCTCAAAGAGATGGAACGCGTACATCTATTGCCACCCGGCAACCCGTGGCCGAAAGAATTGAGCACAGCATGGAAACGGCTTAATCCTCTTTCGCGCCGAGCAAAACTCTACATCAGAACCAAGCTTTCATCTTTGAAGAGAAAAATCAAGAAAGCCCTCAAAAGATACTGATATCACCCCATGAATGCAAAAATCAGCGTTATCGTACCGGTTTACAACACTGCACCGTGGCTGATAAGATGTTTGGACAGCATTTGTTCGCAAAGCTACCGAAATCTGGAGATTTTGTGTGTGAATGATGGTTCCACCGACAATTCGGCGGAGATATTAGCAGAATATGAAAAAAAGGATACGCGCATAAAGGTATTGACTCAAGCGAATGCCGGTTTATCAGCCGCGCGAAATACCGGTTTAGAACATGCCACCGGTGAGTGGGTAACCGGTGTGGATTCTGATGATTTCTTATACCCCGATATATACGAACAGGCTTCGGCTTATTGCAATGAAGGCGCGAATATGGTATTTTTCGGGGTTCGGGAGGTGGACGAAGAGGGCAAGGAACTGCAACAAAAAGAATACTTCAATCTGCCGGCCCCCGGGGAATATGAGATAACACCGAAACTTGCAGCTCAACTGAATGTGTGCTTTTGGAGCAAACTTTGGCGCAGGAGCATGCTGGAGGAAGAAGCGCTGCGTTTCCCTGTAGGGCTGGTGCATGAAGATGAAGCCTTATATTGGAGCGCAATGCCATACGTTGGGCGCATAGCAGTGTGCCGAGCTGTTGGCTATGCCTATATGCAACGCAGGGGCTCCATTATGAACGCCGATGGATTAGATATCGTACAAAGAGTATCCCGCAGAGTGCCTATACTGGAACATGTGCATGCGGAATATAAAGGCAAGGGAAACTTATCGTCTGAAAATCGCGACTATTTAGTAACCATGTTTCGCCGTTTATGCGGCGGCCATTATTGGGCAGAACCACAGGAGAAAAGGCAGCAGGTGCGGCAAATTCTGGGGCAAGTTATCAAAAAAAGTGGTATGATGGGTGATGATTATCACTTAGCTCGATTTGTAGAGCAGGAACAAAAAGGCATACTCCGCATAAAACGCAGTGCATGTCTTGAGTTATACAGAATCATCGGTATACCCATTTGGTTTAAGTGGTATACGCACCATGGGCGGCGTGTTACGATTACGCTCTTATTATCTCACCTCAAATCAAAACTTCAAAAAATACTGAAACAGAAAAACAACAAGGCAGGCAAATGATATAACCGATGCTTAAATCGTCTAACCCCGAAGTTTGCCGCTTTTCACCACACACGCATATGGACTCCCCTTCCCCTCAATCATTTCTTGTTTCAATTATTGTACCTGTATATAAAGTTGAAGATTATTTACAGGAATGCATTGATAGTATCAAACAACAGACATATAGTAATTGGGAGCTTATTTTGGTGAATGATGGGAGCCCTGACGGGTGTGGTCATATCTGT
This sequence comes from Akkermansia sp., assembly GCA_045124875.1. GTDB lineage: Bacteria > Verrucomicrobiota > Verrucomicrobiia > Verrucomicrobiales > Akkermansiaceae > Akkermansia. The sequence continues at coordinate 6,721 of JBGVMR010000024.1, forward strand.
GATAACAACGCGGCAACCGACCCGAGAATCAAAGTAATTCACCAAAATAATCAAGGCGTTACACAAGCGAGGGCAAATGGAGTAGCTGCAGCAGGCGGAGAGTTTATTACGTTTGTAGATGGGGATGACACCCTACCGCCACACGCTCTGGAAACATTGATTACCCCTGCCCGAACAGGGATTGATATAGTATTGGGAAAACATAATAGGGGGTTCTGCCCGGATAAAGGAATTCTCAATAGAGACTATTACAGAGAACTGTGCGTTACACTTGTATCGCTGACGCCCGGCCCCGTAGCAAAATTATACAGAAGATATTTATTTGATGATAATACCTTTAATATACCGCGTTGTGTAAAAATAGGAGAAGATGGCGTTATGAATATACGCATAGCGTATAATCTTGTAGGCCGGGTATATAGCACAGACACCATCATATATAACTATAGGGATAATGCTGAGGGTGCCGTCAACCGGTGTACAACGCCTGAATATGTAGCCCTTTATCAAGAATACCGCCTTAAGTCTATTCCGCAACAGGACATAGAAAGGTTTTTGCCCTTAGGATTGGCAGATGATCTGATAGCCATTTGGCTGAAAGCAACGGCAAATCGCATCGTAATACCCGGCACAACATACGCTGCACACCGTTACTTGCTGAGCATAAGAAAACATACTCGCCGAGTCAACTTCGGTTTTCTTTCAGGGCTCTTGTTCAAACACACAAACCCCGTTATTAGGTTTGTAGCTCTTATATTGCAAAAAAGCAAAGAATGGGTGCGAGCTCTTATAAAAGGCCCCAAGAAACAATAAAAACACGCGTGGGCATCATTATAACCTGAACACTAAATCGGTGTTTATCGAGCAGATGGCTCGCGTTAGTGAGCGGAATTTTTGAGCCCCGCGCATGCGGGGCGGCATATGGTAGCCCACGGTGGAGCTGCGTCAGCAGCGAAACCGTGGGTTATAATGATAATAAAAAGGAACCCCACCGGCTGGTGGGGTGGCATAGAGGGTTGCCAGATGTCATAAGGTATTTATTTCCATTGTTTCGATTGCAAAATCATCGTAAATACAAACACCTCGCATTATGCCACCCCGCCATTCGGCGGGGTTCGGTCAACTTTTATTCTATACCCCCGGTTCCGCCACTGCGTGGCTTTACCGGGGGCTACCATATGCCGCCTCGCCATGCGGCGAGGCTCCAAGATTCCACTCGCCTACGGCTCCCGTCTTCGCCCTGCGGGCTTCGCCGAGGCATGCGCCATCTGCCCGATAAATTGAAATTTACGGGATGAATATTTCAATTTTCTCTAATTGTACCCACGCATACTTAGCTATTCACCAAGTATGGCCTCAATAATATTTTGAGCAGCCGTACGGTTGCTCGGCACACTTAAATACCGATTCACGAATTCGGCACGTATTTCTTTTTTGAAATCGTTTTGTTGGAGTACCTGCTCGGAAATGAAGCGAGATACATCTTCAAGAGAATGGCCCATATATTGTGCAGAGAAGCCTGCTAAGGCCATTTCATTGAGGCAAGAGGTCTGCCTTTCTGCATTTCTGGCCATGAAGAGCACGGGGTTACCCGTCAACATATATTCGCAGCAGAAGGAGCTGCTGTCGTGCACCATGGCGTCAGAGGTTATAAACAAATCCACATAGGCGCCGAGCTCCAGCTGAGTATTGGCGCCGTGCTCCCACTCTGCGTAGTAGCGGTCCGTTTTTTCTTTACCCCAATCGGGGTGTTTGTATAGCTCGCGGATAAGGAACGGGTGCGGTTTGAAAGCAAATTGAAGCTGCCCCTGCGTAGATTTGGCCAGGTTTAGCATCATGTCTGCCATCTCCAAAAAGTTGGAATACGGGGGCAAGGCACAGCTTTTCTCGTCTATGGACCAATGGGGCGCCCATATAATTTTTTTGCATGGTTGGTCGCATTGTTTCCATGGGGAGGCGTAGGAAGAGCGGTGGAACTCATCCATAAAGGGTAAACCGCAAACCACGGAATTGACACCCCTATTTGATTTTTGTTGAAGAGATAATCTGTGCGTAGCCTCATTCTCATAAATATCGAGGATGGCAGCGTTTTGATACCACTTGTTGTAAGCCCATTTTTGATTGCCGGAGTGAAAAGCGTACTCACAGCACACCATGAAACGGCCGAGGTTGTTGGGGAAGTCCAACGGCTGCGGCAAGAGGCCTGCCCACGGCTGCGGGTAGAACAACAAGTCGTATTGCAGGGGTATTTTTTTGTACGGGGTATTACCGTTGGCATCACACCATTCTACATAGTGATACCCCGCGTCATCAAAAAAGCGGCGGGTATTTTGCAGCTCTTGGGCGCGCAGTTCTGCGTTTTTGAATGACACGTTGGGAACCACCAGTATTTCTACCTCAAAACGTGAAGACGCGCGCATGGCTTTGTACAGAGAATCTGCCTTCCACATGGAATGCGCGCATACGATGAACAAAACACTTATTTTTTCTTTTTTTCTGAGGCGGGCAAACTTGGGCTCAAGCACCATGCGGCGGTACATGCGAGAGGCATAGTACGCCTCTCTGCAACGGTGTATTTTGCTACGAATCCGCAAAAAAACTTTTTTGGGTATTTCTGCAAGTTTCATATAAAAGGAACTGACTTGGCATTAATCCTTTTGCAGAAGCTGAACAGTGCGAGAGATACCGCGCTCTATGGAGTATTGAGGGGACCACCCCAAGGCGCGCAGTTTTTCGGGCGCCAGAATGGCGCTTGTAGCGGTGGAATACCCGGCAGCCTCAACACTATCCGGCAGTTCGAAACGGAGCTCTGTATGGCACACAGAGGCCACCAGCAGGGCTAAATCTCGCAAGGTGATGTCAGATTGCAGGCCGGCGATGTTGTAGGCATGGCCGGAGGCACCGGCTAACATAACGCTGAGCAGGCCGGAGGCGGTATCTGCCACGTAGGCATATGTAAAAAACTGGGTACCGGCGCTTTTAAGAACGATATCCTCGCCGGCGATACCTTTTTTAATGAATTGAGACAGGGCCTTGGTATCGCTCATCAGCATGGTGGGGCCATAGGTACGGGGCAAGCGGGCAGAAACGTAGTCTACGCCCTTCTCTTTCATGAAGGCTTGGCAGAGGGACTCGCTGAGGCGCTTGCTTTCCGGGTAGCCGGCGCGCAGCGTGTTGCAGTCTATATACCCGCAATAAGATTCATCAAAAGAGGCGGCATCGCCCCTGTTTTGCCCATAAACTTCAACGGAAGAGGCGAGCGCCAATCGGGCGTTGGGGCAACGGGTGCTTGCGTAATTGAGAAGATGATATACCCCGAAGATGTTAGTGGTTATGGTGCTGAGCGGCTCGGAAGCATAAGCAACGGGGTGCGTGGTACTGGCGGCGTGTATAATAAAGTCTGCAGGGGGCACGGTATCTTCCATGGGGTTGTTGATGTCATGCTCAACAAACATGAAGCAGTCGCTCTCCCAATGGTCAGCAAAACGCAGTTTGGCTTTTTCTGCATTGCGCCCCATGGCTACCACTGTACAGCCAAGCTGCATAGTGGCATTGGCGTGCATCAGCGCATCTACAATAAAACGCCCGATCATACCGGTTGCGCCGGTTATAAGTAGGGTTTTACCGCTCAGCTTGTCTAAACCCAAGGTGGCGTTCAGACAATTTTGCAAATCTTCTACGTATAAAGAATTCATTATCGCCTTATTGCTTTGCGTTTAAATACCCTTTGAATAACTCCAAATCATCGGGGGTGGTCAATTTTATATTTTTGTCGGACCCGGCAGCAAAATTCAATCGCTCGCCGAGTTCTACCATCATCGTATTGGTGTATGATGACCCGTAAATGCCGATTTTTTCTTCAAAGGCCTTGGTATAGGCCCACACAAGTTTGCCCAACTTATAGGCTTGGGGCGTAGAAACGCGGCGGAGGGTTTCACGCGGGATGTATTGGCATGTGGTATCGGGCTGCTGCGGGTCTACAAGGAAGATTTGCTCGTTATACGGCAAAGAGGTCACGGCATTACCCTTGGTGCTGCACACATTCAATACATCGGTGAGCACATAATCATCTACCATGGGGCGAATACCATCGTGAATGATGATATTATCGTCTTCTTGCGCAAATTGACTGATGGCAAATACGCCATTGCGTATAGACTCTTGGCCGGTATCACCACCCGGTACAATCATTTTTAATTTGGTTATACCGTAAAAATCTGCATGTTTTTGCAGCTCGTCTTCCCAACCCGCAATGCACACACAAACAATGGAATCTATCATTTCATGTTGCTGGAAGCCCCCTAAGGTATATAACAAAACGGGTTTGTCATATACTTTTACAAACTGCTTAGGGATATCGTACCCCATACGGGAGCCAACTCCACCTGCGATGATCAATGCTATATTTGCCACGGTTAAAATATATTTTTATTTAAATGAAGGATACAACAAGGGGCCTTGGCTGTCAATGCTAATCTCCGGAATAGCCCGAGTTAATCAAAGCAGAGGCTCCCAAACCATGCGTAAGCACATAGGGCTCATCTTTTGAGCTTAGCGGCACATTTTTTCAGAAGCTGTTTTATGCGCACCCCGAACAAGCTCCAGCGTATGTGTGCAGATTTCGGCAACATGAACAATTTGGATAAACCATACTGCCAGCAGGTTAACCTGTTGAGTTGGTCGGTGGGCAAGGTCAATGTTTGATAAACGCGGTTTAACATGCTTACGCGTTCGGGATTCGTTAGGCTGCTTGAGAATATACGCGAAAAGAAGGTCAAGAGGTTACGGGCATACCAGCGGCGGAATCCCTTATCGCCCCACAGGTTAAAACGCTTAGACTCTTCATCTATATTCAATATATGAAGCCAATTGCATTCGAGGAAAAAGGAATCATATTTGCTGGTACCGGTAAAAGACCCGGACCACCTACGGTAATAATAAGTGCGCGCGGTAATGCGACATACTCTGCGAGCCCTCAAGATCAAGGAAAAAGACCACAGTTCATCCTCAACACGTATTTTCTCCCTGAATGTAATACCGGAAGCAGAATAAAATTCTTTATTGATTAGGCAATTCCAAACCGTAGACAGCAATTTTCCTGCTACATATGCACCGTGCGGGGCTTCATAACACACATCAGCCACAGCCCCCGGCTGCTCAACGGGCGCACCTGAATCAAAAATGTCGTAATGATTCGCATACACCATATCAGCGTTATATTTTTGCGCTGCACTGACCATGGATTCCATGCAGTGGGAAGCAATATAGTCATCTGCATCCAAAAAAAATATATAATCACCACCGGCGGCCACTACACCTTCATTACGCGCCACAGATACGCCCTGATTGGTGGTATGCTTTATAACAGTGTACTGCACCGATGCCTCGGTGAGCAATTTTTCTGCTATTTCAAGGCTATTGTCGTTGCCGGCGTCGTCAATAAGAATGACTTCAATGTTCCTATACGTCTGATTTATGACGGACATCATGCATTCATGAATGAACGCCTCCGTTTTGTATACCGGGATAATGATAGAAACCAACACTTGTGTATCCATTTCAATACAAGGAAATAAAATTGGTGGAGATCCCCTCCGTTAACGGAAAGGAAGCCCTCAGTCTGCTCTCATCAACAAGGGCACATAGATTTTTCTGCCTTTATTAACAACCAAATAGCCCTCATTTCTAAGTGTGCAATACAGCAGTTTAGCTATTGAAACATTGAAAACAAAGTTACAAAAGAGCACGAGGAAACCATGTTCCATCAAAAGACTAAAGGCACACGAAACGGCAGTAACGACATAAAACAAAGCAAATGACCGGTTCTTTACTTTCGGCATATGCTTACACACAGCATAAACAACGCACAAACCGGCAGTTATAAACCACAGCATCAACACGAGGCCCACATAGCCGGTGCGATGAATGGCAATAATCACACCATTATGCCACCCCCCCGTGAAAGCATATTGGCGATAGTCATCTTGAACGTTGAGCAGACCGTATGAATCTGCCGTAAAACGTAATCGCTCTCGGTACAGGGAATAACCAAAACCGTCACCCCAAGTGTAATCTTCAATGTAACCGGAATCTGTGTCGAATGCGAGAGCCCACATCTGAAGACGCCATTGAATAGAGTGGTGTGCATTACCCACCTTCTGATTATCTATCTTTACGCCGGGCACGATGGTTGCAACACGACGCACTGACAACGGGAGGTCTTCATCAAAATCCATCTGGTACGAAAGATATACCACGGTTCCCCATGAAAACAGCATCAGGAAGAACAGCATTAACAGCTGGCGAGCAAAATATGATACCCACAATACGTTAACGAATACCTCAAGAAGTTTCAGACGGAAACCGGCCCATATCACCCCCATAGCAGCAGCAGCCACAAGCATCAGTTTCCACGGCGAAATCAAAATACCGAAGAATGAACTCTGACACAAGAGGTAGGTAATAATGTTTTGTCCTACAGTGTAGAAAACCTTCACACGACTTTCACCGAACTCACCTGCCACCGTATCCTTCTGAAGCAAGGCACCGTAATTTTTGAGCATTGAGAATACGGAGAAAATCATCGTAAACCAAAATGCCAGCTTTAAAACGAAGAGTATTTTCTCAAGCTTTTGATTAAGAATACTGGAGACCAAGAACGGAAAAATGGAGGCAATTGCATATATGTACACAGATCCACCTAGCTGTTGGTCATAACCATAGTCCGTAATAGATGTAAACTCACGAAGAGTAACTGGGTGTCTTACCCAGCTGTATAAAAAGTATACGTAAAATATTAAAAAGATGATATCAAAATAGAAGATTCCATTCCATCGTAATCGCAAATGCCCCATAATTGCCATGAGCAGCATGTATACCAACACTACACCACTGACCAAGTGACCAACCGGCAATTTTTGAAGAATGCCAAAGTCCAGTACAGATAGAATGGAGGGAACTATGAACACTAGAGCCCATGCGTTCTTTCCCAAATACAAGAGAAAGAACACACCGACTACCAACAGGGTTGGCACGAGTGCAGAAGATGCACTATCTGCGGCTAACGAACCGGCAATAAATGCCATGATCGATAGCATCAAGAAGATAATGACAGCTTTGAACCCTGATCCCTGCATAAGTTATAGCGATACGATTAAAGCGCAGAGGGTATTTCTTTACCCAGCTCGGAGGCTTTGCGGCCTTTGCCATCGCCGGCAATACGCTCTAATACAACATCGCGGTAGCCCATGCCACCGGGAATCATGGGCAATACGTGTACATCGTGCGGAACCATGACGTTGAGTACGTAGGCCTCTTTAGATTCGAGCATGCGCTTAATGGCCGGGGCCAGTTCTGAGGGCTCTACGACGCGCTCGCACTTGATGCCGAAACCGGCGCACACAACGGGGAAATTGGGGTACAACACCTCGGGTGTGTGGTGGGTGGGGTCGTATGCATCTGTGGGATCTGCCAAGAAGGTGTTGGCTCGGTGAGAGTCGTATTTGAGGTCCTCCCACTGTACCACCATGCCCAAGTGCTGATTGTCAAGAATAATGCACTTAATGGGCATGTGCTCGGTGCGAATGGTGCCGAGTTCTTGCACATTCATGAGGAAAGAACCGTCGCCGTCGATATTGACAACGGGGATATCGGGGCGAGCCACATGGGCACCCATTGCAGCAGGCAGGCCGTAGCCCATGGAACCAAGGCCACCGGAGGTGGAGAGGAGTCTGGGTTTCTCAAACTTGTAGAACTGGGCAGCAAACATTTGGTGCTGGCCTACGCCGGTGCAAATAATGGCCTCTTGGTTGCCGAGCTGGTTATAAAGCTCTTCGATTACAGCCTGCGGGGCAATCTCGTGCTCGCGTTTTTCGTAGCACAGGGGGTAATCGCGCTTCCACTGCTCGATGATGCCGAACCACTCGGGGCGGTTGTCAACGCAGTACTCGCGCACAGGATACCCGGCAGCTTCAAGCTTGGCGTTGAAATAAGCCAATGCATCCTTGGCGTTGGCACGAATAGCCACATCTACCTTCTTGTTCTTGTTGAGCTCTGCTGCATCGAAGTCGATATGGATGATACGAGCATGCTCGCAGAATGTACGCACAGCACCTGTTACGCGATCATCGAAACGAGCACCGATGGCCAATACAACGTCTGCCTCGTTAACGGTATTGTTGGCATATACTGCACCGTGCATGCCTAACCAACGCACGGAAAGCGGGTGACTCTCGGGCATGGCGCCAATACCCATCAACGTGGTTGCCACGGGGATTTGCAGACGCTCGGCAAACTCCTTGAGCTCTGCAGCGGCATCAGAAATAACGATACCGCCACCGGCATAAATGGCCGGGCGCTTGGCTGACATCAAAAGGGGCAAAACGGCATCAAGCTGCTCTGCGGGCAAAGGCTGCTCTGCTTGGTAGCCGGGCAAATCCATGGGTGCGTCAAAATCCGGCTCGAAAACACCTTCTTGGAAGTTCTTGGGGATATCGATAACCACCGGGCCGGGGCGACCGGTACGGGCAATGTAAAAAGCCTCTTTGATAATACGGGGGATATCCTCCAACTTAGTCACCAAGTAGCTGTGCTTGACGATGGGGGCCGTCATACCGAACACGTCCGTCTCTTGGAAAGCGGAGCTACCGATAAGGCCACTACCCACTTGGGCAGTAATGGCAACCATGGGGATGGAGTCCAAGAAAGCGTCGGCAATGGCCGTAATCATATTGGTTGCGCCGGGGCCTGAAGTAGACATACAAACACCGACCTTACCGGTAACACGGCCGTAGCCTTCTGCAGCAAATGCGCCACCTTGCTCGTGGCGGGGAAGAATGGTACGGATAGAAGGCTCGTGGCTGAGGGCTTGGTGCATGGGCATACTGGCACCGCCGGGATAAGCAAACACCACATCCACACCTTCTCTTACCAGGCTCTGTACAAGGGCCTCAGCCCCGTTCATTTTAATAGCGGCAGACTGTTGTTCAGCAGGATGTGTTGTGCTCATATTCGTATGTATGTAAAATGTGTACTAAAAGGTAAGCCGGTATACTTTGCTCCGGCGCGTGAGTATTCTATCAAATCCGCGTTGGGTTGAAAAGTTTTTTTTAATACTTAGCTGCTATGTAAGGCATTTTAAGCATAAAATGACACACATATAAATCCGTTTTATTGAGCACAAGTGCTACAATAAGGGTGATGTTGTTATACCGACAATGCGTGCTAATGTTTTTGTTGTGCGGGCTTGCATGTGCTGCCGGCATTCATATAGAACGAGATTCTCAACGGCAGAGCCATACCATACTATCCTTCATACCGACAAAGGATACAATAACGGCATACTCATTTAATGACGCCCGGTACCGTTTGATGGTTATTGATGAGGGAGATGACGAGCATCGATTCGGGGACCTAAAATCAGCATTGACGCAAAACTCATGTGTTGCCGGCGTTAACGGAGGTTTCTTTAAAGATGACCACAATCTTAGCCCCATGGGGTTATTGATATCCCGAGGGTGTATGGTATCTCCCTTAGCTCAACAGGGGTTCACAGCCTCGGGGGTGCTGTATGATACCGGGCATGAAATTAAACTGGAACGCAGACAAAAACTGAGTACTCCGCTTCATCAAATGCAATGCGCAGTGCAATCCGGTCCTTTTCTGGTAGAAAACAAAAAAGTCGTCTCGGGGCTCAATAACAAAAGAAGAGACCGACGCACCTTCGTAGCAACAGACGGACTGGGCAACTGGGTAATCGGCATCAGCTCGGTGCTCACGCTTCGCGAATTGGCAGAGTGGTTAGCGAGCTCCCCGCAGCAATTAGGGATAGAGATTCGGCATGCACTCAACTTGGACGGTGGCTCCTCAAGCGCCTTTGCTGACACCGAATCGGGATATTATCGACCATCGGTTAAACGAGTCAGAAATTACTTGGGGGTTTTTCCTGCGCGGGGCTCAGATAAATCTCATTAACGGGAATCAGAATGAATAATATCAACCCGAGAGCCAATGCCCAACAATAGGGCAAGTTCGTTAACATCCGGCGCACTGAGGCATACCGCAGGAGCCTGCGCCTTTGGGTCAGATAAAATACTGATACCACCGGAGAGTTTCAACACTCTTTGACTGGTGAGAAATTTAGTGGAATTTTTAACCAGGGGCGAGCCGTCAAGAATTCCATCGCGAGCTTCTACACTAACTGCCACATTTTCTTTTGCAGAGGGTATGCTGTGAGCTTCTATATCATAACAAGCCACCAAGGTATCGTCATCCCATACAGTAACCTCATGCGTGTGAAGATTAATCTCTGCACGCAGATTCATTTGAAGCACAACCAACTTTTGCCCGGCACGCAAGGCCGAGGGGTCAATTATACCATTGAGCAACATGATTAGCTCTGACGGACAATTGATCGCACTGCTTATGCGGCCGAGCGAATCTCCCGACTTAACAACGTAAATTGTTGCTTGGGGATTACGGCGAGACAAATATAGGGGCACCTGTACCGCAGCAGTAATTTTACGTGCTTCTCTACCTACGACACCGGAATGCGTTACTAACGGATGTAAAACAGCTACGGCTTCTTCTCCCTTACCGGCACGAACCAGAGAACGAGCCTGCTCAATTTCCGGCGGACGCTTCGGCCAAAGTGAATACCCTTGAGCATGAGCTATACTCACCACTCCAACATTAAAGAAGGCCGCGACGCTTAAAATCAAAAATATTAATTTCATGAGATTGCTGAATCATTTCAATCATAAAGCAGAGAAGAGAGAGCTCCCATGCGTCATCCACACCGGATATTACCGCCCTGAAGCAATCACCGGATTGCATGGCATCTTTGACCAACTTATCACTCACTTCACGTATATCTTCGTGAAGGTACTCCGTTTGGACATCTGTTCTGCTGAAACAAAATCCGTACTTCACGAGCGCCTGTATTGCAGCGCCGCGAGAGCGCATCCACTCAAAAAAGCGCTCGGCATCGGTTGAGAAGCCCTCCATCTCAACCCCGCACAAATCGACGGGGCGCAGTATCCTGGGTTTATGAGCCTCTACCCACCCGGTGCGTATCCGACAATGCCCGACAGAATCCATCGGCTCAGATATCAATCTGAAATTGAACCGAGTATCGCCGAAAGAATCTATACGACGATCCGGCACATACAGAACCTTGGTGTTCTGTATAGCATATTCAGCTGACGAATCATCAAGCATAGTCATTTAATTTGAAAGGCGACTCCACCCAATGGAGGAGCCGCCTGTATCTCAAAAAGTTAACCTACGTTATCAGGCCTGGTTGGCCTTGATGTAGTTCACCACGTCCTCAACGGACTTAAGCTTCTCAGCGTCCTCGTCGGGAACCTCTACAGAGAACTTCTCTTCAAAGGCCATCACGAGTTCTACGGTGTCAAGAGAATCTGCACCGAGATCGTCAATGAACTTAGCGGTGGAGGTTACCTTCTCGGGGTCAACGCCGAGCTGCTCGACGATGATTTCCTTTACTTGTGTTTCGATGTTGTCGGACATAAGTTATACTGTTGTTTAAGACGGCTCTATATTACCGCAATTAACAAACTAATGCAATACTAATTTTCAAAAAAAGAAAAAAAAGAGTTTAGAGAAGTCTGGCGACATGTAACAAGCCATAAAGAGTAAGATATTTTTCAACCCTTCCCTTCCCCCCCCCATGGCTGAGCAAGAGTTGAGCATCGCCACCGGTAAAGACCTGCTGAGGAGGCAGAGCAAAGCGGGAGGACATGGCAGAGAGAATCCCCTGCACCATACCGCAAAAACCATATAAAGCTCCGGCTTGCATGGCTTGAATGGTATTAGCGCCTATGGGGGGGCATTCAGCAGTGACAGACACCACCGGCAAGGCAGCAGTACGCTGATGCAAGTACGAAGTAAAACATTCTATCCCCGGAGCAATGACACCGCCGGTATATACCGTTCTACCATTTTTATTTTCAATAACATCAAAAGTAGTTGCCGTACCGGCATCTATCGCAATGGCCGGTAGTGTATACAGGTCTGCCACAGCGAGAGCGTTGGCAATGCGGTCTGCGCCTAACGTTGCGGTTCCTGCATAATCGAAATTCATTTTCATCGGCGAATCAGCAGATAAAAAATGAACCTCCACCTCAAAAGCGGACAGAAAAATCTCACGACAGCGCGGCACAACAGAGCATATAACAACCTTGGAAAAGCAACCGCCTGCTACAACCTCGGCAATACGCTCGGCAGATAATTCGGCAGTAGGTATATAACGAACTTCGCCACACAAGCCCTCGGCATCAGCAAATACTAATTTAGTTCTGGTGTTAGAGTTATCTATAAGAAGCCATTTTTCTGAAGTTATACTCATACAAAAAAGCGTCTTTGAATGTCATCTATAATGTGCAATGCACCATCCTTTCTGTTGGCTGAAATCATGGCTGTGCGCCAGTTTTGCCACATGGTGGCGTTATCCGCCAAAAGCTTTCGCAACAAGTTCAACAGATCCGGGGTGGTATCCACACAACGGCCGCAAGCATCTTTCAAAAGCAATGCAATATTCCCCTGCTCTTGCCCCGGGAGGGAATAATTAACGATGACGGGTAGGTGCATCGAGTATGCCTCATACATAGTTGCAGCCCCTGCTTTGCCGATGTACAAATGCGCCTTTTCAAAAAGCGAGGGCATATCATCGGTACGCTTAACGACTGTAACTTTATCATTTTGAAGGCGAGCAAATGCCGGGTAACGTTTCCCTGCCAACACGGTGAGATGCGCTTGAGGGAACGTGTTTTGAATGGCTCTCACATCTGCGCGCACTCGTTTCACCGGGGCATAGGCTCCATATACGATTCTGAAATCTTGTGATGATGGGGGCGTTTTCATGGATAAACGCCCGTTAAAAGCAGCTCGCACCGGAAACCCGGAGTTATAAACACGCGATTGAGGTAAGGCGAAGCGCTCCATCACAAGCTGAGCAGAATACTCATCGGGCATGTAAAAGACCTCTGCGTTTGAAAGCATCCAAGGGCGGCTTATTTCCAGAGAATCTGTAACAACCACCCCATAAGGAAGAGAAATCTCACCTGTGTTGCGCAGATAATCCAACATGTAGGCATACAAGGGATATGTACAAAGAACCATATCCGGCTGAAATGCCGAAATTACCTCCCTAATGCAGTTTGTCACTTTTCGCAAGATAGGGGCAGTTGCCTTGGTAGACCAGTCCGCTGTTTCTGTTTGGTAATAGGTAATACCCCATATCCAAGAAGCACTTGTAACGCAAAACTTATAAAAGCTCTGCGTTAAAGAAAAAATTCGTGGGCTGGCCATTTGGCAAGGGTCAATTACCTTTGCTATACAGCCCCGCGACTCTGCACACTGAGCCAATGCTTGCGCAGCGGAATTATGGCCGTCGCCATACCCGGCAGTCAACAACAATAATTTCGGAGCTGCTTGTGACATAGTCATAGAGGAAAAGAAGCCTCGACTTATCAGACAAGCCGAGGCGAAAAACGAAGGACTTTGATATCAGGGACCGACTTCTTTGGGGCGGCCTTCAAAAGCACCGCGCTGCTTTACAAAGATAACATCATTGGGCTGCAATCTAAGCGAGCGATCTCTGGCACTAAAATAATCATACGTCTGTGTATGCGTAGTACCGGTTCTGGAATCGTAGCGAGTTACCTGAATGTAACGGGAACCATAATCCGTGATATCGCCGCAATCCAAAATTGCCTGAATCAGCGTCAAATCTTGACGATAAATCAAGTTCTGTTTACGAGCGACAAAGCCGGAAACCTGAACATAGCGCTTATTTCTCTCGCTGATTTCATCTGCACTGGCAACCTGAACACTTACGATGGGGCGGTTGTAAATTTTTGCATCCATGTATTGCTTTCTGATAAGCACTTCGAGCTGGCTCGCGGTCTTACCTTCGGCCTTAATGGGCGTATTCTCAATATAGGGCAAGGTGATACAACCACTTGCCTGGCTCACATAGTATGCACCGTCAACATTCGGCTTATCTTCAGCCGGAATATTGCGGAAAGTAATTTGGATTTGAGCCCCACGACGAGCGGTGGGCTCAGATGCAGCAGAAGCATTTTGCACCGTAAAGAGCATTGCAAAAACGCTCAGGAGCAATAAGCTCAGCAGTTTAATAAGATTGTAATTCTTCATATATTGTAATATCGTGAATTTTATCAGTACAGGTCGGAATCGTCTGACGATGAACGAGAAGACGTAGTTCTCTGATTATCGGCAACGCGCGTAGAAGCCTTAGCTTGCTCTGTCGTTTTCTTTACAGGCACAGGCTCCACTCTGGAGTTATCATTAGAATAGTAAGAGTAATACGTGGTATAATATTGATACTGGGTATCAGAGCTAATATCAACATTATTCATAACCAGCCCCATGATTTTGCCACGAACATTTTCGATAATGGACTTGGTACGCAGCAGAGCCTTGAGCGGCATCTTACGAGGTTGCAGCACAATCAAGGTGGCATCTACCTTGCTCACCAAGAGAGAGGCATCACTTACACCGAGAACAGGCGGGGAGTCAAAGAACACAATATCAAAACGACGTGCAGTTTCAGTGAGCAACTGCTCCATGCGGTAAGAACCGAGCACACCGGAGGGGTCCATGGGTTGCGGGCCGGAGGGCATCAGATACAGGTTAGGCACACTAGTCTTGAATACAGCATCCTTCAACGGAACATCGCTGGTAAGATAATTTGAAAGTCCGAAAGAGTCTTCCATTTCTGCATATCGAGCCAATCGAGGACGGCGCAAGTCTGCATCAACCATCAAGGTACTGAACCCGGCAGAGGCGTATACATAAGCCAAATTACTCAAGGTAGTTGTCTTACCCTCACCAGCATTGGCAGATACCACGGCAAAGGTCTTGGCAGAGAACAGAGAGCGCTTCAGCTCTACATTTGTACGAAGGATACGGTAGGCCTCGGCATCCGGTGTATTGCCACCCTGAAGCGCCAGCAAACCGGCATCTTGAGGAATAACACCCAATACAGGCAAGCCCAGATAACGCTCTGCATCTTCGAGAGATTTGACAGAGGTATCGAAATAGTTATACACAAACGCCACCACAATACCACTGATTAAACCGACAACGGCACCTACAATGAGGTTAAGTTTCACATTCGGAGTGGACGGAGCACCGGCCTTGGTGGGGGATGCATAGACAACCACATTAGTACGATGGCTCTTCAGACGAATCTGCTCGCCTTTATACTTGCGCTCCAAATCAGTATAAATTTCGTTGGCACGCTTGTATTCTTCGTGAGCCTCAACAATCTTTTGTTCTTCGACCATCTGGTCGCGAACATT
Source organism: Akkermansia sp. (assembly GCA_045124875.1). GTDB lineage: Bacteria > Verrucomicrobiota > Verrucomicrobiia > Verrucomicrobiales > Akkermansiaceae > Akkermansia. Next base: position 22,068 of record JBGVMR010000024.1, read on the forward strand.
CTTTTCAGCGACTTCAATATCTTTCTTAACTTTTTCAAGCTCATCATTTTTAGACTTACGCTGGCGTTCCATAGCCTCGCGCATATCAGACAAGCTCTTAACAAGCTGTTGGTCGGTTTGCTTAATCTGCTCCTCAACAATCTTTACTTTCGGGTGGTTTTCACCGTAACCTTCATCACCGAGAAGCATTTGAGAATGCTGATCCTTCAAATCTTGGCGTTGCTTATTCAACTGACGGACACGGTCAGAAGCATAGGACTCTGCAGAAAGAATATCACTGCTCACAACGTAATCCAAGAGGTTTTCATCGCGGAGTCCATCGAGCTGAGAAATGTGCACATCAAGGCGTTTAACCTCGGCCTCGAGGGACAATTTCTGTTGCTGCAAAGAGTGTAATCTTTGTTTTTCTCCACCTAAAGATTCAACAGTAGACCCCTGATGCCAACCGGAGACAAACTTGCTGTTCTGGATGATGGCCTGAACATTTTCGATCTTCTCATTCAGTGTACGTTTGGCTTCATCCACAGCAGCCTGGCGGTCAGAAATAGCGTTACCGATTCTTTCAGCCTCCTCCTGTTTACGAATAGTATCATAGGAGGCAACCAGCTGGTTACAAATGGAACAAGCAGTTTGAGCATTGGGGTGGGTGACTATGATATCTACCATATTAGTACCCTCCACCGGCTTCAATTTAATTCTGTTTCTCAACTCAGATGACGCACCTAACAACGTAGTTCCCCATTCTCTATCCAATTTGAGTTCTTGGGCGACATGGGCAAGATTTCGCTGAGAAACGAGCACCTCCATCTGGGTGGGAATGTATCCCTGTCCACTGGCGGCAAGAGAAACAGGGTTAACACCGGAACCGGACATGCTGATATCTACCTGTTCGTTGGGCTGACGAATTTCTATACGAGAGGTACTCGTATATTCGGGAGTCATCAATTTAGTACCGACTGCGCAAACAACAAAAACAAGCAGAAAAACAAACAAGGCCTCCTTCCAACGCGTTTTTAATACTTGCAAATAATCTTGCGCGTGAAGAATAGCCTCTGTTTGCTGAACAGATTTAGGACCGTCTGCCATATGATAACTGAATGGGGGGGGGAGAATAAAAAAACAGGAATGGAATCCGACACTACGCCCGATTCCATCCCTGATTAAACATAACTTTAGAATGAATAGCTTATACCGGTCGAGATAACGTTACGCTCATAGTGATCGATGTAACTTACGCTACCGGGATCGCCATATGTATAGTGGTAATTGATAGAACCTGTGAGACTCTGGGTAAACTTATAACTCATACCAATACGGAAGCTAGCCGTCAGAGTATCATAATCAGGGGCACCGTTACGAGCCTTAGAATATTCGGAACGAATCAAGTCTACACCACCATGGAATGACACTGTGGGAGTGTATACATAGACAACATTAAGGCCCAAACGCCATGTATCATCGGAAAGATAATTAACGTTACCACTGCGACTAAATGTATCAACGTTTTCGTTGGAGTATCGAACGTATGCAGTAGCGCTCAGCCCCTTAGTAAGAACGCGACGATAGGAAAAATCGAGCGTGGGATACAAGTTAGAATCACCATCGATAAACTTAGCCTGCACACCTAACTTAAGAGTCATGCTATCCGTGGGGCTCAGAGAATGAGCAACAGAAAGATTGGTGAACCAGCTATCGGAGTCAAACCCCTCACTGCGGTCTTCATGACGAATGGTCGTATTCAAGCCATAAGTTGTGCGAGAGGTTTCGCGAAGATTCAGAGAAAGCCCACCGGCGATGTAGGTGCGGTCATCTTGCTCGTACTCAGAATCCGTATATACGTTACCATTGTAGGACACATTTGCAGTCCAGCTCCAACGGCAGTCAATCATGCGAGAGTACGCATTGGAAAGGCTCCAGTTCAAGCAGTTACCCTGAGTATTGGCAGAAGAAATACCATTCGAGTAATCCGGCTCCGGAGTGTAATCCAAATCCACATCAAGAACGTATTGACTACCGGCAGAGAATGCGTGAGAAACAGTACCGGAAAGAGAGATATCAGAGAAATTACGTTCATCCGTACCCATTGCAGTCTTATTATAAAGCTGACCACCGATACGAGCTGTAAAATTCTTCTTAGTTGCTGCCTCATAATCAGCATAGGAAGCAGTTACACCATACTTCACAAAACCGCCATCCTCACGATTGGCGCTATTGGAGTTATTAAGGTTAGAATCGTAACCTGCACTGGCATACACGCCATACTTCATAGCGTGAGACTCAGGCAAACCGATAGGGGGAGCAGCATCGTACAAACTAAAACCGTTAGAAGACACGGCCAGCAAACCGGAAAGAGCAAGTGCTTTAAATACTGTGGATTTCATTGTTATACAGTCAATGGTTAATAACCTTAAAAATGATTAATTGCTACGAGAGGTAGGAGGAGGAGTCGGCAACACAACATCGAAGCGCTGACCATTAACATCCAAACGTGCATCATGATTATTCACGGCTGCCTCATGTGCAGTCTCGTAAACACCGGTCACAGTAGGAAGAATTGCTGCATACGTAGCATCTGCCACACCCTCATTCAGAGATGCATTATAAAGAGCATCCAATAAGGCGTAGAACTGAGACTCTTCAATGGAAGCAGAGGTAATGGAAGCAGAGTAACGAGCGCGCTGCACCTTAACACCCTTTACAGCAGAACCTTTAGCATCTTCATACTTGCGAGCATACTCACCGATGTTGCAAGCTACATCACCGGGGAAAGCCAGAAGAATGGCGCGAAGCACGGCGTAACACTCGGAAGCAGTCCAATTGGTACGCTGAGCAAGAACAGCTTCATACAAAGCAGCAGACTTGCTGACATCCTCCTTAGCAGCCTTGTATACAGCGTTGCAAAGATCAGCCAGAGAAGCCTCCGAATCCTGAGCAGAAAGGGCTACAGCCTCATCCCACGCAGGAGTAGCAGCCATCAAAGGGGCTGCAGAAACACCCAACAACAGGGCAAATGCAAGGTAGGTCGTCTTCATAATATCTATTATTGTTTAGGGAAGCGGGTAGCGGGAATCGAACCCGCATGGCCAGCTTGGAAGGCTGGAGCTTTGCCATTAAGCTATACCCGCAAATGTATCTGCGCGTATTTTACCACTTTTCGCACACTTGGCAAGCTTTATTTTTTTATTTTTTATTTTTATTCCTTATCTCTCATTATTTCTAAAGTAAAAAATACCAATTTTACGCATTTTACAACCGCTCATACATCACACTTTCGCATCACAATCTGCACCATGTCATCTTTTACATAAAAAATATTCACTTTACGCTTGACTTATGACAACACCCCGTGTAATATCTGCGCCGTTACGCGGGCGTCGTTCAATGGTAGGACGCGTGCTTCCCAAGCATGAGACACGGGTTCGATTCCCGTCGCCCGTACGCAAAACCCTGAGGTTCGCTTCAGGGTTTTCTTTTATTTGCATTCCGAGTACCGATTTATCGCATAATGCACAGCTTAACGCTTGACAATCGCCTCAAATTTGTTTAACTTTTCTTTAGCATTCTCAGCATAACAAAAAAAGCAACATGACACCGGGAGACCGAACCGAGCGCGCGCCATACAGGCAAATGGAGTTGACACCAGATTCCATGGACAACTTTATGCACACGCCCGAGCGCATGCTCGAGCAAGCTGAGCGTTTACGGCAACAGGCAGAGATATTTGAGCAACAGCGCATGGAGAGCGAAACGCGCAGCCGCGAGCTGCAAGAAAGCACCATGCGCAAAACGAGCTTTAATGCCGACCTCAACGAACTGGGGCAACGCATACACAATGCGGTACGCAGAATATCCCGAGAACTGGACAGCATGGAGCGCGAGCACCAAGAGATGACGCAGGTATGTGAATGTTTTCAGCGTCACCTGCAAATACTCTCCGGGCTGCAGCCGCAACATTGGGCCCCCGAGACAGTCAAAGAACGCATGCGAGAAGCAATACCGAAGCTAGACCGGGCAGAGAACGATTTTCATGAAGCGTACGCGTGCGGGCGCGAGTACAGACACACCACTGTATTTTTCCACAAACCGGGCGAAGAAGAGCCGAAAGAAAAATTCGGAGCAAAAGTAATCAAGGAGGAAATGCTGCGCGGGCTGGCCTTCCACCTGCCGCTATTCATACTCCTTCTTATTACATGGGCAATCTACACCATAGCAACAGCAGCATAATATATGGCACAGAAACACATCAGCAGACAACAGCAATACGCGCTCGATGAAGCGAGAGAGCACCACTACGATGGGGGCTCCGACAGAGCGTGGCAACAGCGGTCCAAACGCTATGGTAAAAATGTACTGGCCCCATTAGATGAAGAGCGAGAGGCAACACGACGCTCCCCGCGCGACATCAGCGTACACAATGTAACCGGGCAGAGCCAGCATCTGCTGATAGAAAACATCATATTGCTTCTGTTCTTAGTAGGTGCCATTTACGCACTCTACCACCTCACCATTTACCTACTCAACCAAGCCTGATACCATGGAAAAGCCGCACATCGATGTAGCATACATAGCAAAACTGGCTAAGCTCGAGCTTACCGCAGAAGAGACCGAAAGCTTATCCACAGATCTCAACCGTATATTGGGCTACGTAGCCCAGTTGAGCGAGTGGGATACCGAGGGGGTAGAGCCCATGTACCACCCCCTGCCCGTTTTTGATGCCGTACGCACCGATGTAGCAGGAGAGAGCCTGGGCAACGAGGCCGCCCTTGCCAACGCACCGGCAGAAGAAGACGGCCAGTTCAGAGTACCCAAAGTAGTAGAATCCGCACACTGATTATCTCGCCATGCTTTACGGAACCATTTCACACTGGCGTCGAGAGCTCACCGCAGGCAACATTACCCCCACCGAACTGGTGCAAGAGCTTGCACGGGCAACAGATACAAAGAACCCCGACATCAACGCCTATATATCATATAACACGGAAGCAGCTTTAGCCGCGGCAGCCAAGGCAGACCTCAGTCTCCCTCTCGGTGGTATACCCATTGCCATCAAAGACAACATCTGCACCATCGGAGAGCCCACACGCTGCGCTTCTCGCATGCTCGGCAACTTCATCTCCCCGTATGATGCAACGGCCGTCACCAAGCTGAAAGTAGCCGGCGCCATCCCCTTCGGCCGCACCAATATGGATGAATTCGCCATGGGCTCTGCCGGGCAAAACTCTGCCTACGGACACACAGAAAACCCGGCAGCCCCCGGCCATGCACCGGGCGGTTCCTCCAGTGGCTCTGCCGCCGCCGTAGCTGCCGGCATGGCAATTGCTGCACTGGGGTCAGACACCGGCGGTTCCATCCGCCAACCGGCTTCCCACTGTGGCATCGTCGGCATGAAACCCACCTACGGGCGCATCTCACGCTACGGCTTGGTGGCCTTTGCTTCATCATTAGACCAGATTGGGCCTATCACCCAAAACGTGGAAGACGCAGCTCTACTGCTAAACGCCATGTGCGGGCATGATGCGAAAGACTCCACCTCATCCACCCAAGCAACAGAGGATTTTACAGCCAAAATAGGCCAAAGCATAGCCGGGGTAAAAATCGGTTTACCGAAAGAATACCTCAGCAGCGGCAATTCCCCGGAGGTAGCAGCAGCCATTGAACTGGCAGTCCAAAAGCTCACAGAGGCCGGGGCTGAAATCGTAGAAATCTCCCTACCGCACTCTGAAGCGGTGGTATCTGCCTATTACGTTATTGCATGCGCAGAGGCATCCTCCAACCTGTCCCGCTTCGATGGCATCCGTTACGGCTACCGCGCAGAAAACACCAACGGCTTGGATGACCTGTACAGCCGCTCCCGCGCAGAAGGGTTCGGGGCAGAGGTCAAGCGCCGCATCATCTTGGGCACCTACGTACTCTCCAGCGGTTTCTACGATGCCTACTACGCCAAAGCGCAGAAGGTACGCGCACTGGTAGCAAAAGACTTTGCAGAGGCGTTTGAGAAGGTAGACTTCATCCTCGGCCCGGTGGCGCCCACGGCAGCCCCCCTGCTCTACGACAAAAACATGAGCCCGCTGCAAGTGTACTTGGCAGACATCTACACCATCCCCGCCAACTTGGCAGGGCTGCCCGGCATCTCGATACCCACACCGCAAAACGGAGGACTGCCCATCGGCATACAATTAATCGGTAAACATTTTGCGGAAGCTGATTTGATACGCGTAGCCTCAGCCCTCGAAACCGCACTCGCATGACCCCCGTGTACCTCAGCATTGCCGGTTCAGACTGCTCTGCCGGGGCCGGCATACAAGCAGACCTGAAAGCCGGTTTTGCCTTGGGCTGCTACCCCCTCACCGCCGTCACCTGCGTGGTGAGCGAAGTACCCGGCAAGGTGGAGGGTATTGTGGCCATGGAGCCGCAATTCGTAGCAGACCAAGTACGCATCTGCCTGCAACATTTTCCTGTGGCAGCAATTAAAACCGGCATGCTATACAGCCCGGAGATAGTGCAAGCCATCACCACAGAGCTGGCGGGCTACACGGGGCCCATTGTAGTAGACCCCGTCATGATAGCCACGGCGGGCGAATCATTGATGCTGCAAGCCGCCATCAGCGTGTACGAGCAAAGCCTCATGCCGCGCACCACCCTGCTCACGCCCAACTTGGATGAGCTGATAAAATTGCTCGGCACCTCAGAGCCCATCCGCACGGCAGATGAGCTGCAACAGGCAGCCCAACAGCTCAGCAAACGATACAACTGTGCCATATTGGCCAAAGGCGGGCACTTGGGGGGTGACACCTGCACCGATATTTTAGTGCAAAAGGACGGCAGTTGCCACAGGTGGTCACACCCGCGCACGCTCGGCATTTCCACCCATGGCACAGGCTGCACCCTCTCCTCTGCCGTAGCTGCACATTTGGCACACGGGCATGATTTGGTAAAAGCCGTAGAGCTGTCTCTGCAATACATCGGCCGCGCCATAGCAAGCTCTCAGCAACTCGGGCAAATATGGACCGTTAACCACCACGGTTAATCACGGTGTCACTTTCAAACGGGCACGCCCGGCGGCAGCCATCATTGCCTGTTGCGTGCCCGACACCACAATGGGAGTTTTGGCAGAGATTGCCCCTCTCACCACCACCATATTCCCCTGCTGAGGCCCGAGTTCCACCGGGATGAGTTGCACCTTACCCTCGGCCCCCACCGCAACAAGAAATTGTTTACCCTGTAAAGACACCACAGCTTTTTGCGGCACCAGCAGGGCGGCTCTCACTTCATCCACCACCGCTCGCACCGTCACAAACATACCGGGGCGCAACAAAGAGCTCGGGTTATCCAGCATGGCATCCATTTGCAGGGTTCCCATGGTGGCAGACACCTCGTTATCCACCCCGATGATACTTGCCATGTATGGATACACCAAGCCATCAGGTGTCAACACCTCAACTTTGGCGCCGGGGCGCAAGGTACCATCTGCACCACCCTGTTTCAACCAGTCTTGCTCGCTGATGCTGAAACTCACCCGTATGGGCTGCACACAGCTCACCGTCACCATTGGCTCACTGCCGGCAGAAACAAAACTACCTACATCTGCGCGGGCAAAACCGACAATACCGCTCAAGGGTGAGCGTATAGTGCAATAATCGACATTGGACTGAGCCTGCGACACCGCAGCCCTTGCGGCTAACATGACAGCTTGTGCCGCCTCTACCTTGCGCTGCGCCTCCGTAAACGTTTGGCGAGCTACAGAGCCCTCCTTGACCAGCGGGCGGTAGTATTCCACATTCTGCATGGCGTCCAGCAAGTTTGCCTGCGCCTCGGCTTCCTGTTGCCGGGCTTGCTGCAAAGCCTCTGCATAAAGAGTATCATCCAGCACGTATAGAACTTGCCCCTTTTTCACCGTTTGCCCATTCACAAACTCACGCTGTACCACATAACCCTCTACGCGGGGCAAAATATCAGCCTCAACATCGGCATTCAAGCGACCGATCCACGTGCGATACACCGATACATCAGCAACTACGGGGTATGCGGCTTCCACCGTATAAACGGGCAATACCGCCTCAGCTTCTCCACCCTGTCGTTCGCAAGAACAGAGCAAAGCCCCCAGCGCAATCCACAGCATTTTCTCTTGCATGATGCAGTACAGACGACATACTGCCGCGCAACATTCAAAAACAAGTGGCTTTGTTGCTTGCGGTGCGGGCAAGCATCTGGTACAATGAGCAGCGCATGAGCCATTCAGACATCCCCCCCACTGCATCTTCCCGCTTATTGGCAGCGGTGTTGTTGTGCGCAGCATTGGCCGTGTGGGGACTTGGTTGGAGCGCCGTGCGCATAGCCACAGAGGGTGTAGGCGTACTGGGCGTTAACAACGCCGTACCCTGGGGATGGGATATCGTACTCTTTGTTTTCTGGATTGGGCTGGGCCACGCGGGCACCCTCATCTCTGCCATTCTGCTACTCACTGGCAAGCAATGGCGCAGCCGCATAGCCCACCATGCAGAGCTGATGACCCTATGCGCTGTATGCACGGCAGCCGTATTCCCGCTTATTCATGTGGGCCGGGCATGGATGCTATGGCAAATGGCACCGTTACCCGTGCCTTCGGGGGTATGGCCGGATATGGCATCTGCCCTATTGTGGGATGCCGCGGCCATCTCATCCTACTTTATACTCTCCCTGCTGTTTTTCTACATGGGCATACGAGGCGAAAAGCAAGAGCAACGCCAACACCGCCACCTGTGGGCGCACAGTTGTCTTCTGATGGCCGGCGTACTTACGCCACTGGTTGTGATGGTACACAGTATTGTGGGTAGCGACTTTGCGCTTACCCTGCGTTGGCAAAGCGTCATCATACCGCCGTACTTTATATGCGGCGCCCTATTATCAGGAATGGCGGTTGTGCAGCTCATTGCCATTGGTCTGCACTGCCGCATCGGCATCATCGGTAAATTGGGGCAACTTACGGCAGCACTCAGTGGCGCTATGGGGCTTTTTTACGCCTATGAACTGGTTACGGAGCCGCATTTATGGGGCAACACATACGCCACCATGATACTGTTGAACGTGCTTCTGCCCCTCGGGCTATTGAGTTTCCGTAAACTGCGGCACAACCGCTTGGTGTGCATCCTTATCAGCATAGGCATTTTATACGGCATGTGGCAAGAGCGTGTGCATATCATCGTAGAGCGTTCCTTACTCTTCACCGGGGGCAACTACACCCCAAGCCCCGTGGATATAGCGCTGCTTGTAGGAAGCATTGGATTATTTTTGGGGCTTTTCCTGAGTATTGGGACACGGCTAAAACCCGCGCCTTCCGCACCCAAATACGTTGCAAGTTCCTCCCCCATTTCTCCTCGGGCAGCTGCATTGTGCGGTAGCGCAAGCATACTGGTGTTCATCATCATCTGGGCCATCTGCACCCAATGGGCCGACACCGCCGGTGCCGCAGGCAGCAGCCCACGCGGTCTTCTTTGGTATCTACCGGCAGTTATTGTGTTCTGCCTGGCCGGAGCCGGTGTGGGTATCTTTATCAACTACATTAAAAGAACGCGGCAAGCATGAAAAAAACACTCACCATCATCGCGTTGGCACTCATTATTGTGCTGAGTATTTTGCTGGGCTTGCAGCACTGCGGACACCCGACACAGCCCACACAATTTATCCGCGATATGGACACTGCGCACCATCGGCAACCAACAGCACCACCGGCCGGCATCATCCCCTTCGGCAACACACGCGCCTCCCTGCCGGCAGAGACTCTGTTTAAAAACAACTGTGCCGCTTGCCATGGTACAGCAGGCAATGGGCAAAGCTATGTAGCCCACTACGCAGGCATGCCTGCCGTCGGCAACCTTACCACCCTCAACAAAGCTCCCGACGAACTCCAGCGCTCCCTCATGCTAGGGCGCGGCGCCATGCCCGCCTACCTCAACCGTCTCAACAATCAAGAAGCAGAGTCCCTCATACAATACATCTTAACCCACCTGCAACAACAATGAAACGCACTTTTTTAATCTTGCTGGTTTTATTTATTCTGTTGGCAGCAACCACCATACAACACACACTCAACACCTCACCCGTAGGCCCGGAAAAAATGCTGGGTACCGTCCCTTTATATGATATGATATTTGCCCTGCCGGCCGGCATATTTGCCGCGGGGGTTCTTGGCATCATGCTGGGGCTGGGGGCAGAGTTATGGCGTGCACTGTTACCCATATGCGGTGCCGGCTGGGTTCCCACGCGGCGCCTTACCGCCTTGGCAGATGCGGGTTTGTGGTGCGGTTGGGCAACAGTTGCAGCATGTTACACGGCACTACCCTATATTTTCCCGTGGTTGGGCATAGGCGGCACAGACACCCTCTGCACTGTAGAAAACTACAGATTGTTTCTTTGCTTAGGGCTGGGCACCATGATAACAGCGCGCTTGTTTAACCACTTTTTACCGCGACGCCAAGGGCTATGGGCTACTCTGCTGTGCGCTGCGGTAGGGCTGGGCGCAGGGCAATTCTGGTGGAATGGCTTGCCCATAGATTTTCTCACCCTTGCGCTACTGCTGCCCGTATGCGTCATCCTTGTTACTCCGTGCAAACAAGAAGGCGGCGATACACCATTTGTATGGCTGGGCGTTTTTGCATTCGCAGCAGCCCTTTACGCCACCGGCTTTTCGCAGCTCATTATATCCTACCCTACAGGGCCGGTAGAGATGAGCCCGGGCTGGCTTACGCTCAAATTCATAGCCAACAGCCTTCTGGTGGCAGCCTTAGTTATCTTGCTGATACGCCCGCTGCGCCGGTGTCAATATATGCAGCAATGCGTAGGGGTGTTCGGTATGGCAAGTATTCTGCTCTACAACTGGTACGCCATCGCAGCCCCATTAGATGGCAGTTTAATCATACCGCTGCCGCTGGCCCCCGCTGTAACAACATACGGAATCAGCCTGCTTTGCGTCTCAGCATTAATAACAATACGGCTTCTTTGCCACCGCTATACCGAGAAAAATCAGTAAAAAAAGCATCAGCGTGAAATACGTGATTGCAATCTTCCACAAAAAAAGATAGAATAAGCCCAGTAGCTTAACACCATCTCTCTTTTTATGGCAGATCCTAAACTCAAAACCGTCGCACCGGCCGGGGCACCCCGCCGTGTGCTCCTTAACACCGGGGCCGTGCCCACTCGCCGTGTCACGCTCAAAGGCGCAGATGGTCGCGCCATAGGCCCCAAATCTCCGGCCGCAGCCCCTGCTACCCCCGCAGCAGAGCCCACCCAACCGGCTGTAGATGAAGAAGCTCTTCTCGCCCAGCAAGAATACGAACGCCAAATGGAGGAATATAACCGCCAAATGGAAGAGTACAATCGACAAATGGCTGAATACGAGGCCCAAGTAAAAGCAGAGCAAGAAGCCGCCGCTGCTGCTGAAGCTGCTGCTCAAGCTGCCGCTGCAGAAGCAGCCGCCGCAGAAGCAGCCGCCGCCGAGGCCGCTGCACAAGCTGCCGCAGAGGCAGAAAACACACCGGAAATTGTAACAGCCCCCACCCCGGTCTCAGCCCCGCAACCGGTTGCCGGCCCCAGACTTGCCATCAAAAAACCGGCCGGCGCCCCCACCGCCGGGCCAAAGCTCGCCATTGCCAAACCCGCAGGTACTCCCGCAGCCGAGCCCAAGCTGTCCGTTGCAAAGCCGGCAGGCCCAAAATCAGCAACAGCAGCCCCCACCGCAAAACCCGCTGCCGGCCCCAAATTAGGAGTACCCAAACCCGCAGGCGCCAAACCGGCCGTTGGCACAGCGCTTCCGGCCAACGTACCGCCTCCCCCGCCCCCTGTTGAAGATGGGGCTGAGGAATACACAGAAGAGGCCCCGGAGATGACGGCAGAGCAAATTGCATATTACGAAAAATTGCAATACGAAGCCACTAAGACACCGTTCCACAAAAAGCCCATCTTCTTTGTTGCCTGTGGTATATTGGTAGCCATGGCTATCGGCGGTTTCTTGATGGTAAAATCATCTGAAGACACAAATGCGGCAATCAAAGCAAAACGAGACGCAGCAGCCGCCGTTCTCAACCGCGCCATCGAAATCAACAAGAAAGAAGTTTTCACCTTGGAAGACGCCAAGGAAAAAGGTGTGGAGGTCAAGTGCAGCCAAGAAGACGCAAAACTGCTCTTGCACGTTATCATAAACCATGATGAAAGAGACGAAAACGGCAACCTCTGCTGGGGCCCGGACACCGTAGGCACGGCGCTGCAGGCCTGCGTACTGCTTGGCATTGCCTCCGAGCTTGACCCCGCAATCTGTGAAATGGTATTCGCCACTTTGACAGAACATGCCACCAAGATGGAGCCGAAGCTGCTTGATGAGTTGCTGGACCGTCTTACCAAGACCGACATCAAAAAACTCAACACCAAGCTCAATGCTCTTGCCGACAAACTCGACATCAAAGAGCACGCCGATGTACTCACCGTTATCTGGACCTACAAGGTGCGCCTTGCGAACATGAAGGATAAAGACAGAGTCATGAAGCTCATCAAGACCAAGGACCTGGATGGAGACCTTCTCAAAGCCGTATGCGCCTATACCTTCGAGCTTATCAAAAACACCGATAGCGCAGAAGAAAAAGCCGCATTCGGCAAGCTGATTTGGGATACAGTTAAAGGCGATGAAGACAGACTCGGCAACCAGAGTATCATGCGCATGCTGGCCTACACCTGCCAACCCGATGCCTTGGAATACTACAAAGGCAAGATGGAAGATAAGGAGAACTGGAAAAAATACAGCCCCTTCTTTGCGGCGTGGCAAGACGATGAAATTGCCGGATACCTTAACGAGTTACGCAAACAGTGCGGTCCCGATGATGAGAAGAAAGCCAACATCATTGACACCACCATCATGCGAGTTCTCACACAAAACCGCGAGCGCTCCGTGGAGGATGCCAAGAAACTTCTGGCACTGGCGTATGATGACTTCTTTGCAGATACAACAGGACTGCAGGATCTGATTGTAAAAGACACAGACCGCACCCCGGAAGAAGAAGAGGAATACCAACGACTCTTGAGAGTAGTTGCCCTGCAGGCAAAGGTTGTAGAAAACCTCGCTAACTACTGCAAAGAGTACTACGATTGGGTAGATGTGATCCTCAACGAGATTGAAGCAGAGTGCGATAAAGCCAACAGCCAACCCCACAGAAAGCTGCGCGGCTCCATCAGAAAAGCACGCGAGGAAATCCAAGAGGCCGCGACCAAAGAGAGTAACAACCGCGCTAAAAAAGAAAAGCGCAAGAAACTTGAAGAATAACTGATTTACTTAATTTCCCCCTCTGTTCAACAGCTCGAACACGAGGGGGAAATAATATACCCACATCATGAAACACGCCTATATACCGCTGATACTAACTTGTTCTCTCTGCGGTCTGAGCGCATGCAAAGAAAAACCACAACTCAACAGCGCTCCCGTCAGTAAAAAAACAACGGAAATCTCTACCCAACAAAATACCCCCATCGAAACTCCGGAGCAAGCTCAAAAGCGCAAGCAGGAAGCTGAAAAAAAGCAGCGCCTAGCGGCAGCCACCATTCTTGAGCAAGCTATCGAAATTAATAGAAAAGAAATTTTCACATTAGAAGACGCCAAGGCAAAGGGCGTGGAAATTAAGTGTAGCAAAGAAGACGCCCAACTGCTTTTACACATCATCATCAACCATGATGAAAGAGATGAAAACGGCAATCTTTGCTGGGGCCCGAACACGATAGGCACGGCACTTGTGGCCTGCGTGATGCTGGGGATAGTCGCCGAGCTCGACTCCGAAATCTGCGAATTGGTATTCGCCACTTTGACAGAACATGCCACCAAGATAGAGCCCAAACTGCTTGACGAGTTGCTGGACCGTATCACCAAGACCGATATCAAAAATCTCAACAGCAAACTCAACGCGTTGGCCGAAAAACTCGCACCCAAAGAACACGCTGATATACTTACCATTATCTGGAGCTTCAAGATAAGAGTTGCCTCCATGGAAGACGCAAGCGCAGTAATAGCGCTTTTCCAAACAGAAAGCCTCGATCGAAACCTCCTCGCTGCGTTATGCGCCTACACGGTCCGGCTTATCAAAAACACCGATAACGAGGAAGAAAAAGCAGCTCTCGTCAAGTTGATATGGGATACCGTTAAGGGCGATGAAGACAAACTCGGCGACAAAAGTATCATGCGTTTGCTGGCTTACACATGCCAACCCGATGCCTTGGCATACTACAAAGGCAAAATGGAAGACAAGAAGAATTGGAAGAAATACTGTCCCTTCTTTGCAGCATGGCGCAGCGATGATATTGCAGCCTACCTCTGTGAATTACGAAATACCTGCGGCCCCGATGAAGAGAAGCAAGCCGATATTATCGACATGACTATCATGCGAGTACTCACGCAAGACCGTGAGCGTTCGGCAGAAGAAGCCATACTGTTTTTGACAATGGCTTATGATGATTTCTTTGCTGATACATCAGCGCTGCAAGAACTGATAGAAAAAGATGAAACCCGCACCCCGGAAGAAGAGGAAGAATACCAACGACTCGAAAAAGTAGTTAAGCGACAAACTCAAGTAGTAGAATATCTCGGCAATTGCTGCAACACATACTACGATTGGGTAGATGCCGTCCTCAACAAAATTGACGAAGAGAGTAATAAAGCCAACAGTTATTTACACAGAAAACTGAGCAACGCAGTAAAAAAAGCACGCAAAAAGATACAAGAAAACGAAACAAGAATGAATCAAATACGTAATCAAACGTGGTGAAAAATGTAATTTTTCTGTAATCTTGTACTCCTCATCGCCTGTGCGAAAACCTTTCGCACAGGCGTTTTCACTTAAAATAGACGCAAAAACAAGCAACATGACGAAAAAAATATCACTTTATACTTGCAAAACGCGTCGAATACTGTAAAATCGGCGTGTCACATGATGACATCGAGCTGTAGCGCAGTCTGGTAGCGCGCTTCGTTCGGGACGAAGAGGTCGCAGGTTCGAATCCTGTCAGCTCGACTCAATTTGCATTTCGGGGAGCCGCCCTGAGCGGTAGCCGAAGCGGGAGTCAACGCACCATTGGCGCACCCCACTGCATGTCGTAAAATCGGTTTATCGCCGAGCTCTTGCAAGAGCCACGCATGCGCCACCCCCACGGCACAACCTCCCATCCTTCCCCCGGAATCCGCAGGGCTCCTGTGTCTCTACGGCAGGTACTACCACGTGTGCGCGCGAGCTCCGCTGCAAGCGAGAGTTTTTTATCTCACACCACATACCACCACAAGACTATGTCCGGTCACAATAAATGGTCCAAAATTAAGTTCACGAAGGCAGCAGCCGACGCGAAGAAAGGCAAAATCTTTGCCCGTTACTCACACGAAATCACCTTGGCAGCCAAAAGCGGCGGCGGCGATGTAGACACCAACCCGCGTTTGCGTGCCGCCATTGAAGGCGCTAAAGCAGCCTCCATGCCCAAGGACAACATTGACCGCGCCGTCAAGAAAGGCACGGGCGAGCTGCAGGGCGAAACCATTCAAGAGGTAACCTACGAGGGCTACGGCCCCGCCGGCACCGCTTTCATCGTAGAGGTAGCCACCGACAACACCAACCGCTGCTCCTCCGAAATCCGCACCATTTTCTCCAAGAACGGCGGCAACATGGGCACCCCCGGCTCCGTGGCCTATCAGTTCGACCGCAAGGGTCAAGTCACCATCAACGCCCCCGAGCTCGATGAAGATGCCGCTATGGAAATTGCCATGGATTGCGGCGCTGATGAATTTGAGGAAGGCGAGAACGAGGGCGAATGGGCATTCATTTGCGGCCCGACCGACCTTGCCGCCGTATCCGAGGCGCTCACCGCAGCCGGCCGCAATGTAACCGGCATGAAGCTGGTATCCGTTGCCCAAAACCCCACCGACATTACCGATGTAGCCACCGCACAGAAGGTAATGCGCCTGTTCGAGCGTTTGGACGACTACGATGACACGATGAACGTGTTCTCCAACTTTGAAATTGACGACTCCATCTTGGAGCAGCTGTAAAGCCCAGCGCATAGACGGAGCCCGCAAAACTCCTTACCAGGCGGGCGTGTACGTGATACCGCCCGCCGTTTCCTTTATTTTTTACGTTTAAATATTGTTAAGCCACACCCACCAAGAGCGATCAAAACCACTCTACACCCTACACACCACCGCCTCGACTTCAGCGCCGTTAGTACCCC
>JBGVMR010000025.1:0-25791 GCA_045124875.1 Akkermansia sp.
GGAAGTGAAACATCAGCACGTCGATGGTAGTCGGACGATAGGTCCCGCGAGAGTAGATAGCCGCCAGGAATAACGAAGGCCGTCAACCGAAAGGTTGACGGCTTTCTTCGTTATTCCGTCAACGAGCGCAGCGAGTTCTTCTCTACGCCTCGTCAGAGGCGTTCTTCACTGCACGCGCAGCGAGCTCTTCACTATACGTCGCCAGACGTATTCTTCACTACGAGCAACGCGAGTATAAACAAGTTGAATGTTGAATTTTTAATGTTTAAAGTGGCGTGATGCAGAGGTATGAGGCGATGCTCCGCCTTTGTAATGTTGAAAGTGTATCGAATCTCCATCAAAAGCCGTTAAATGGTCTTTCCCGGGCGTTTGGCGGAGGGCAGGGGGAATAATGCGTTCTGCGAGCTTGGACGGTGTTTGGCTGTTAATTATCTCTGCCCAAGAGCCCGCGCGTTTCTTCGACGGTGCGTTTATAGTATTCTCCTTTATTGATAATGGTGGGTTTGCCCCATTTTTCTTTACGGCTTTCAAAATATCCGCTGGTATCGGTTGTAGAGATACCGCTGTCGTGCGTGGCGTAAATGCGGCCGGTGGCGTCGTAGTTGGCACCTTCTGCGCTGTAGCGGTCGGCGCTGCTGTGGCCGGTGTAGGCGGTGTGGGCCACACCTTTACTTTCGCTCATAAAGGCAGGGCGCATATCCGTATTGTACGCGCTGTCGCCGGAGAATCCATCGTAGCGCTTGCTGCCGTCAAAACGGTCTGAAGAGCCGCTGAATTGTTTGCCTGCAAAGCTGCTGGTGCCGCCGGCGTTGTAGGAGCCGGTGGCGTATTCTTTGTCGCCGCGGCGGGCGGCATCAATGTCTTTTTGGTAGCTGCTTACTTTGTGAGAGGTGGCCTGGGGCACACCGTCTTTATTTTTTTGCTCAGTGAAGTTGGAGTCGAATTCCTCTTCAAAGTAGTCATTGAGGCTACGCTCGCGGGCGCCGTCTCTTTCTTTTACCACTCTGCCGTTTTCATCGTACACGGTGCGTACACTCTCGCAAGAGCAGAGTGTGGCAAAGAGCAGGGGGGTGAGGGCAAGGCGGCACTTCATCGTGTATACTAATATCTGTTTGTGTTCATAGTGTATACGTTGTATCAGCATGCGTCAAGCAGGAAATAGCGAATTCGCTTGCCCGTGGCGTACTTAACGTGCCTTTGTGCTTGCATCTGAGGTAAAATGGTGTAGAATAGACGTGTTATGGCAGATCGCACACAGACAGACCCCGAACGTATGGAGAAGATTGTGAGCCTTTGTAAGCGCAAGGGCTTTGTATTTCAGGCTGCAGAAATTTATGGTGGCTTGAATGGTTGCTGGGACTACGGCCCTCTGGGTGTGGAGCTCAAGCGCAATTTGAAAGATTATTGGTGGCGCATGTTTGTGCAGGAGCGCCCCGATGTGGTGGGTATGGATGGCTCCATTCTGACACACAACTCGGTGTTGGTAGCCTCCGGCCACGTGGGTGGGTTCTCTGACCCGCTGTGTGATTGCTTGCTGAGCAAGGAGCGTTTGCGCGCCGACCAGATTCCTGCCCAGAGCGGTGTAGCATATTGGTGGAAGGGTGCCGCTGCCAAGGATGGCTCTTGGAGCAGCAGCAAGGAATTCTCTATGCTTACCCCCGAGGGCAGCGAGAAAGATGCTAAGGCAGCTCGCCGCAGTGCCCAGCAGTATTACAGCCAGATTTCCGGTAAGAATATCCCCTTGGCTGATATTGAGTTGGCAGAGGAAAGCACCGAGACGGTGACCGACAGCACTCGTTACAACCCCTCCAACGGTTCATTGGTGACAGAGGCTCGCTCTTTCAACCTCATGTTCAAGACCACGATTGGTGCTACCTCTGACGAGAATGACCCGTCTTCCATCGGTTGGTTGCGCCCCGAGACGGCTCAGAGCATTTTCTGCCAGTACAAGAATGTGCTGGATTCTTCTCGCATGAAGATTCCGTTCGGTATTGCTCAAATCGGTAAATCTTTCCGCAATGAGATTAACCCGCGCAACTTCACTTTCCGCTCCCGCGAGTTCGAGCAAATGGAGGTAGAGTATTTCTGCCGCGCTGAAAATGGCTTTGCCCTCACGGATGAGTGGTTGGAGTTCTGCCTCAAGTTCTACGAGAACATCGGTATTGCCCGCGATAAGATTCATATCTTGGACGTGCCGGAAGACGAGCGCGCTTTCTACTCTAAGAAGACCTATGATTTGGAGTACGAGTTCCCCTTCGGTGTGCAAGAGCTTATGGGCATTGCCTACCGCACGGACTATGACTTGGGCCGCCACCAAGAGGGCTCCGGCAAGCCGATGGAGTACTTTGACGAGACAACGCGCGAGAAGTTTATCCCCCACGTGGTAGAGCCCTCTGCCGGTTGCGACCGCTCTGTGCTGGCCGTTATCTGCGAGGCTTACGATGAGGAAGAGCTGGGCAAGGACGGCAAGAGCGACATCCGCACCGTGATGCGTTTCCACCCGCGCATGGCCCCCATCAAGGCTGCCATCTTCCCGCTGCTCAAGAAGAACGCAGAGCAGGTGCGCATTGCCCGCGAGATTGAGGCAGAGCTGCGCTCCTTCATGAATGTGTTCTACGATGAGAGTGGTGCCGTAGGCCGCCGTTATCGCCGTCAAGACGAGGTCGGTACGCCCTTCTGCATTACGGTAGACTTTGAGACGCTGGGTGAAGAGGGAGATGCCTCCCTTAAGGACACCGTCACCATTCGTCACCGCGACTCTATGGAGCAGGAGCGCGTGGCTATTAAGGACCTCCTCCCCTGGTTGCTCAAGCGCATCCACTAATCAAGTTTACAACTCAGCCCGCAGGTGTAGCCATACCCCTGCGGGCTTTTTATTTGAAGGCGCGTATGAGCCCGCAAAACTTATCCCGTAGAGCCCAAGCATGCATCGCGGCCGAGTTGCGGCCCGGCGAGACCTTGCACTGGTGCGGCAACCGTGGACGTTTGCCACGCGGGGCCGTATCAATGTTGTTGATATTTAACCTGACCGCGTGTGTGTTGTGCGCCGTTGCCGCCGCTGTAGTGTGGCAGAAAACGCAATCCGTAACAGGCTGCGTGCTGTTGTTGTTGCCCGTATGCGTTGCTGCATGGTTAAGCCACCGCAAGGTGCTCGCCTATGGTAAAAGCATCTACATGTTGACAAACCACCGTGTAGCGTGGCTGACGGTGGGGGCAGATGATGCCGTCAGCCTCCCGCTCACTCAAAACATGGTTCGCCGAGTGGTCATGAAACCCGCCGGCTTCGGCGACATTGTGTTCTCTACAGCCGCAGATGATGAATCTGCCGTGTTTTGTAATGTGCCGAATGTGCGCGCTGTGTTGCAGCTTATTAATGATTTGTCTGTCGGTCGCTAAAGAGAGAAGAATTGTTGTTTTTATGGCTGATCTTTTTCACAATTTGCTGAAAAATCTTTTCTATAATATCGGCAGAGTATTTGGAAAGAGCTTGTACCCTAAAGATTTGAAAGAGTTTTATTCGGAAGTATTCTATTGGAGCACATGCAATGTATACACAAAGTGCAACTACTAAAGCAAACCATATAGGATAATCTAAATTAGAAAGTATATAATGTACTGCTTTTTCTATAAGCTTTACCCCCACTGGATGTTGATGAATCAGGTATACAGCAAAAGATATATGAGAGGCGAATAAAGTTATTTTTAGTAATTTGTTTTTTGGCCCCTTTATATGATACAACAAGAGAAATGTGCAAAAGGTATATAAAATTATGTTATGATGGCAATAGCCCAAGGGTGCTGGTGTACCTATGAATCTACAAATAAGGGGTATAACGGGAAGGAACAGAATTAAACATACTAGAGCAATTCCATTGCATTTGGGTTGAAACCTTTTGATATAAGCTCCTCCAGCATATAGAAATGCCAACCACGTGAAATTATAACCATCGGTAATAAAGGTTTTATTTGGTTTTAAGTTAAAAAATGGTATGACAATAAATAAAACAAAAAGAAGCGAGATAAATTGAACTTTTGAACATTTAAGAAGTGCTGCATTTAAAAAGGGAATACAAAAGAAAAGACCCGTGTATGCAGCAAAATACCAATATTTAGAACCGAAAGGGAGGCTGATAATAATATCTAATACGCTTTGAAAGGAGTAATTCCAATTGATTACTTCTAATTTTGTGAGTAATATACCTGCAAGTATAAGAAATATGGAATAAAAGGCAACTGAAAGCCATAAATTGATATAGCGTTCAAGTTTCCATTGGTTGTGAATGCAAACGTAGCCCGTTATCATGGCAAAAAGATTAACTCCGATTATAGAGACGCTTACAATCCATGTGTTAAAATAAAAAAATGGTTCATGTCCAGGGGACAAATACATGTGAGCATCATCGTTAGAATGGAGTATGCACACCATGTACATGGCCAGTATTCTGAGTAAATCAATGCCAAATAATCTTTCTTTTGCAGTCTCGTGATTCATTGTATATACAAAGTGAAATTAATAAAGTAAGCTAAATCGCTGCATGCAGCCCTAGGCCTATGAGAAGAACACCGGCCGTGGTTTCCAGCCATTTTGTCGGTAGGTGATGCAAAAGGCGGGTAGAGTGAAAGGCTGCCAAGGAGCAGCAGAAGGTAACCGCCCCGATGACACTGACCTCTGCCAGCAGCATGAAGAACGAGCAGACGGTGCCGCCGATATTGCCCAGAGCCATGCCGGCGCCCACGGCAAAGGCATCAATAGCCGTGGCAATGCCCACCAGCATCAGCGCAATAAAACCGAGGGGCGAGGCGTTGTCTGAGGCTTCTTCCTCCTTTCCCGTCCATGCTTCGTAGATGATATAGCTACCCAAAATAGAGAATACCAGCAGTACCAAGAAAGATGCAAAACCTTCCACGTACACTTTCAGCTCATGCCCGAACAGGTAGCCTAATAGCGGCATGCCGGCTTGGTAAAGGCCAACCGTAAGCGCCAACCACAGGGATGAAATGGTGCGCCTTTGCTTTAATATAAGCCCGTATGAGAACGAATATACGGTGGCATCTACCGCCAGCGCAAAGCTGATGATGAGGAGTTCAACCCAATTCATTTGCAAATCAGGAGAGGAGTAGCAAGCGCACGGGATTATACAACATGGCGTGCAGGTTGGCAGCCACACCGTTGGCCTCTGCCTCGGGGATGGAGGTGTGCACGTAGAATGTATATGAGAGAATGTAATCTGCCATGCCGGCAGCTCCGGCTCTTACCTTTTCTTTGGGGGTGTTGCCGCGGTCCACAAAGGCAAAGAGCGGGCGGCAACCCGGCTCTACGTGGGCCGCAACACAGGCGCGAGATGTGTGAGCATCGCACACAATAAACATTGGGTTGTAGTTGGCCGGAATCGGCGCACCTGATGCCGCCTCTCGCGATATTTTGAAAATGTTCTTTTTAGCCGCATTTGCTACGGAGGCACGTTTCTCCCCGCTGTTTTCAAAAATAAGCACATCTACAGGCTCTGAGTATTGCTGCAGAGAGGGGGCAGAAAGCCCGGCTTTGATGACGGCGCGTGTAATGTAGTCAATGACCGAGTAGCGGTTCTCCAGCAATTTTTCACACTGCACGGCAATCGGCAGGCTGATGTCGCCCAAGGCTGCCATGTCTACGGACATATCGTAGACGTAATAATTGTCTTTTTGCGGGCGGGTGGGCAGTAGGGCAAACTCTGCAATGGCGGTGCCGCTACGCTGTTTTGTCGGCGCATTTTCTTTTACATCTGCCGCCATGATGCGCCCCCCGGGGCCGGTGCCGATAAGGCCGGCGGGGTCAATTCCTTTGGCTTTGCATATTTTTGCTGCAAGAGGAGATATTTTCATATTCGGCAGGTATATTTGATATTTTTTAAGTCGTAAAATACTCTCGGCGCGCAAGATTCGCGCCGAGAGCAGGGTGGGGGATAGGGGCTTATGCCTCGTAGCGAACCTCGCCGTCGATGATGGTTTTCACCACATCGTATTCAGCGTCAAGCAGAACGAGGTCGGCGGTGTAGCCGGGGGCTACCTTGCCGAGGTCGTAGAGCCCGAGGGATTGAGCTTGGTTCCAAGAGGTGGCTTTCACCAGCTCGCAGAGGGGCTTGCCGGTAAGCTCTTGCACATTCTTGAGGCCCTTGGCAAAGCGCAGTGTAGAGCCGGCGAGGTTGCCGGACTCCAAGCGGGCCACACCGCCCTTCACAATGATGGGCAGACCACCGAGAGAGCCGGGACCATCGGGCATCCAAGAGCAAGCCAAGGAGTCCGTGATCATCATCATCTGAGAGATGTCCTTGTTGGTGAAGGTGAGCTTGAGCATGTCTTCACACAGGTGAATCTTGTCGCAAATGATTTCAATCTTCACGTCTTTGTCCAACATACCGGAGCCAACAAGGCCGATTTCGCGGTGGTGCTGCGGGCTCATCTGGTTGCAGAAGTGGGTAAGGTGCTTAAGACCGGCAGCCTTAGCCTTCTTGAAGTCGGCATAAGAGGCAGCGGAGTGGCCGGCGGAGCAGGTGATGCCGGCGGCACTGGCCTTGGCAATGAAGTCCACTGCGCCGGGCATTTCCGGAGCCATGGAGATAAGGAGCACGGGGTAGATGTTGTGCAGCATCTCTACCTCTTCAAAATCGGCAGGGCGCACGAAAGCGGGGTTCTGGGCACCGCACTGCTTGGGGTTAATGTAGGGCCCTTCCAGGTGTACACCGGGGGTCTTGGAGCCGTTGGGGGAGGCTGCGTATTCTTTAACAACCTCGCAAACATCCATGAGCGTCTTGGTGCCCAGAGTCAGGGTGGTGGGCAACCATGTGGTAACACCCTCTTTCATCTTGCAGTCGGCAATGGTGCGGATGCTTTCGACCTTGCAGTCGCAAGTGTCGCAGCCACCGGCGCCATGAGAGTGGATGTCGATAAAGCCCGGCATCAGCATGTTGCCGCAGGCGTCGATGACCTTATCGGCCTCGGCGGTTTCACCGGGGGTGAGAACGGCGGCAATCTTGCTGCCGTCAATCAGGACGGAACCTCCCACGATGTCGATACCCGGGGAGATGATGTGCGCATTGGTGATGAGCGTTTTCATGATGTTGTATGATACCGGGGGTGTTGCCCCCTCTTTCTGCCCATATTCTACCTGCTTGCGCTTGGCGAATCAATCAAAAAGAATGTGCGAGTGCTAATTTTTTGTGTCACGAGCGTCAAGATAAAGCCTGCTATTATTCTGTTGGTACTAACTCCTTGACGCTTGGGGTAAATATTGAAAAGATATGTGAATGAAAGAATCGCCTATAACACCGCTGCATATGGAATTGGGGGCATCTATGTGCGAAACGGACGGTTGGAACATGCCCTCGGTCTATACGAATTTGGTGGACGAGCACTTGGCGGCGCGGGCATCTTGCGGTATTTTTGATGTGTCTCACCTCGCCAAGTTCAGGGTGCAGGGGGAGCAGGCGCTGCCATGGTTGGAAAAGATGTTCAGTAATTCTGTGGCCGAGCTGCAAAATGGTGTTGCTCACCAAACTCTAATGCTTAACCTGCAAGGTGTTATTATTGATAAAATGACCTTGGCTTGTGAATCCCCCGAGTTGTTTTATTTAGTTGGCTCTGCGGCGCAAGAGAAGACGGATGCCTGCTGGTTGCAAAAACACTTGCCCCCGCAAGGTGTATCATTGTATAACGATACGGCAGCTTGGTGTGCCATAGCCATGCAGGGGCCGGAAAGCGAAACGGTGTTTCGCCGTGTTTTTGGGGATATGCCTTACCCGACCTTGTACGGATTTGAGCGACTGACTTACCGTGGAGAAGTGTTGTATGTCAGTCGCGCCGGTGTGTTTGATGAAGAGGGGGTGGATATATATTGCACTGCCGCTCGCGGGATTCAGTGGTTTGAGACCTTGATGCGCAGCGGTGCCATACCCTGTGGCATGAAAACGCGAGAATGTTTGCGTATGGAGAAGGGCGTGTTGAGTACTCAAGATGCGGCACCTGATACTCTTACCCCATCTGTTGCCGGCTTGGAGCCTTTGTGTAGTGAAAACAAAAACTACATAGGGAGCGAGGCGGTAGTACAGCCTCAGCAGGCGGCGCGCCGTTTGGTGCCCATTCGCTGTTCTACGGCAGAGGCCGTGCCGGCACGTGGGGATGTGGTGATGAATCGGCACGGGGAAGATATTGGCACCGTTACTCAATCGTGTGAGTCTCCGGCGCTGCATTTGGGGATAGCCATAGCGTTGATAGATGCAGACTGCTCAGAATACGGTACACCCTTGTTAATCAAATGTTCCGGTGTGGTTCTGCCGGCTGTGGTGTCAGACCCGCGTATGTTTTGATGGTGGCATCGGGTAATAAAAAAGCTCGGTAAGTTATTCACTTACCGAGCTTTTATCCTCCGGCGGTTGGGGTCGAACCAACGACCTAATGATTAACAGTCATCCGCTCTGCCACTGAGCTACGCCGGATTTGCATCTTCCCGTTGTCGGGGTGCGGGAGGAGTTTATCACTTTTTGAAATTGATTGCAAGCTTTTTTTTGTAAAATTTGACATTTTTTTCAAATTTTGTTGAAAAATGGGGTAAAATCAGGTAAAAAAGGGGTATGAACGATGTGACACCCGGCAGGGGCGACCTGCGTTTTACACTTTTCGGAATCCCGACGGCAATACAGCCATTCAGCTGGTTGATTCTCGGTATATTGGGCTTGATGATGTTTTCCGGTGGCCAATCCCCCTTGCGCCCCACATTGATATTTGTTGTCGTGGGCATGCTTTCATTGTTGGCGCATGAGCTGGGGCACGCCCTCACGGCAAGGGCGTTCACCCGTGTAACCCCGCTTATTATAATAGGCAACCTCGGTGGTGTTACCTACACGCCTGCGCGCATGCCCACGCGCGCTAAACACTTTTTAATGGTGCTGGCGGGGCCTATGGCAGGTTTTTCATTGGGCCTACTGATAGCGCTTATCATGGGGGTACACATTGGGAACATAGGGGCGGCCATGTTGTATTATGTGGTAGAGCCCTTGACATTCATCCCCGGTATAGAATTACCCGAGTCAGTAGATTTAACAATAGGTATCGCTCTGTATTCCGGAACCCTCAGCGTGTTTGCATTCCTTTTTTACAGCATCAGCTTTATGGTCTGTTTTTGGTGGACCGTGTTTAACTTGTTGCCGATTTTGCCGATGGATGGAGGGCAGTTGTTGCTTACGGCCACCAATAATCCCAAATTGACGGGTGGCATAGGTTTGGCGCTCAGCCTTTTGATTGGTGTGTGGTTTCTGACCGGTGGCAGCATCTTCATGGCCATGATGCTGGGATATTTTGCTTGGATTAACTGGCAAATACTTAAATAAAAACAAGGCGTGGGCAGAATGGTGATTTTGCTTGCTTTTTTAAACATAATTTAGTTAAATAGTCTGCATGAAAATAATTGCAATTTCAGTAGCTGGGGCTCTTGCCGCCGTTGTTCTGAGTTCTTGCTGGGGTGATTGCCCCTGCAACTCTTACAACAGAGATTATTTGAGAGACGTACCCACCTCTTCATCCCAGTCTTTCGATTAATATGTCGTTTGAGATACGAGAGAAACCGGAGATGGTGGAGCGCGCCCTGCTGGTTGGGCTGGGCATGCCGGGAGATTCCCGCCGCGAGCGCGCTGCCTTGCTGGCAGAGCTTGAAGACTTGGTGAGCAATCTCGGTATTGGGATTGTTGGCACCATGCTTGAGTTTACCCGTGAGATTCAAGCCAAGTATTTATGTGGTATCGGCAAAGCAGAAGAAATTCGCGCCAAGGTGGTAGAATTGGATGCCGACTGTCTGATATTTGACAATCTGCTTTCACCAAGCCAACAGCGAGAGTGGGAAAAACTGACCAACGTAACGGTGATTGACCGTGAAGAGGTCATTCTCGACATCTTTGCAAAGCGCGCGCGCACGCGCGAGGCCGTCATGCAGGTAGACCTTGCCCGCATGCAGTATGCCTTGCCCCGCATGGCCGGTATGTGGAAACACTTGGACCGCCAGCGCGGTGGTTCCGGCGGTGGTAAAGGTGGTGGTGCAGCCGCTCGTGGTGAAGGTGAAAAGCAGATTGAGATAGACCGCCGATTGGCTCGCGAGCGTATCGAAGCGATTCGCGATGAGCTGGAGGTAGTGCGCCGCCAGCGCGGTACCCAACGCAAGGAGCGCAACCGCCAAGGTATACCCACGGCTGCCATTGTGGGCTACACCAATGCCGGTAAATCATCCCTGCTTAATTTGGTAACCGGGGCAGGTGTGTTGGCGCAGAATATTCTCTTTGCCACGCTTGATACAACCAGCCGCAAAATTGAATTGCCGGATGGTCAGCCCTTGGTGCTGACAGATACCGTGGGCTTTATCCGCAATTTGCCGCACCGTTTGGTAGAGGCCTTTAAGTCTACCCTGGAGGAGGCAACCTTGGCAGATTTCCTGATTCAGGTGGTGGATGCCAGCGACCGCGAGGCCCTGCGTCATTACGAGACCACCTGCGAGGTGTTGGCCGAGCTTGGCGCCGCAGATAAACCCATGGTGGTGGTGTGGAACAAGACGGACCTCATACCCGAGGACCAGCGGGAAGAATTGCTGGCAGCCCTTACTGCCAAGGTGCAGTGCCCCTGCATTACCTTCAGCGTGAAAGCAGAGCAGGGTGTGGATGCCCTGCTGGCAGAGTGTGTGGAGATGCTCTCTCACCGCGTATCGAAAGAGTGCTACCGAATTCCGCTGGCAGAGAGCCGCCTCATTGCCATTATGCACCGAGACGGCAAGGTGCTTTCCACTGAATATGAGGGCAACGATGCGATTGTGGAGGCCATACTTCCCCGTGAGTTTGCTGCCCGTTTGGAATCCTACAAAATCTGACACCGGATGAAAAAATCACTACTCCCTGTTTTGCTGTTAGCCTTGCTGCCTACTGCATGCCAAATGACGGCAGAGGACTATTACCGCTTGGGTGATGAGCTGGATGAAGCAGCCAAAAACAAGAAAGTGGGATATACGTTTGAGGATTTCATTTCAAGTCCCGGCTACCGCAGCTCTCGCGATTATTGGCGTGGCCCGGCCGTAGAACGCACGGACCCTGCCAATTCTCACGTGGAAATCTTGCTCAAAGAGCAGCGTGGCCGTTTGTACATTAACGGTGAAATTGCCATGGATTTTCCCGTGTGCACGGGCCGTGTGGGGGGCAGCGAAACGCCCCGCGGCACCTTCCGCATTACAGAGAAAAAGGAAGAGCACCGCTCCACCCTTTACGGCTGTTTTGTAGATGCTGATGATAATTTGGTTCAAGCCGGTGTAACCTCATCCGAAACCCCGCCCCCCGGTGCCTTTTTTAAAGGCAGCAAGATGGATTATTGGATGCGGTTCAACGGCGCTATCGGTATTCACGTAGGCAATATTGTTGAGCGCGACAGCTTGTCGCACGGCTGCGTGCGCTTGCCGGTTGAGCCGGCGGAAATCCTTTTTTCCAAATTGGATGTTGGCTCCAAGGTTATAGTAAAATAAAAACAGCCGGGTATGATAACACGTTTGCATTCTGCCGCCGTTAACGGGATAGACGGCTATGGGGTACAAGTTGAGGTGGATGTGGTGCCGGTCAAAGATGTGGGGCGCTACTACATTGTGGGCTTGCCCGATGCCGCCGTGCGCGAAAGCGTGCAGCGTGTTACCTCTGCGCTCAAAAACAGCCATTTCTTTTGCCCCGGTGAGTTGCAGGTGACGGTGAACCTTGCCCCGGCCGATGTGAAAAAACAGGGGCCCGGCTTTGATTTACCCATAGCCATCGGGCTTGAAATCAATATCCAGGGGTCCATAGAAGATATTCCCTACGATTTCAAGCGCCGTGTACCCATTCATTTGGAAGACTGGTGCATGGTGGGCGAGTTGGCGTTGGACGGCATGGTGCGCGGGGTGCGTGGTATTTTGCCGCAAGCCGTGGCCGCGCGCGATGCGGGGCGCAAGTACCTGATGGTTTCCCCCGAGAATGCCGCCGAGGCCGCCGTGGTGGAGGGCATTGCCGTGTATGCGGTAGAAACTCTGGCAGATGCTTGGGCGGTATTGCTGGAGCGCGAAAAGTTCACCCCCGTGCAGCCGTTGCCCTTTGAGGATATTGAGGCGGATGGCCCTGATTTTTCAGATATTAAAGGCCAACCCTATGCACGCCGCGCCATGGAGATTGCAGCAGCCGGTGGGCACAACCTTTTGATGAGCGGCAGCCCCGGCAGCGGCAAGAGCATGTTGTCCGTGCGCTTGCCCTCCATTTTGCCGCCCTTAACGCATGAGGAGGCCCTCGTCACCGGTAAGATTCATTCTGTGTGCGGGTTGTTACCCCGCGGTGGTGGCTTGCTCAAAAATCGCCCGTTTCGCGCCCCTCACCATACGATTTCTGATGTAGGCCTCATGGGCGGCGGCTCCAATATCACCCCCGGTGAGATATCGTTGGCCCACAATGGTGTGCTCTTTTTGGATGAGCTGCCGGAGTTTAACCGCCGCACGCTCGAGACCCTGCGCCAGCCTTTGGAGAGCGGGGTAGTGACCATCTCTCGCGCATCGGGCAGTTTTGATTTTCCCTGTTCTTTCATGCTGGTGGCAGCCATGAACCCGTGCCCCTGTGGGTATTTGGGCGACCCGCGCCGCAGTTGCAAATGCAGCTATGCCGAGATTACCCGCTACCGCCGCAAAATATCCGGCCCCTTGCTGGACCGCTTCGACATGGTGATTGAGGTGCCGCCCGTAGACCCTGCGTCTCTTTTGCAAAAGCCCGATGGCGAGCCCAGTGCTGCGATAAGAGCAAGAGTTCTTGCCGCCAGGGCCTTGCAGCAGAAACGCTATGCCGGTACCGGTATTACCTGCAATGCTCGCCTCACCGGGCGCTTGTTGCGGCAGTTTTGCCCGCTGAGCCCCACACAGCAAGAAATGTTGTTATCTGCGGTAGAGCAGTTCTCGCTGTCTGCCCGTGCATTTGACCGCATTTTGCGAGTAACCCGCACCATTGCAGATTTGGCGGGGCATACCGTGCCCACAAATGACGACCTGTTTGAGGCCATCCAGTTCCGCCAGTTCGAGTGTAAACTTCGGGATTAAAACGGAGCCTGGCGGCTCCGTTCCCTCTGCGAGCGACAGCGAGCTCTTCTCTACGGCATAGCCGTTCTTCATTATCCGTCGCCAGACGGATTCTTCACTGCGGCGTCAGCCGCTCTTCACTACGAGCGATAGCGAGTATTATTAAACCTTGAATCCTCAACAGAAAATGCTATCATGTTAACATGAAAAGCACGTTGGAAGAAATGAGTCTTGAGTTTTCCGTTCAAGTCATCAAACTCTGTGATTCCATTCATAATCGCGCTCATATCAAAAACCAGATGCTGCGTTCTGCGTGCAGTATCGGGGCTAACATACGAGAAGCCCAATATGGTTACAGTAAAGCTGATTTCATCTGTAAACTTCAAATTGCCCTCAAAGAATGCTACGAAACCTTCTATTGGCTTGAATTATTGGTAAGAACCGAAACCGTTAGAGAAGACGAAGCAAAGTCCATAGAAAAAATGTGCAGCAAAATCAGGTTTCTACTGATAAGGTCTCTTAATACTGCAAAACAAAGAGAGATGAAATAATACTCGCTATCGCTCGTAGTGAAGAATCCGTCTATCGACGGATAGTGAAGAGCGGCTGCGCCGCAGAGAAGAAATCGCTATCGCGCTCAGAGAAGAACGGAGCCTGGCGGCTCCGTAGATTCAGAGGGAAGATAAAATAGACTGCAACTCTGCCATAGACCCCACACGCGAGAGCAGGGGGCGCAGCGGCTTGGTGCCCGGTATACCCTTGGCATAGGCCAGCAAGCGTGCGCGCATAGCCCGCATGGTGAAAATCTCATCCCCGTAATGCCCACTCTCTATGGCCATGCGTGTGTGGCGCAGCATAAAGTCAATGCGCTCTTGCGGTGTGGGCTCGGCCATGATTTCGCCCGTGGTCAGATAATGGCGGGCGCGTGCAAAAAGCCAAGGGGCATTCATGGCGGCGCGGCCAATCATAACACCGGCCACCGCCGTGTTTTCGCGCACGCGTTTTACATCTTGCGGGGTGCAGATATCGCCGTTACCCACCACGGGTATTTGAACGGCACGGGCGCATTCATCAATAATTTGCCAGTTGGCTTGCCCACCGTATTGTTGAGAGCGCGTGCGGCCATGTATGGCAATGCTCTGCACGCCGGCATCCTGCAAACGGCGGCAAGCCTCAAGGGCGCATATATGCTCGGCATCCCATCCTATGCGTATTTTGGTGGTTACGGGGCAGTCATCCCCCAGCTCTTTCACCACTGCTGCGGCAATGTTCTGCAACAGTGGCAGATCTTTCAGCAGAGAGGAACCACCGTTTTTGCCCACAACCTTGGGCACAGGGCAGCCGGCGTTGATATCCAGAAAATCCGGCTGCATGGCATCCACAATAATACGGGCGGCGGCAGCTGCATGCTCCGGTACGGAGCCGAATATCTGAATGCCCAGCGGGCGGTGCTCTTGCTCAAACTCCACATAGCGGCGGTTGCGGTGCCATGCCTGCAACACACCCTCGGCAGATACAAACTCCGTCACCATGACATCTGCCCCCATTTCTTTGCACAGCGTGCGGAAAATCGGGTCTGTCACCCCCGCCATGGGGGCCAGATACAGGGGGAACTTGTTATCAAACCAAGGTAAACTCATGCGCCGCATGTTAGCATAACGTGCCATTTTGTGCAAGCTTGATTATCACTATTTACCCTGCAATGCGTGATTTCTCTTGCTTCATTATTCGGGGTGTGCTACCCTTTTCTCCACAAACTTATTAGGGTATTTATGTTACAGAACGAATACATCAGCATCGATATCCGCACTGCCGGGCGTGCATTTGCCGGTGTGACGGTGCAGGATAAAGTGAATGGCCGCAGCTATGATTTGGGCCGTGAGATTTTCAATATTCAATTGCAGGAGGCCAAGACTGATGAAGCTTGCTCCAAAAAAGAATATACGGATGTGTGTTTCCCCCTCACGGCTCTTGATTTGATGTGCGGTGAAGTGTGCTACACTACCGTAGCGGCAGACCCCGCCGCCCGCCGTTTGGCAGATCGCCGTGCGGCTCAGCGTGCAAGTGTTGCTTTTGCCGTAACGACAGATGGCTACAAGCTGGAGTGGTGGGCAGAGCTGCGCGAGGGGCAGCCGTACTTCCGCGTGGGGCTGGATATTACCCCCATGCAGTTTGCCATGCCTGCCCGCAAGATTACGCTGCTGAACGTGGTAGCCCCCGAGGCCCGAGTGGAGGGTACAGTGAAAGGCGCCCCCGTGGTGGCCGGCGGCAACCGCCTGTTTGCCGGTGTAGAAAGCCCGCTGAGCAAGGGCGAGGTTACGGCAGAGGGCTTTGCCTGTTCTTTGGAGCGCACCACTCACTTGCCCGCCCGTACCACGAGCCGCATCTCTGCCGTGATGGGCTTTTGCCGCCCCGGCCAGTTGCGCCGCACATTCCAACTGGCATATCTTAATGAGGAGCGCGCCCGCCCCTACTTCCCGCTGTTCAACTACAATACATGGTATGATATCGGTTACTTCTCCCGCTATACCGAAAAAGACGTGCTTGACACGGTACGCTTGTTCGGTGAAGAGCTGGTGAACAAGCGCGGCGTGGTGATGGATTCATTCTTGCTGGATGACGGCTGGGATAACACGGAGACCCTCTGGCAGTTCCACGATGAGCTGCCCAACGAGTTCCGCGAAATTCGCAAGTTGATGGAGAGCTACGGCTCTGCCCCCGGCGTGTGGTTCTCCCCCTGGGGCGGCTATGGTCAACCCAAGCTCAACCGCTTGGCTGCAGCCGGTGATACGTACGAGACCAACGAGCGCGGCTTTGCCCTCTCCGGTCCCAAGTATTACGAGCTGTTCCGTGATATGTGCCTGCACATGATTCGCGAGCACGGCGTAAATCAGTTTAAGCTGGATGGCTGCTCCGGCATGGCAGACCCCGCCCCCGGCTCCCGCTTCGGCTCCGACTTTGAGGCCGCCATCAGCCTGATTGACGAGCTGCGCGCAGAGAAACCCGACATCTACATCAACCTCACCACCGGCACCTGGGCCAGCCCCTTCTGGTTCAGCATTGCAGACTCCGTATGGCGTGGCAACTGGGACCACGATTTCTGCGGCGTGGGCTCTGCTCGCCAGCAGTGGATTACCTTCCGCGATGCCATGATTTACGCTCACAACGTGAAGATTTCCCCGCTTTGCCCCATTAACTCCCTCATGACCCACGGCGTGATTTACAATAAGGGCGCCCGCGGCCTCATGACCACAGAGAATGATGACCTGGCAGATGAAATCTGGAGCGGTCTCGGTCTCGGCACGCAGATGCAAGAGGTGTACATTACCCCCGCCATGCTCAAAGACCATGAGTGGGATACCTTGGCCGCCGCTGCCAAGTGGACCCGCGCCAACGCTGCCACCTTGGTGGATAGCCACTGGGTGGGTGGCGACCCCGCCGCGCTTGAGGCATACGGCTTTGCTTCTTGGAGCCCCGCCAAGGGTATCTTGGTGTTGCGTAACCCCTCCGACCGAGAGCAGGAGTTCAGTTTTGACCCTGCCGCCGTGTTTGAGTTGCCGCTGGGTGCCCCGCTGCGCTACGCGCTCACCTCTCCCAAGGGCGATGCGCTGCCCGCCGAAGCTGTGGCCGGCACACCTACCACACTGCGTCTTAAACCCTTCGGCGTGCTGGTGATAGAGGCAAATCCGCAATAAAATCGGCTGCCTGCATTTTTGCGCGGCTCTCGGGTTTCTCTGCTCGGGAGCCTCGCTTTTTTTGTGGCTTATTTCACCATGTGTGGTGAAATGTGGCTGTCTGTTTTACAGAAAAGCATGGTTAATAGGATGAATTCACCATATATGGTGAAATGGCAATACCGGAAAGCATGATTGACAAGAGCTGATTCCTTGGGTATGATGCTTGTATGAGCGAGTTTGCTGATAAAGTGGTAGTTGTAACGGGTGGAGTGCAGGGGATTGGCCGTTGCATTGCAGAGATGTTCCGCGCAGCGGGGGCTCAGGTGTGTATTTTTGATGTGCAGGAGAACCCCTACTTTGTGGGCGATTTGGCGAAAGAGGAAGACCTGCGCGCCTTTTGCTCCAAAGTGATTGCAGAGTATGGGCGGGTAGATTACCTCATCAACAACGCAGCCCCCTTGTTCAAAGGTTTGCCGGACTGCTCTTGGCAAGAGTTTAATTACGCCTTGCAAGTTGGGGTAGCAGCCCCTTACATGCTCACTCGCTTGTTTATGGAGCATTTTGCAGCGGGCGCGGCCATCGTCAATATCTCCTCCAGCCGAGACCGCATGAGCATGCCGGGCACGGAGTGCTACACCGCAGCCAAAGGTGGTATTGCCGCGCTTACTCATGCCTTGGCGGTATCCCTTGCCGGGCGGGTGCGCGTTAATTCCATATCCCCCGGCTGGATTGAAACAAACGGGGTGCAATACAGCGGGGCAGATGCCGTGCAGCAACCCGCGGGGCGTGTCGGCAAACCGGAGGATATTGCAGAGATGGTGCTCTTTCTCTGCTCCACCAAAGCCGGTTTCATTACCGGAGAAAATATCTGCATAGACGGCGGCATGACCCGCCAAATGATTTACCATGGCGAGCATGGTTGGAGCTTGAATTAAACATCTGCCTTTTTTCATTATGGGAGCCTACCCCGCCAAATACAGTGGTGGTGAGACGGTGTGCATCGGTGACATTGCCGAGCTCCGCTTGCCCGATGGACGCGTGCAACAGGTACGCATCGGCACGCTGGATTATTTGTTGAATCAAGAGGTATTGTTCGGCCGCTTGCCGCAGGCAGACCTCCCCATGCTGCACCTGTTTACCGAGCTGCATACCCCTGCTTGGCATGGTGTGATGGAATACCCGTCGGTGCCCATGAACCCGGCAGATATGCGGTTGATTCGGCGCTCTGACAAGATTTTTTACAATGATGGGCGAGAGATGCTGCCCGGCGATATTGTTTGGGATAGCGGCATGCATCAGCTGCTGCGCTTTGAGGGTGTTTGGCGTAAAGATAACCCTGAACACGCTTGGTATTTTGAGCAGCACCCTGAGTCCGACTTTGTGCTCAGTTTTGATTCTTATGCCCCCGGTGGCTATGGTTATATTTGCGATTATGCAGATGCCGAAGGCCACCGCTCCGCCGGGATGGACCACCTTATGTTCATAGAGCGTGCTCCCCGCGCCACGGCCTCCGATGCGGAATAAAAAACGGTGCTTCACGCCGCGCGGATAATGTTTTACCGGGGTGAAAGATTTCCCCATTGGCAAAAGTTCCTTGGATTTTTGTCAATGGGTGTTGATAATGAACAAGTAACGGAAGATGCCCACTCTGTATGAGCCGAGATTAACGTGATGTGGGTGTTGAAAGCGTAGATATTAAATGTTTTGTGCAGTGTCGGCTGTTGCCGTGGATGCCCTGCTGACTCTTGCGGCCAACACGGTTATGTGAAAGAACTTTGCTCGCAGGCAGCAGATGCTGCGCAGCACGCATCTCCGTAAATTCGGAGTCTGTCGCGTTGCTAATTCAAATAGCATCTGTTCATCAGTTTGTTGTTGTATGCAACACTCTGTTCAATACATAAAAGTCGCTGCCCTTTAGCAGAGCAGCGACATGGTGTTTTATTCTATGAAAAGACAAATTACTTGCGGCGGCGACGCATGGCCAAGCCTACCAATGCCAGCAAGGACAGCGTGGCTGTGGTGGGCTCGGGAATCGATGCCACAACGGTGAATTGGGTACCACCCTCGATGGCTGATTCGGAGAATTGGACATCGGTGTCGGAAATCTTGTTGCCTTGGGCATCAATCAAGATGATTTCAGTAGTCAGTTCCGTTGTGTCCAACTCATCGCATATCAGAGTTATTGTGTAGTCATTCAATTCCGTGTCTGCCGTTGTGAACTGAATGGCGATGGTGAGTTTTTCTGTGCTGATGCCGTTTAGGTTGAGGGTGATGGTATGCTCTGTGGTATCGGTCGTAGTCAGCAGGGTGATATTCTCCAGCGTGAGGGTGGCTTGCGGCGTTGCGTTGAGCGTAGCTTCCGAACCTCCGGTGATGATAAGCTCGTCAAAATCAGCAATAGTGAGAGAGCAGGTTGTTTCAATATCGGTAGTACCGATGTTGAGATAGCGTGTGCCCTGTACCTCTGCGCCATTGATACCGCCGCCGGAAACAATGCTGCCTTCGCTCAGCTGAGTACCATTGTTCAATATAGTAACATATGTGTTGCCCATCACAATGTCTCTATCGCCGGCGGCGTAGATGTTGCCGGTTACTTTACCACCGGAGAGTATAATCTCTGTATCGCCCAAGGTGCGGGTTGCAGTGGCATCCCATGAGCCACCTGCAAAGATGTTGCCCGTTACCTCACCGCCCTCAATTTTGATGCAAGAGCCCCCGATTTGCCCGTAGGTGTTGCGGGCGCCGGCATAGATATTGCCTTTAACAACGGCGTCTCCTTTTACGGTGATGTTGACATTGCCATCCACAGAGCATTTGGAACCACCCGCACCGCGTATGGCATCGCCACTGCCGGTGCCGACTGTGCCACCCTCCAAAACAATGTTGACATCTCCACCCACAGAGTAGGGGCGCAGGTTAGTCTCATTACCGTTCTCGTCCAAAGACCAACCGATATTCTCATCATCGTTCACAACCCCGCTGGCGCAGTTATGCCCACCGCGAATCTGGCCGACGGTGCCTCCCGTTACGGTGATGTTGATGTCGCCATTAGACTTTTTGGGTGTCCATACCCTGGTGGAGGACTGTACGCCGTAGGTGTCCTCGCTATAGTAAGCGTTAATGTATTTATTCTGGGGCGCATCCGGGGTAACGGGGCGGTCTGTTTCAACATACCAATCGCCACCGTATATGTAGTTAATATTGCCGCCGTTAATAGTAATGTTGCGGTCTCCCTCCACATACCCTAAGCTGTAGTTGCCGCCGATGACACGTTCTATATTGGTGCCACCATTGAT
Organism: Akkermansia sp.; assembly: GCA_045124875.1. Classification (GTDB taxonomy): domain Bacteria; phylum Verrucomicrobiota; class Verrucomicrobiia; order Verrucomicrobiales; family Akkermansiaceae; genus Akkermansia. Next base: position 20,055 of record JBGVMR010000025.1, read on the forward strand.
GGTGAGATGGGTAGCGGTGACAGATTGCCCACGCTTGCCGCCGGCGATGTCGCCTTTTTCTCCGCTTGAGCCCACCTTGTGATCGCCTCCGGCTACAACAACCTCCGTAGAACCATCGCTGTTAATGCGGCTGGTGGTCAACTCAAGCCCGCTGCGCTTAAGTTTGCCGTCTTCCAGATAATCTTGGTAGGCCCAAAGGTCTATATAATCTCCCTCTGTCACATTATCCGTATAATCTTCATAATTCAGATACATATCCTCTGCCTGTGCCGCGGGGCTCAGAGCACAGAGGGCTGCGGCAGAGAGTGCCGAGCAAAGAATGCTGTGTCGGTATTTCATGTTATGTGTTGGTGTGTGATGTCGCAAGATAGGCTTATATTAACGCCGAGGTGCGAAAATAAAAGCGTATAACAAATATAATTTTATTTTGATGAGCTGTCAAGCCACAAGATTTACTCCCCCCGAGAATTTTTTGTTCCGCTATATTTAAATTTTCAGTTGATTGTCGATGCGCCCCGCAAACTCAAATTGATCAACCGAAATATTTAACAGTGTGAATAAAAAGCCACCGGTTTGCGCAGGGCCGGTGGCTTTCGGTAAGAGCGTGCAGGGGGAGGGGGTATTAATTTTCTTTACCCCAGCCTTTTTCTTGTGCGTACTGGAAGAAGTAACGCAGGATGCGAGCGTAGAAAATGCGTTTGGCGGGGGTGGCCGCGGCGCTGAGGATGCGGTGGGTCCACTCCTCGCGGTTCAGCGAGTGCATGCGGGCGTTGGCCAGCTCGGGGTGCGTGTTGTAGATGTTGCGCAAGGCGAGCGCGGCGCGGTTGATTTGGGATTGGAAGACGCGGCGCCCCTCTGTGCGAAGGCGCAAATACTCCAACCAGGCACCTACGGCATATGAGAAGGTGACATTGTGGCCTGCGGCTATGGTACGCTCTGTGGTCATAATATGAATATAGAATAAATAAACAGTTAAGTCAAGTAAAATAACAGAGCAAAACGCAGTTGTTCGTTTAATTGACTAGGGGGAAGTGTGCAGAGAGCGGGTAATCCGGCACGTGGATGAGTTCTACGCCGTACATGGAGGCGATTTCGGGCGCGCGAGATTCTGCATAGGCCTCGCCGTAGTAAATGGTTTTGACACCGTGAGCGCACAGGGCCTGCATGCAAGAGGTGCAGGGCATGGTGGTGCAGGCTACAATTTTGGCCTCGCCGCGTTTGAAGAGGCTGCAGAGGTTGATTTCTGCATGGAGCATGAATTTTTGCCGCTCTTCGCGAGAAGCCCAAAAGCCCTCGGGGGCAGAGAACCCGGGGAAGAGACCATTGTAGGCCGTGCCGATGACGCGGTTGTCTTTATCGAGGGCGGCAGCGCCCACCTTGCGGTAGGGGTCTTCGGAGCGCAGGGCTGCCACGTGTGCCAAGGCCATAACGTATTGAGGGATGGAAAGACGGCTCATGCCTTTATCATACAACACTTTCGCGTCATTGCAAGCGCAATGCATGCCGTGGCTGCTTTTTTTGCTTGTCAGGGCAGGGTGGCTTTGCTATAAGGTGTGCTATGAACAGAGATTACTATAACCCCCTGTTGCTCCTTATTGTGGTGATATTGTTGGCATGCCGCATCAGCCACGTGGGCAATGCCGGTACGTTGGAGCTGTGGGTGATGGTGATTTGTGCCACGGGTGTGGCGTTGGATGGCGCGCTGTCGCTGGCACGGTCGATGACGCAGCGCCCGGCTATCATGAATGTGGTGTGGGCTGTAGTGTTTTTGCTGGTGGGGTGCAGTACATGGGTGATGGCCACCACCAACCACGGCACGGATGACGAGGCGCTGGAGGATTACCGCGCTTTGTACGCCCAATACCGCGATGGTGGGGATGCCAATGCCTGCAATGAGAACGGTGATACCTTGCTGCTGCTTGCCGTAGAGTGCGGCAAAGAAAATGTGCTCAGAGAGTTGTTGGATAAGGGGCTGGTGCCGGCAGAGCAAATGCCACAGGCTGCCATGCGCGCGATTTCTGCCAACCGCGTGCCCGAGCTTAAGATATTGTTGGGTGCCGGTGTGCCTGCGGATGCCGCATGCGGCGGCACAACCTTGCTGTGTTTTGCTGCTTCTCATGGCAATTATGGTGCTGTTGATGCCTTGTTGGAGCACGGCGCAACCCCCGGTTTGGCAGATGCCGATGGCGTTTCCCCCTTGTCTAATGCCGTAAGCAGCGGTAATAAACGTGTGGTGGCGCGCTTGAGAGAGGCCGGGGCCCTCCCCGCCGTGGCAGACCCCAACGGCCGCATGCCGGTAAGCTATGCTCGCTCTGAGGAAATGGAACAAGCTCTTCAATGATAACCTGCTTTTACAACATATGAAAAGATTGATTACCCTATTGATGTTGCCGTTTTATTGCCAAGCGGAAGATTTTACCTTGGCCGACGGCACGGTGTTGAAAGATGCCGAGGTGTTGCGTAAGGACGGCGAGGTGTTGCAGATTCGCCATGCCGGAGGAATTGAAAAGTTCTCATACACAGAGCTGGGCGAAGCCCTGCAACTGCGCTACGACCTGACGCCGGCCCAAGTGGAGGCTCGCCGCGCTGCTGCGGCAGAGGCTGCTGCCGAAAAACAACGCACCAAAGAAGCTGCCAAGGCTGAAAAAGAGCGCTTGATGAAAGAGGAGCAAGAAGCACGCCAAGCCGCGCTTGATGCGGCCGGCAAGCATGCCCGCTACATCAGCGGGGCAGAGGTGATTCAGCTTTGCAGCAGCATGTTTACCCTCGATGCGCGTGCGGCCGAGTTTCTCGCTGCCGAGTGGAACCGCCGCGAGGCCTTGCGCTTGAATTTGCCGGTAGATACACAGCGCTTCTCTGCCGAGGCCGCATCGCTGAAAACCGATTTTGAAAAAGAACGCGGCGAACTTGCTGCGGTGCGCTCCGAGCTCAGCGATAAACGCGCCGAGGTTCAAGAGCAGGCGGCCACCATCAAACGCCAAGAAGCAGAAATCGCCGCTTTGCGGGCAGAGGTTGCCAAGCTTAATAAAGAGCTGGGGCGTGCAGAAAACAACCGCCCTACTACTACCACGGTGGTGGTAGATAACCCGGTATATGTGCCCACTTATGTTGGCCCCACCTGTGTGGGCCATGTGCATAGGCCCCACCCCCACACGCGGCCTGCCCCCAAACCTCGCCCCGCTCGCCCGGCGCCGCGCCCCAAGCCGGTGCAGGTGTCGCCCGGCCCTCGCCCCGCAAGTGCGGCGCGCCCTGCCAATAGTGCCCATACTCTCCCCCGCAGTAGGTAGCATCGGTGCGTGCGTGTTAATTTTTGCTTGCAATCCCGATTAGAATAATGTAGATATACGATTATGTTCAGTAAGAATTTTTGGAAATCCGCCGTTTTCGGGCTGTTGTGCGCCGTAGGTGCAGCACATGCCGCGAAAGCCCCGCAGCCCTATGGGCCGGTGCCAACAGAGCAGCAGGTAAAATGGCTCCGTATGGAGTGGTATGCCTTTGTGCACTTCGGGCTCAATACCTATACTAATAAAGAGTGGGGCTATGGCGATGAGTCTCCCACCCTGTTTAACCCGACTGCTTTTGATGCCGAGGCTATTGTTACCACATTTAAATCTGCCGGCATGAACGGTATGATTTACACGGCAAAGCACCACGATGGTTTCTGCACGTGGCCTACCAAGTCTACCGAGCATAATATCACGAAATCCCCGTGGAAAGACGGCAAGGGCGATGTGGTGAAAGAGTTTGCCCTGGCTTGTAAAAAGCATGACTTCCCCTTCGGTACTTATCTTTCCCCGTGGGATCGCAACTGCGCCGGATACGGTAAACCCGAGTATCTCGAGGTGTACTACAAGCAGATTGAGGAGCTGCTTACCAACTATGGCCCCATCTTTGAGATTTGGTTTGACGGCGCCATGGGCGGCGATGGTTATTATGGCGGCGCCCGCCAGAACCGCAACATCGGCGAGGCAGACACCTATTATAACTATAAGCGCGTGGTGAAAATCATCCGCAAGTTGCAGCCGGACTGCATTATCTGGGGTGCCTGTGGCCGTGGTGATGCCACTTGGGCCGGCTCAGAGCAAGGCTATGCCCGCAATTACCCCCTGTGGAATGCCCGCAATGGTAAGTGGATTTGTGATGAGGCAGATACACCCATTAACCACCGTGGCTGGTTCTGGCACCCGGGGCAGGCCTCTGCCGTTAAGTCGCCCGAGCATCTGATGAAGGTGTACATGATGAGCGTTGGCCGCGGTGCCAACCTGATTCTGAATGTTGCCCCCAACCGCGATGGGCAGCTGGACTCCGCAGATGTTGCCGCCCTGCAGGCATTCGGCGAGATGCGCCGTAAGCTTTTGGCTAAAGATTACGCCTTGAATGCCAAGGTTGTTACCTCCGAGTCACGTGGCAAAAAGTACAATGGCTCTCAGCTGACGGATGGCGATATTGAAAGCTACTGGTGCCCCAATGACGGCACCAAAACTGCTACGGCAGAATTGCAGCTCGATGCCCCCGTCACCTTCGATGTGATTCGCATCCGCGAGCAAATTCGCCTCGGCCAGCGTGTGGAAGCCTTCAAGGTGGAGGCTTGGGTAGATGGCGAGTGGAAGACTATTGTAGCCCCCGGCAAACCCGGTGAACATGAGAATGCCCCGCCCCGTGGGGAAGAGTGGCTCAAGTTCGTGCAAGACGGCAAGGGCTACACCATCGGTAACCAGGTAATGCGTTGGTTGTCTGAGCCGGTTACCACGGATAGAGTGCGCCTTACCATTGTGAGCGCCAAGGCTTGTCCCTGTATCTCAGAGTTCTCGCTGCTGCGCATGCCTTCTGCAGAAGCTGTAGAAGAGGTCACTACCGAGCAGGGCGATATTGTTCTCAATAGTCAGGGGTGGGCCTTCGGTGGCTTTGCTGCAGAAAAAGCACACCTTGCCTTCGATGGCAAGGCTGATACCATGTGGCAGCATGCCAAAACGCCCTCTCATATCCGTATCGATATGAAAAAAACTCAAACTATCTGCGGTTTTGCCTATATGCCCCGCCAAGATGGTAAAACGCAGGGGATGACTTCCCGCTACCGTTTCGAAGTGAGCATGGATGGCAATAAATGGACTGTTGTCTCGGAGGGCGAGTTCGGCAACCTGCGTGCCAACCCCGTAGAGCAGCAAATCTCTTTCGAGCCTTGTAAGGCTCGCTACATACGCTTCTTCTCAACGGCTGCGCTTGATGGCAGCGGCTCTTCTGTAGCCGAGCTTAAAGTGCTTTCCCCGCGTAAGTAAACTTGCGCACCCTGTAAAAAAAGAGCCTTGCGATTCATACCTCGCAAGGCTCTTTTTAGTAGATAAATTTGAGTTTATCGAGCAGATGGCTCGCGTTAGTGAGGCGAATTTACGAGCCCCGTGCTAGCGGGGCGGCAAGAATCTTAGCCGGAGCGTGAAGAGAGCCCGCGACAGCGGGCGAACGAAACCTCCGGTTCAGATAGATAAAAAATAGGAGCCCCGTTGAAAACGGCGGCGACAGAAAAGCGTGGCTTTATGATTTACAACCATCAAAATATTGCGCCTCAATATAATTTCATAAAATCAATAACGGAATAATTCATCCGCTTTTTCATTTTGCGGCGGCTATTCTGTCACCGCCGTTTCCAACGGGGTTCCATTCATCTTGTATCACTACCGGTGGTTCCGTTCGCCCGCTATCGCGGGCTCCCTGTACCACCGGCTAAGCTTCTTATCGCCCC
>JBGVMR010000026.1:0-1673 GCA_045124875.1 Akkermansia sp.
AAGACGGAAGTCCCGAAAATATATGCATTGTGGGGGGGGACTAAAATCCCCCACTCCGAATGAGAGGCTGCAGCCAGGCGCTGAGGTCGATATCGAAGCAGACCTTGAGCACCAGGTAGACAACGCAGAGCATGAAGAGAATGCCCACCACAGTGCGCACAACCTTGATGAACACCCAGAGAGCGGCCAGCACGGCGGCAGCAGTGCCGCCCGTGACGAGACCGGAATCCCAGCCGCTGAGAAGGCTGCTCTGGGCGGTTTCGGCGGCTTGGGAAAGGAAGGAAAACATAAAAATAATGATTAATGAATGGTTACAAGTTGTGTAAACGCAGCGGGAGAAACCCGCCTGTTTCTAATGAATCATTAATAATTAATCACTCCATCAGGGTTGGAGGCGTTCGATGGACCAGGAGCCATCCGGCTGCAGGGAGTACATGAAGCGGTCGTGCACGCGGCCGGGGCCGCCCTGCCAGAACTCCATGTGGTGCGGCACGATGCGGTAGCCTCCCCAGAAATCAGGCAGGGGCACCTTGCCTTCGGCAAACTTGTTCTTGAGCTCGGCGAGCTTCATCATGAGGAGCTTGCGGGTGGAGATAACCTGGCTCTGGTGCGAGACCCAGGCGCCGAGCTGTGATTCATGCGGGCGGCTCAGGAAATATTTAAGGGTTTCGGCGCGGGAGATTTTTTCGGCCCGGCCATAAACGATAATCTGGCGCTCGAGGGTAACCCAGGGGAGCATCATGCACATCTCGGGGTTGGCCTCGATTTCGCGGGCCTTGCGGCTGGTGTAGTTCGTGAAGAAGACATAGCCGCGGGCGTCGTAATACTTGAGCAGCACGGTGCGCAGACTGGGCATGCCCTGCGGCGTGGCAGTGGCAATACTCATGGCATTCGGCTCAGGAATGCCGGATTCCAGCGCCTGCTTGAACCAGCGGTCAAACTGCTCAAAGGGCGTGGCGGTCAGATCGCTGCGGTGCAGCGTATCCTTCAGGTATTCTTCGCGAAAGGCGGATAAGTCCATGCCCACACTATACCACCCCTCCCCTGCCCCCGCAAGCCTATATTTGCCGCCGCTCTACCTCCACTTGGCAAAAGCTGAGCATTCACCATAACGCACATATCCTTACCCATTTACAGAAGCACTATTACAAACAGCCTCCAAGTATATGAAAACGTAATTGCATGAAAACACCCATTTTCATTAAATTATGTTTTCATTATACCCGCAAACACCACGCAATACATTAGTTTCGCATCGCTTACAACATTTACCCAACCCGTGCTTCAAATCCGGAAGCCACCTGCTCAACTTGGACTCGCTGCACTCCCACACCGTTTCTTACACATCGCAACACATTGCATATACGCGATTTCTGCACATTTCTCAGGCATATTAAAACGTAATTGCATGAAAACACCATTTTCATGCAATTACGTTTTCATTATACGTGCGCATTACCCGTAGAACATTGGAAGAAAATCACTTACCAACCCGCACATCACTACTCCTGTAGGAATACAGTATTTGGCAATACTTAGTGTATATCTCAGTTGATTAGTGAGGTGCGGGTATAGTTAAACGGCTCCCTGTTGTTCTGCTCGTGAACTCCGAGTTTGTCGAAGAATTGGCGAAGCGTTAGCGGAGCGGAATTTTGAGCCCACGGAGTGGGTGA
>JBGVMR010000027.1:0-13179 GCA_045124875.1 Akkermansia sp.
GGTATAGAATAAAAGTTGACCGAACCCCGCCGAATGGCGGGGTGGCATAATGCGAGGTGTTAGTATTTACGATGATTTTGCAATCGAAACAATAGAAATAAATACCTTATGACATCTGGCAACCCTCTATGCCACCCCACTATCCGGTGGGGTTCCTTTTTATTATCATTATAACCCACGGTTTCGCTGCTGACGCAGCTCCACCGTGGGCTAACATATGCCGCCCCGCGTTTGCGGGGCTAAGGAATTCGCCTCGCTTACGCTCGGATGATTCTGCTCGACAAACTCCGATTTATCAACCGAAACGTTTAACAGAGCGTTTCACTATTAAAGGATGTGAAAAACTCGCATGAATGCTCGTGGTGAAAATCATTTTGGTAAAATGAGGTGAAAAATCCGTCTGATGACGAATAGTGAAAACGCCCTGCGGGCGTGATAAAGATTAGGGGTTCTAATTATGCCCACGCGTAATATGTTATTTAACGCAAACCTACGGCATATCTTACTCCGCCTCCTTCGGGGCGCAAAGATACTGTTGCAGCAGGGATAAAATGCGCTCTCGCGGCAAGGGTTTATTGGCTACGAGGTCGGGCACGATATCTTCCAAAATAGCCGAAAGCGCATCATTGGTAAGGTGCAGCTGAGCATGCACGGGGGCAGCGGCGGCGCCCACGTTGATAAGCCAGGTTTCACTTTTTTTATCATACTCACCCTTGATGGGTAAGCCTGTTTTTTTAGCTACGGTAGAAATCCCCTTATCAATCACCATACGGCCGATGGCTGACCCTGCCAGCAGCGGTAATGCGGCCCTCAGCGCTTTGTCTTTGAGCTTCTTAAACATCGCTCCTTACTATACCATAGAATGAACGGGATGTGAAGTTGTAAGTTGGCATTTCTTGCCGGCATGGGTGTTTTTTTTTGAGAAGTTTTGTGGCTATGCCGCATGGGCAAACAAGCGCGGTATTATTTTCGCTCCAAGATGAGGCGGAACCCGACGGTGGGTGTGCGCATATCTGCGGGCAGGGGTACGCGGCGGCCGAGGTGCAGCTGCGTGGGGCTGAACGAGGTGTAATCCCCGCCGCGGGTAACACCGTGTTGGCTCATCTCGAGCTCGGCAGGGCCGCCGTATGTATCGCTCACCCACTCTTGCACGTTGCCGTTGAGGTCATGCAGGCCAATGGCATTGGCGGGGAAAGAACCCACCGGTGCCGTGTAGGGGAACCCATCCTTATACAGCTCAATAAAGAGGTCTTGTGGCACATGCACCTGGGCAGATGTATCTGCAAAGTTGCCGCTTTCTTTGGTGGGCGGCCAGCGGGTACCCCAAGTAAAGCGGTGCTCTGCAAAGCCGGTGTAGCTGTGGTCACGCGCGTAGGGGGAGGTGCCGGGTTCGGTATTCAGTCCGGCCATGGCGCTCCACTCCGTATCGGTGGGCAAGCGGTAAATATCCGTACTTTCGATAAGGCCGAGCTTTTGTTCATGCTCTGTCAACCAGCGCGCGAAGGCCTCTGCTTCTCGGCGCGAAACATTAACCACAGGGTGGTGCTCGTTGAGCTCAAAGTCGGGCCGGGGTGGCGGGGTAGCACCGGTGGCTTGGCAATAGGCCTTGAAGTCAGACATGCGCACCTCTGTAGCGGCCACCAGCAGGCCTTGGGTAAGGGGTACGTATTTTTGGCCCAAACTGTTAATCCACTCTGCCCCGAATACGACGGAGTGGTTGGCCTCCAGCGTGAGGTTGAGCGAGAGCCCCTTGGGTGAAAGCCCACTGCGGCGAACAATGGAGTGGCCGGGCAAGCGCACCTCCAGCAGGTAGGGCGCCATGGGCACCGGCACGGCATGCAAGGGGGTAACACCCAGCACTTGGCCGTTGAGGCTCACCGTGGCGCCGGCGGGGTTGCTGTACACACTGATGGGTGTTTTAATAACCGGTTGTGTGCGCATGCGGTACGCGCTCAAGCCGCCGGACTCTGTGCCGGTCACGGCCTGAGAGGAAAGCGAGTGGTCTCTGCCAATGGTGCCGTTCTCTACACAGCGGCGGGTAAGCCACAGGGTGTAGGCGCTGATGCCCTCGGGCGTGGTGCGCACCATGTTTCCGTCTGCCGTAGTATCGTAGCGGATACCGGCTGCGTCTTCAGAGTTTTGCACAAACTCGTCAAACAATGCGGGGCTTACGGCGTGGTCTGCCAAATGGGTGCTACCCTGTGGGCTGTAGGTGGTGCCTTGGGCATCTTGCCATGCTTGACCGGGGCGTGGCGGGCGGTAGGGCGTGAGCTCGCCGCCCAGTTTCAGCAGCTCGCCACCGGTTATGGTGCCACTCAAATGAGAATCCGTATAGCCGGCCATGCGCAGGGTATAATTCACTCGCTGCCCCTTGGGCATATCTATGGGGCCGTAGGGTGTTTCTCCCAAATACTCGGCAGAGTCTGAGTACACAGATGCCCCCGAGGGGATAGAGGTAACAAGCAAGCGCCCCACCTGCGGGTCTGCCGCCGGTGCTGCGGGGGCTGCTTTTGCAGGCTGCGGCGGCTGTGCAGGGGCAGGCAGCGGTTCTGCCAACACCTCGGCTGCGCGCTGTAACCGCATTACTAAGCCCATGGGTAGAAAATGCGCCCCCACCGCCATCAACAAGGCCACCACCAACAACGCCATGTAGCAATTCTTGCGCCGCCACCAAGGCGTGTTTGTGCCGTGGTGAGCGGTGGACTTGCGTTTCAACGCGCCGTAGCCACGCAAACTGTCAATTCTGTCTGCCAAAGCCTGCGCCGTGATGATGCTGTGCTTGCCCACCACGGGTTCTGCCGCCGCACAAATAATATCATTAAACGCCTGCCAACGCTTGGCTGGCGTGCCCTCCGGCAGGGCATCCGGTAGCTCCGGGAAGTCCAAGCGGTCCTTACCCGTGCTCATCTCATACAGCACCTTGGCCAAGGCATACACATCCGCACGCGGAGTACCCGGCCCATCGGGCGGTATATAGCCCTCCGTACCCACAAAACTGCGCTTATTGCTGTGGGCTACCAAGCCGGCATCTGCCAACTTGGCACGGCTGTTCACAAAAATCACATTAGCGGGCTTCACATCACGGTGCGTGAGGTCCTCTGCATGCAGGCCGGCCAAGGCATGGGCCAACTGGCTGCCCACCTCCAGCACATAATCCAGGGGCATGGCATGCAGGCCGTACAACTGCATATCGCTGCGCAAGGTACGGGGCATGTAGGCATCCGGCTCTATATGGATGCCCGTGTAGGCATCATCCGCCAGCTCCATCACATAATAATAATACGGGTACTCGCCATCATGCTGCCCCACATGCAAAATATGCACCAGCCCGGGGTTGTTGCGGGCTATGGGCTCATACTGCAACACACCCTCAAACTCTCGCGTAAAGCTGCGCTCGTCATCAAAATCCTCTCGCCACACCACCTTTACCGCGCGGTGTGCACCTGTTACCGTGCGCGCCAGCCACACCTCACCATACGCACCCGTGCCTATCATCCGCAGTATCTCCAAATCTGCTATCACGGGTGCCGTCCCCTCCGGCCGCTTCGCGCGCCGTGGCAACGGTCGCACCACACGTGCCCCCACCGCCTGCTGCGCTGCACGTGTACCTCCTACCGCCTCCGGTGGCTCTGGCTTTATGATGCTCATCCGCCTCGCATTATATCCTTTATCCCCCTCTTTGGCAAGCTACAACCCCTTGTACACCCCTCCTTTTTGCGCTTTTTGTGTCTTTTTTTGCTTTTTTCTCAAATTTGACTTGCATTCTATCCCCGTTTGTGTTTTAATCCCCCCGCAACACCACCAAATGCGCACGTGGCGGAATTGGTAGACGCGCTAGTTTCAGGTTCTAGTGAGTAATGTCGTGGAGGTTCGAGTCCTCTCGTGCGTATCAGTTGAATAAGAGGGAGTTACGATGCAAATCGTGACTCCCTTCTTCTTTGTATTCATTCTTAAATACTGCCCAAAAACGGCTGAAAAGTAGGGGTGTCAACTCGGATTTTACTCGGACTGTATGTACATCTGCAATATAATCCGGTTTCACATTATAGCGCATTTGCATGAGGGGCTGTTAAAATTCACAGCGTTATCCCGACAAATGGAAATTTGTGGGGTTGTTCTCATGCGGGCGAAGCGAGTCGAATTCCTAAGCCCCGTTCAGGGGCGATAAGATGCTTAGCCGGAGCGTGCAGTGAGCCCGAAATAGCGGGCGAGCGGAACCTCCGGTCGAGATACAAAATGAATGGAACCCCGTTGAAAACGGCGGTGACAGAATAGCCGAAGCAAAAGGAAAAAGCGGGTGAATTATTCCGTTATTGATTTTATGAAATGATATTGCAGTTCAATATGTTGACGATACGAGAAATATAAAGCCTCGTTTTTCTGTCGCCACCGTTTTCAACGGGGCTCCTATTTTTTATCTATCTTAACCGGAGGTTCCGTTCGCCCGCTGTCGCAGGCTCACTGCACGCTCCGGCTAAGAGTCTTACCGCCCCGCGTTTGCGGGGCTAAGGAATTCGCATCGCTTACGCTCGGGGATATCTGCCCGCCAACCTCCAATTTATCAACCGTGTTTGACAGAGCATTTAGATTATCAGTAGGGAATAGTGAGAGATGAAGCCAAAAGAAACCGCCCTTGGTTAAGAAACCTTGGGCGGTCGCGCGATGCAGGGCTTGGTTACCCCACTTGAACTTGTAGTTGCTCCTTACTTGCGGCGACGGCGGGCAGCCAGACCTGCCAGTGCAAGGAGGGAAAGGGTGGCTGTGGTGGGTTCGGGGATTGTTTCACCGATTGTTGTTCCGGAAGCGGAAATTGATTTCAAGCCAAGGAAACAACCGGGATTACTAGTTCCTTTGGCTACATCCAAACCAAGAGCGATGCTTTCATTTGCTGCCAGTTCAACAGCAGTATCCAAGGTGAAAGTTACAACACCATTAGTAGGAGTGTTCGTCGTATTGCCTCCGATAGTCAAGTTTCCTGTGTTGAGTGTTACATCGCCGCATGTCAGCGTGAATACAAAGTCGCGGTCTGTATTCAGGCCTTGATAGACACCAGACCCAGCAAAGATGAGGGTATCAAAGGTAAGGCTGGTAAGCGTAATGGCCTCTGTGGATGTATTGGTCAAAGTGAAATCCAGAGACCACCCCTGAGCAGAGCCAACATTTGTATTAGGACGCAGTTCGGAAGCATTTGTAGTTGTGCTCAACAAAGCGGAACCGTCAGCCTTTTTCAGAACCCAGTCAGAAGAGGTAAGGAGAGCCTTGTCTTCGTCGGAGAGTGTCCATTGACCTGCATTATCACCAGTTGTGGTGACAGAGAACCCTGTATCCCAGAGTGTTATTGCTTCTGTTGTATCAGCAGCAGCAACACCTGCAAGTGCAAGGAGTGTGATAAGCGTTTTCTTCATGTTTGTATAAATTGATGATTAGATGTATAGGTCGGGTTGTTTAGGCTGTTCAATCTCTTGCGCATTGAGAAGTGAGCAGACCGGCTACAATCCAACGGACCTACAATACAGCATTGTAGATGCTGTAGCAAGCATAAAATTCGTAAAATATCAGATTTTTTACGAGTTAGGTCATTATCAAGAATCATAAACGGTGCGTTTGAGAGATGCCTATTCTTAGCTAATAGACAGAGTTGCAATACGAAGGTAAAGCATCAGCATCTACAATGCTGCCCCCCACTTTATCTGACTCACCTATAGGGAAGGGGGGGGAATCCTCGGTCTTCGTTTTGGTGGTGCTCGGATTGTGCTGCATGAATGAGCAGCGGCGTTTTATGAAGCAAAACGGGCACAAAAAAGCCCCGCGGTGGGCGGGGCTTTGAAGGGGTGGGGCAACGGGTCGATGAATTACTCGTGCAGGAAGATAACTTCGTACACGTTCTTACCGTGGTCTTGCGGGGCGTACAAGTTAACCTTCTTCACGCCTGCGGGTACGTCGTATTCGCGTATGTGCGGGCTGCGCTGAGAGCCGGTGTTACCGTTGATGCTGGTGTCTGCCGTACCCAATACCAGAATTTTTGTGGTATGCTCCGGCAGGGGGATGATGGTGTTGAGGTCGCTCTTGGTGCAGTTGTAGAAGGTGGCGAGGTCTTCGTCTACCAAGGAATACGGGTTTTGGTCCGGCGCAATCTCGGGTATACCCATGCGGAACAGGGTGAGCTTGATTTCCTCCGTAGCCTTGCCTGTGTTGGTGAGGCGCAGGGAGTTTACCTTCTCTTTGGGCATGGAGGTTTTGTCTACATAGAGACGGTTTTTGACAACCTTGCCGGTGACGGTGTGTTTAGTGCCGTCTTCAAGGGTGAACTCAACAGTGGCCCAGCGGTCAAGCTTGGCGTTTTCGAGGTTGATTTCTACCCATTCTGCATTAACCGGGGTGGGGAACTCCAGGTTGATGAACTCGCCCGGGGCAATGGGGAACACCTCCATAATGCGGTTGATGCCGCAGTGATTCTTATCGGTAAAGGCGCCCAGCTTGGCACATTTCTCGATATTGGTGGTGGCGTAGGCAGGCATGCCGCGATTGATGGTGAACTCGCAGATAGACATCCAGCGCTCGTTGGGTTCTGTGATACGGTAGCGCAGCATGCGGGCTTGCACGGGGTTATCCATGAGGTTGAGCACCACGGCGGCGCCGCCCTTGGGCTCGTCGTCAATGGGGGTCCAGGTTTGGCCATCGTCAGATACCTCGAACACACCGGCCTTGGGGAAATCGCCCGCGCGGGGGCCACCCATCAGCAAGGTAACGCTGCGAATATCGGTAGGTTGCCCGAAGTCGAGGCAATACCAGTCGCCGGCCTTCATGCGTTGGTCCGACGACCAGAAGGTCTTGAGGTTGCCGTCTGCCACGTTCATGGGGTTTTTATCTGCGGGGCCACCGTTGGTGGAGAACTCGGGCGATACGGCTTCTTTACCGGTAAGCTCGGCATAGATATCGTTGTTAAGGTATTTGAGACCGGCTCTGAGGGCGGGGGTCATGGCATACATGGCAACCTCCACATCGGGCAGGTAGATGGTGCCTTGGGCGCTCCATTCATCGCGCACGGTGTTCTTCATGTCGGCGGCGTAATCTACGGCTTCAAAGAAGTATGCCATGCGGTCTGCGGAGTCTGTGGTTTGCAGGGCGGTCATGGTGGCTTGGCCTGCTTTGCCGGTGAGGATGAATTGGGCAATCCACGGGGCGATGTCTAATTGGAGGGGCTCCAGGCCTTCTGTATCGCGAATGGTGATACCGGCTTGCTCCATGGTGGCAAACTCTGCCTTGAGGGCTGCGGTGGCCTCGGCATCGGGTTTGCGTACATCGAGCGACTTGATGAAGAGGTCAGCCGTGGGCTTAATGTCTACGGACTCTTCGCGGAAGTAGCCGTGGCCATTGGGCAGTAGGTAAGAGTTGTGGTTGCAGAACACCTGCATGGCCTCGGGGCACTGCGGGTACAGGCGGCGTATGCCTTCTCTCCAGCTCTTGTCAGAGTCAAAACCGGTGATGTTCCAGGTGTAATCTGCCACGCCGAACAAGCCCACCTTGCTGGCCTCTGCGTGCTCCATGGGGTTGGCTACAAAGCCGCTCATGGCTGTCTTCATCTCGGGCTCTGTACCCAAACCGTAGGTGCGGCCCATGGAGATGCGGCTACGCTTGAAGTCGTTGCAGGGCCAGTTCCACCAAATGAAGGTGGGGCGTTTTACGTGTTGGTTGACCCACTGCTGGCCTTCAAGCGTGATATCGTGTACCACGGTGTTGCCGGTCCACATCACGGGGATGGAGGGGTTGAGCCCGGTGCCGAGGGTATTGAGGAACCCGGCGTTGGTCCAAGCTTTATTGTAGCCGGTGGGGCACATGATGAGGGTTTGGTTAACATCCGGATGCTTGCGGATGAAGTGCTCGAGCAGGTAATTGCACAGCTGTACCTGGCGCTCTGCCTTGCCGATTTCGCCGCTGGAGTCATCTACCAGTACGCCGAAGTTGCGCACGCCCAATTCATACATCCACTCCATCTTGCGCACAAGGCCATCCAGCTGCTTTTTGCCGCCGTTGTCCTGCCATTGCACGGTGTTGGCGGGGTGAATAGCCCATACGAAACGCACGTGGTTGGCTTTGGCAATTTTGACCAGCTCGCGAATTTGGGCGGCTTTGTCGGCGGGGTAAGGCTTGTAGCAACCCATGCCGTGGTGGTAGGGGTCGTCTTTGGGGGCATAGATGTAGGTGTTCATCTTGTTGCGCCCGTAGAACTCGAACTGGGCCTTGCGGGCCTCAAAGCTCCACGGGGCACCGTAGTAACCTTCTACCGTGCCGCGGAAGGGAAGGTCCGGCCAGTCTACCACATGGCCGATGGGCAGCATGCCCATGCCTGCAATCTCTCTGATGCTTTTATCGGGGTAGGGGTCTTTTTGTGCCGTGCGAGAGTTGGGCACACCACGCATCAACTGCAGCAGGGTTTGCTTGGCGTAGTATACACCCTCTGCGCTGTTGGCCCATACCTGTACCTTGCCGGGGGTAATGCGGATGGCGTAGGCACCGTCGTTGCCGGCGGGCAATTTCTCCCATACATTGCCGGTGGAATCTTTTTTGCGCACCTTTACGCTTACCTCTTCGGCACGCGTATACTCTTGCTTGAGCTCAATCTGTTGCGGCTTGGGGAACACCTCTATGGTCTCCGTTGCCATCAACGGCAGGGCCATGCTGCCCAGCAGCATGCCGGCCAATATTGCGTTTTTCTTCATATCATTAATGTTGTAATCAATGGTTCCAGTTCTGAGAAATTCGTTAACCGATAATCGGGATTGCGTGCCATGCATGCCGCTTCTTCGTCTGCGGCGTGGCTGCCCCATGCGGCGTTGATGATGCGCACCCCCACGCGGTGGCAGTGGTCTATGTCCGTGGGGGCATCACCCACGTAGATGATTTCATCTGGCGTCATTCCCCATGCTGCCATGGCCTCCAGCAGGCATTCATCTTTGCAGTTGTGGGTGGGTTTGCCCGTGAGAATGAGGTCGAACAGCCCCTCCATACCGTAGCGCGCAATGGTGGGGTCTGCCGTGATATGCTCTTTACCGGTGAGCAGCCCCACCTTCAGCCCTTTGGCCCGTAAGTTTTTCAATACTTGTACCGCGCCTTCATACGGGGCGGGGGCCAAGGTGTCGTGCAGGCGTTCATATACCTTCACAAAGTGTTCTACGGGCAGCTCGGGGGCATCGTACCCCATGCCCAGCAGGCCTCCCAGCACCCCGCGGTCGCTGATGCCGAACAGCCCCATTACCTCCTCCGCGCTCGGCATGCGCCCGCTCACCTCGTACGTGGTTTGCCTATACGCCTCCACGCACAAGGCAACCGTGTCGCCCAGTGTGCCGTCCATGTCGAAGATAACTCCTTTTAGCATCATTAAATTGAGGTTGATGAAGTATGTAAACTCCCTTATATTTTATGAAGTCTAGCATATTCATCTCCCCATGGCAAGCAGAAAGGGCGTCTGCGCCCCGCGCGTGGCGGATGTGTGTGGCACCGGTTAATTGTCTTCGCTCAGCTCCCGCATGCGGGAATAGGAGATACGTTTCCAAAAACAAAGTGCCACGGCTACTCCTAACAGGCTGCCCGCTATGCTTGCATACGGAAAACGGAACACCTGCCCGATGCTGCCCCCTACCATTCCTGCCATTAACAGGACGAACAAGCGTACCAAGGTGTCATAACAGGCTTGGGGGCGAATGCGCATGGTTTTCTTTTCTTCGGGGGTAAAACGTGCATCAATGGCGGCGCGGAACTCATCGGTGCCGCTGCTGTATTCTGCCCTCAAATCAAGCTCAAATCCCGTGCGGTAGCATTTCTCATACCAATCAACGGCAGCCGGTATGTCTTTTTTCTCATATTGCAGGTATTGGGCATAGTATTGCATGGCCTCCGGCATGCCGGCCTCTGCCGCGCGAAGCAAACAGGCAACTCCCTGCGCAATGTTGTCATCATTCTCAATGAGATGTATGGCTTGCTCCAGTAAATCCTGTTGTTCTTCTCGTGTCATGGCGTGCTTATGTTAACACACTGCTTGTGTATTGTCAATGTGGAGACGATATGGAGTAGTAGAGAGACTTTTTATAAAAATGTGTTATTTCTTACTCCGAACCTACTCCGAACTTACTCCGAACTTACTCCGAACCTATTCCGAACTTACTCCGAACCTACTCCGAACTTACTCCGAACCTACTCCGAACCTACTCCGAACTTACTCCGAACTTACTCCGAAGCTACTCCGAAGCTACTCCGAAGCTACTCCGAAGCTACTCCGAACCTACTCCGAACCTACTCCGAACCTACTCCGAACTTACTCCGAACCTACTCCGAACCTACTCCGAACCTACTCCGAACCTACTCCAAAGCTACTCCGAAGCTACTCCGAAGCTACTCCGAACTTACTCCGAACTTACTCCGAACTTACTCCGATATATGCTTCTATGTGGTATGGTAGGCCGCAAGACCATAATAGCGTTGAGGATCACGCAAGCGCCCATAGCTATAGACTATGTTAAGCTCAATGAGATGGGCAATCCTTTTTTGTATGGTATTTGTCGAATACCCCGTATGTTCAGCCAATTCGCCGGTCCGAGCTTTTGTTACATGCGCCATATATGTCACAATACTACGCTCCAAATCATCCAGTTCTTCCCATGCTTTAATTCCTATAAGTTGGATACTTCGTTCCTTAAATCGAGCATGTCGAACAAGAATGTTATTCTTGAGAACCAAGCGAACATGCCCGGATTCTGAATCCTCCTTAAATGACGGAGGGCTGAGAAAAAGGGCTTTCATGTCAGCGTAAATACGTTTCACTCCTTCGTTTAACTCTCTGACCCATCCCATTTCAGTGAGAACTCGAGCAATTACAGGGTTACGCGAAGACCGCGTATTTTTGATATTTTGGGGAGTAACCGGGTAAGGAAGTTTCCCGGGACTCTCAATCACAAGACGATCATCGTACATTATTACACGAATATAGTCCCCACTTAATGCATATTCTCTGTGAGTGATGGCATTGATGATACCTTCCTGCCATGCAAATTCCGGATATTCCGGAGTCGTTTCAAACTTGCCCGTTTGGGGGTTCAGGATTGTAAAATCGCGGAGTTGATTTTTAACCATTGCTTTTATTTGATGAATCAATCCGATGATTGATTCATCAAATGACTGATCCTTGATAATATTAAAGTTGGTGCCGAAACGAGCTGTTTCTCCTTCATATCTGATAAAGCGCACGCGGCAATTAGGATAAAACTGACGAATATTAGAGGCAAATAATAACACTGCCGCGTATGTGAGTTTGCCTTGCTTCATCATACCTCTGGCAGAAAGTACCTGTTCTGTTGCAATATCTTCAGCTGCTATGGCCTGTTTGTATTGAGAGATGAGTTCAGGATTTAAATCATGGATGGTAGCACCTTCACATATACTATCTTCAAATCTTTGTAATTGCTTTTCGTATTCGAGTTGGCGCAGACTCTCTCCTTTCATGGGAACTGACCTATCACCTATTCTTAAGAAAGTATCATCTTTGGCTGTTCTGATGAGGCATGTGTGACTAGGGTATATGTGGAGCAACAATAATCTATCTTTTTCTCCCTTTTTGTTAATTATGGGTATAAACTCATAATCATAGCGTGGCATGGGTTTACATGTCGTACGAGGAGCCTCTATCAAATCGTTTAATTTAACCTCATTCAGTGCCCCTATACCTTCCGGTTCCTTATCATTATTGATTCCAATGACCAAAGCTCCGCCTTCTGCGTTTGCGAAAGCTGATATATCTTCGGCCAGGCTCGATGGCTTGCTCAGTGCTGATTTGCGATCAAAAATGAGATTCTCGTGCTCCATTGTTATATATTTTAACGTCAGACGTGAATCGTATTTAGAACGCGGATTTTCCATGCATGAATTATACACTCTGTCAGGAATATGTCAAGTTGTGTGATGCATTGCGGGCCGGACTTCCTATCATCCGAGTAAAAATTGAATCATCCTCTGCTCATGAGAGCATTTTCAGGCTTGAGTGGGGAATCTGCGTTTGTTATAATGCCCCGCAACAGATACCGCTTAGATATAACCATGCTTTTGTACCATAGAATCCTTGCTGCCATTGTTATTTCCCTTACTGTGTTTGGGCTGAGCTCCTGCGTGCGAACAAGCGAAGCCGTGTTTAATCAGGCCTCGGTTTACGATGCCATTGTGACCACTGAAAATACGCCGCTTGATGCTGAGCTTGAGGAGTCTTATACAACAAAAGTACCTGTATACAAGGTAGGCGGTAAATATTATGTGCTGGCAGAACCTGCAGAATTGGAGCTGCACACCGGGCAGCTGATTATTTACCCGGACCAGGTAGATTCAAGCCGGCTGGTTTACGCCGGGGCTACCGGTAGCAAAGCTTATTACGAGGTTGAATTACATAACTATGGCAGCATAAGTTGTTGTGTCTTTGCGGAGGATTTGAGCAACCCGTTGGCGGCCTTGCCTTTGGATTGCAAAAAGCCCGTTGCATACTATGCCATGCGCCCTTACCGTATTTTACCCTCATCTCATGATGCGGCATGTCATTACAACGGCAAAAAACGTGCCGTGGCCAGAGTGAAGTATGATGAGCGGCTGACGTGGCGTGTCCTGTATGCCTACCCCGGTGCTGCGCTTCTCTATGTTTGTGTTGACCTGCCGGGCAGCATTATCATGACTCCGTGCTATCTGTTGTATGAGGCATGTCAATAGTCTCCGGCTGCATGGCTTCTGATTTTGCCCGTGCGTAATAGATTATCATAAAGAAAACACGCGCGAGAACAGTGAGAGGCAATTGAAATATTAATCCTGTAAATTGTAATTTATCGGGCAGATGGCGCATGCCTCGGCGAAGCCCGCAGGGCGAAGACGGGAGCCGTAGGCGAGCGGAATTTGAAAGCCCCGTGATAGCGGGGCGATAAGAAGCTTAGCCGGTGGTACAGGGAGCCCGCGACAGCGGGCGAGCGGAACCACCGGTAGTGATACAAGATGAATGGAACCCCGTTGAAAACGGCGGTGACAGAATGGCCGCCGCAAAATGAAAAAGCGGATGAATTATTCCGTTATTGATTTTATGAAATTATATTGAGGCTCAATATTTTGATGGTCGTAAATCATAAAGCCACGCTTTTCTGTCGCCGCCGTTTTCAA